>CAKUHV010000089.1 GCA_934659445.1 uncultured Oscillospiraceae bacterium | reverse complement strand
GGTGGAGGAATTCCAGATCCGCATCACCCACCTGTCCCAGAACGGCGACCGCTCCATGACCATCCAGGTCACCGACCCTGCCCTTCTGGAGCTGACGGGGGGCATCGTCCAGGGGATGAGCGGCAGCCCCATCCTTCAGAACGGCCGGGTGGTGGGCGCCGTGACCCACGTGCTGGTGAACGACCCCACCAGAGGATATGGGATCTCCATCGACCGTATGCTGGAATCCGGCGCCAACGCTGTCCGGGAAGAGTCGACCGCCTGATCCAGCGCCGGGGACGGGGCCGCAGCTCCGTCCCCGGCACCCCGGATCTCTATGCCAAACTTCCTATTATTGGTATTTTTGTCGAACTTAGTTTTTTCGCCTGTTAATATGTCGTACAGTTTTCACAGTTTTTGGGGATTTGTTCTTGCATTATATTCCATTTTGTGGTAATTTATAGGCACGGGTTGAAACACCCAGAATTGTGAGGGAGGATATTCAAGCTATGGTAGAACCGATCAAGACAGTTGTCCTTGCAGACACCGGCGACCTGTTCCGCAAATCCATGACTGAAGCCATCAACAGCGAATCCGACCTTCGTGTGGTCGGCAGCACAAGCGACGGCCCCCAGCTGCTGGAGCTGATCCAGAAGCTGCACCCTGACGCCGTGGCTATGGAGCTGGTCCTGTCCCGGATGGACGGGCTGGAGGTGCTGGCCGCCCTTCAAAAGCTCCCCGCCGACCAGCGCCCCCGCGTTCTCGTCCTGTCCAGCTACGTACAGGGGACGATGGCCGACCTGGCCGCCGCCCAGGGGGCCGATTACTACCTGAGCAAGCCCTGCCGCCCCAGTGTGGTGTGCGAGCGGCTGCGCCAGATCACCCGGGTGGGCGCCGGACAGGCCGCCTCCAGCCGGAGTCTGGAGGCCCAGGTGACCGCCATCATCCACGATGTTGGGGTGCCCGCCCACATCAAGGGTTACCAGTACCTGCGGGAGGCCATTCTCATCGCCGTGTCCGACATGGATGTGATCAACGCCGTGACCAAGGTGCTCTATCCCGAGGTGGCCAAGCGGTACAGCACCACTGCCAGTCGGGTGGAGCGGGCCATCCGCCACGCCATCGAGGTGGCCTGGGACCGGGGCGATCTGGAGACCCTTCAGAAGTACTTCGGCTACACCGTGTCCAACATAAAGGGCAAGCCCACCAACAGCGAGTTCATCGCCATGATCGCGGACCGGCTTACCCTTGAGCAGCAGGGCGCCTGACACTGTCCATACCGATCTGTTCCGCCAGAAAAGCAGCACGGCCCGAAAAATCGGGCCGTGCTGCTTTTTTGAGAGAGAGGGGGGAGAAAGCTTTTATTGCTCCTCGTCGTTCTGCTGCTGCTCCTTCTTGCGGGAGAGGTTCTTGGAAACGGTCATGGCAATGCCGACGATAAGAACCAGAACAATGATGATGCCGCCTACGTTCACTTTGCACGCCTCCTTTGCTTTGTCTTAATGTGTTTTTGTGTTTCTTAATGTTATCTTGACACTATTTTTATTATTTTCAGGTCCTAACTCATTTTTTCTCCGTGATCTCGCAGAATATGAGACTGTCGAAAAAGTAGTGGAACGCAGAGATACGGGAAGGAAGATAGTTACGAAAGAAACCCAGGAAGGGTGTCTTTCGTTTTTAATCATAAGATTTTGGAACTTTTTCAAAGTTTCAAAATCTTCTCCAGCTTGTCGAAAAGACTTTTTCGACAAGCTGTATTTATTATGTATATCATAACCCCCGGTTATAATTCGGGCCATCTTGCCTTTTTTCCGCCTTTTTGCTATACTCCCTTACAGAAGGCCCCGTTTCGTCCATGCGCCCCACGGCGGGAAACGGGACAGGGTCACAGATAAGGAGTGAGCCATATGACCATCAACTACACGCCCAGGGGCGTCTGCTCCACCCATTTTCAGATCGAGGTGGACAACGGCGTGATCCAGTCCGTTCAGATCACCAGGGGCTGCGACGGAAACGGCAAGGGGGTCTCTGCCCTGCTGAAGGGGATGAAGGTAGAGGACGCCATCGCCCGGCTGGAGGGCATCCGCTGCGGCGGCAAGGCCACCTCCTGCCCCGATCAGATCGCCCAGGCTCTGAAGACCGCACTTTAAGCAGAGGGAGGACATCAACATGACCTATCCTGAGCTGCTGGCCGCCGCCCGCCCCCGTCTGGGGCCCCACTGCAAGGGCTGTCCCGTGTGCGACGGCCGGGCCTGCCGCAATGCCATGCCCGGCCCCGGGGCCAAGGGCACCGGCACTGCGGCCATGCGCAACTACAACGCCTGGCAGGACATTTTCCTGAACATGGATACCATCTGCGAAAACCGGGAGACAGACACCTCCTGCACCCTCTTTGGGCAAAGGCTGGCCCTGCCCCTGTTCGCCGGCCCCGTGGGCGCAGTGAGGCTGCACTATGGCGACCTGCTTACCGACACCGGCTACAACGATATTCTGGTGTCCGCCTGCGCCCGGGCCGGCATCGCCGCCTTCACCGGCGACGGCACCGACCCCGATGTGTTCCGCAGCGCCGCCCGGGCCATCGGCGCCCAGCGGGGACAGGGCATCCCCACGGTAAAGCCCTGGGACCGGGACACTGTTTTTGAAAAGCTGGACCAGGCCAAGGCCACCGGCGCCAGAGTGTTTGCCATGGACATCGACGCGGCGGGCCTGCCCTTTTTGAGGGGGCTTCAGCCCCCCGCGGGCTCCAAGACCGCGGCGGAGCTGCGGGAAATCATTGAATACGCCGGCGTTCCCTTTATTATTAAAGGTATTATGACCGTCTCCGGCGCGCGGAAGGCCCTGGAGGCCGGGGCCGCCGGCATCGTGGTGTCCAACCACGGCGGCCGGGTGATGGACGGCGTGCCCGCCACGGCCCGGGTGCTGCCCGCCATCGCAAAGGCGGTGGGCGGCCAGATGACCGTGCTGGTGGATGGCGGCATCCGCAGCGGCGCGGATATGCTCAAGGCTCTGGCCCTTGGGGCTGACGGCGTACTCATGGCGCGGCCCTTTGTCACCGCGGTATACGGCGGCGGCGAGGAGGGCGTGGCCCTGCTGGTGGATAAGCTCCGGCAGGAGCTGGCCGACGCCATGTCCATGTGCGGGGTACACAGCGTGGCGGAGATCGGCCCGCAGCTGATCTTCAGCTCCCAGTTCTGAGTTTTTCCCACCGGAGTCCCGGCAAAAGGCCGGGACTCCGGTACTTTTTACAATTTTTCCCGTCTCCCCTTGTGGACTTTGCCCATTCTGTCGCTGTAAAACTCCCGTTCCTTCTGCGTTTTTTCTCGTTAAGAAGTTGTTAAATTGGTTGTTTTCGTCATATTTGGGCGTTACCATTTATAAATATGGTTCCGGTCTCTCTTTGTTTTTCCCTCAGGCTGTACTGTAAAAGGGCGACTGCGGACACCCATTGCTTCTCATTTCAGGCGGTGTATCATGAGTTTACGAGTTGGCATTGATATTGGTTCCACAACGGTAAAGGTGATCGTGCTGGACGAACAGGATCAGCTTCTGTTCCGTTCCTATGAACGGCACTACTCCAAGGCCCGTGAGCGGGCCTGCGAGACCCTGCGCTCCATCCGGTCCATGCTGGCCGGACAGAGCATCCGGCTGGCCATCACCGGCTCCGCCGGGCTGGGCGTAGCCTCTGCCGCGAAGATCGACTTTGTGCAGGAGGTATACGCCACCGCCGCCGCGGTGGACCGCTACATCCCCGGCACCGACGCGGTGATCGAGCTGGGGGGCGAGGACGCCAAGATCATCTTCTTCGGCGGCGCGCTGGAGGAGCGGATGAACGGCTCCTGTGCCGGCGGCACCGGCGCCTTCATCGACCAGATGGCCACCCTGATGAACGTAAGCGTGCAGGAGCTGGACGAGCTGTCCCTGAAGCACGAGAAGATCTACCCCATCGCCAGCCGCTGCGGCGTGTTCGCCAAGAGCGACATCCAGCCCATCCTGAACCAGGGCGGGCGGAAGGAGGACGTAGCCGCCTCCATCTTCCAGGCCGTGGTGGATCAGACCGTGGCCGGGCTGACCCAGGGCCGGGAGCTGAAGGGAAAGATCGTATTTCTGGGCGGCCCCCTGCACTTCCTCATGGGTCTGCGCCAGCGGTTTGTCGAGACCCTGAAGCTGGACGCCGACCACGCAATTTTCCCGGCGGACGGCGACTGCTTCGCCGCCATGGGGGCGGCCCTGTGCGCCACCGAGCTGGCCCCCCAGCCCTTCGAGCAGGCGCTGGACAAGCTGGAGAAGAGCGTAGACGCCTCCTCTCTGGTGGACACCATGCCCCCCCTGTTCAACAGCCAGGAGGAGTATGACCGGTTCTGCGCCCGGCACAACTCCAAAAAGCCCCCGGAGCTGGACATCCACACCTATTCCGGCCCCGCTTACCTGGGCATCGACGCGGGCTCTACCACCACCAAGCTGGTGCTCATTACCCCGGACGGCGCCCTGCTGTACACCTATTACCACTCCAACCAGGGCAACCCCGTGTCCATCGTGCTGGAGCAGCTGAAGCAGATCTATTCCCTGTGTAGCGACCGCATCCAGATCCGCGGGGCCGCCGTCACCGGCTACGGGGAGGATCTGATCAAGGCCGCCTTCTCCTGCGACCTGGGGCTGGTGGAGACGGTGGCCCACTACAAGGCCGCCGCCCACTTCGAGCCCGACGTGGACTTTATCATCGACATCGGCGGGCAGGACATGAAGTGCTTCAAGATCCGCAACGGCGCGGTGGACTCCATCCTGCTGAACGAGGCGTGCTCCTCCGGCTGCGGCTCCTTTATCGAGACCTTCGCCAAGGCCCTGGGCTATAACATCGCCGACTTCGCCAAGCTGGGTCTGTTTACCAAGAAGCCGGTGAATCTGGGCTCCCGCTGCACGGTGTTCATGAACTCCAGCGTGAAGCAGGCCCAGAAGGACGGGGCCTCCGTGGCGGACATCTCCGCCGGTCTGTCCACCTCCATCGTGAAAAACGCCATCTATAAGGTCATCCGGGCCGCCAACCCCGACGAGCTGGGGAAGCATATCGTGGTCCAGGGGGGCACCTTCCTGAACGACGCGGTGCTCCGGGCCTTCGAGCAGGAGCTGGACCGCGACGTCACCCGGCCCACCATCGCCGGGATCATGGGCGCCTTCGGCGCGGCTCTGGCCGCCCGGGACCTGCATCTGGACAGGAGCGCCCTGCTCTCCCCCGGCGCTCTGGAGACGTTTACCCACACCGCCCGGCCCGCCACCTGCGGTCTGTGCACCAACCACTGCTCCCTCACCGTCAACACCTTTGACGGCGGCCGCCGGTTCATCTCCGGCAACCGCTGCTCCCGCCCCCTGGGGCAGGAGCCCCGCCGCCAGCCCGACCTGATGCGCTATAAATATGCCAAGCTCCGGGCCATGGAGGGCAAGGGCGGCGGCGACGGCAGCCGGGGCAGGATCGGCATCCCCTTCGGCCTGAATATGTATGAGAACCTGCCCTTCTGGTTCACGGTGTTCACCCGCCTGAACTTCGAAGTGGTCCTCTCCCCCGAGTCCAGCCGCAAGCTGTACCTGAAGGGCCAGCGCACCATCCCCTCCGACACGGTGTGCTACCCCGCCAAGCTCCTTCACGGCCACGTCATCGCCCTGACTGAGACGGGGGTGGACGCCATCTGGTACCCCTGCATGAGCTACAACAACGACGAGGGCATCGGAGACAACCACTACAACTGCCCCGTGGTGGCCTATTACCCCGAGCTGCTGGCCGCCAACGTGCCCGAGCTGAAGAAGACCCGCTTTCTGGACCCCTATGTGGGCCTGTGGCGGCACAAGGACTTTACCAAGCGCTTCGCCAAAATGATGGAGGAGTACTTCTCCGTCCCCAAGAATGAGACGAAGGCCGCCGTTCAGGCGGGCTACGCCGCCTACGAGGCCTATGAGAACGACGTGCGCACCACGGGCATGGAGTACATTCAGAAGGCCCGGGCGGAAAACAGGCCCATCATTGTGGTGTGCGGCCGCCCCTATCACATCGACCCGGAGATCAACCACGGCATCAACGACCTGATCACCTCCTTCGGCTTCACTCTGGTGACGGAGGACGCCCTGAGCTATCTGGAGGGCTACGCCCCCCGGAAGGTACTGAACCAGTGGACCTTCCAGAGCCGGATGTACAACGCCGCCCGGTATGTGTGCACCCAACCGGATATGCAGGTGGTGCAGCTGGTGTCCTTCGGCTGCGGCACCGACGCCATCACCACCGACGAGATGCGTTCCATTCTGGAGGACGGCGGCAAGCTGTATACCCAGCTGAAGATCGACGACATCAGCAATCTTGGCGCGGTAAAGATCCGCATCCGTTCCCTGATGGCCGCCATCGAGGAGCACAGCAGGGGCGGACAATAAGTCCGTCTCTCCGATCCCCTGTTCCTGAAAGGAGTTTTCCATGGCTAAACTGGTCTATGACGACAACGGACGTCTCCTGTTCACCAAGGAGATGAAGGAGGAATACACCATCCTCATGCCCCAGATGCTGCCCGTCCACTTCGGGATGTTCCAGCGTCTGCTCCAGCTGGAGGGCTACCACGTGGATATGCTCACCAGCCACCACCGGGGCATCGTGGACGAGGGGCTGAAATACGTCCACAACGACACCTGCTACCCCGCCCTGCTGGTCATCGGACAGTTCATCGACGCCATCAAGACCGGCGGCTACGATCCCCACAAGGTGGCTCTGTTCATCACCCAGACCGGCGGCGGCTGTCGGGCCTCCAACTACATCCATCTGCTGCGCAAGGCTCTGGCCAAGGCCGATCTGGCCTTTGTGCCGGTGATCTCTGT
>CAKUHV010000088.1 GCA_934659445.1 uncultured Oscillospiraceae bacterium | reverse complement strand
CTGCCCTGACGGGCGTGACCGGTGCCCTTCTGGCGCCAGGGCTTCTTGCCGCCGCCGGAGACCTCGGCGCGGGTCAGGGCGCTCTGAGTGCCCTGACGGCAGTTAGCAAGGTGATTCTTGACCACCTCGTGGACCACAGCCTCGTTGGGCTCGATCCCGAAGACGGCCTCGGAGAGCTCGATCTCGCCGACCTGCTGACCGGCCATGTTGAACACGTTCGCTTTAGGCATGACTCAATCTCTCCTTTCCTTACTTGTTGCGGGCGGAAGCCTTCTGCGGGTTGACGCGGGCAGAGGCCTTCTGCGGGTTGACGCTGATGCCGGCAGCGCCCTTGGCCTCGAAGACCTTCTTGACGCTGTTGTGCAGGAACACCACGCCGTTCTTGGGGCCGGGCACGGCGCCGCGCAGTGCGATGACGCCCAGCTCGGTGTCCACCTTGACCACGTCAAGATTCATAACGGTGACCTGCTCGTTGCCCATCTGGCCGGCGCCGTCGCGGCCCTTGAAGATGCGGCTGGGGTCGGTGCCGGAGCCCAGAGAGCCCTGATGACGGTGGACGGGGCCGCCGCCGTGGGTGACTCTCTTGATGGCGGCGCCGTGACGCTTAACAACGCCCTGGAAGCCGTGGCCCTTGCTGATGCCGGTCACGTCCACGCGGTCGCCCGCGGCGAACACGTCGGCGTTCAGCACATCGCCCACCTGGTACTTGGAGCAGTCGGCCAGAGGGAACTCCTTCAGGACCTTCTTGAACTCCTCCAGGCCGGCCTTCTTCTGGTGGCCCAACTCGGGCTTGGTCAGCTTGCGCTCGGGAACGGTCTCGTAACCCAGCTGAATGGCCTCATAGCCATCCTTCTCGGCGGTCTTCTTCTGCACCACGGTGCAGGGGCCGGCCTGGATAATGGTGACGGGCACCACATGGCCGGCTTCATCGAAGATCTGGGTCATGCCGATCTTTTTGCCGATGATCGCTTTCTCCATTTGGATTTTTCCTCCTTAAAGGTTATTGGTTGAAAAACTTGGGCATCAGGCTCCCATTGGTTTTTCAACTTGACCCGTCCGCCTCAAAGCGCGGCGGACTGCGGGTTCAACGGATTTGTTTGCGGCCTGCGCCGCAAAATGGGGTCATAGGGGCGCAGCCCCTATACCGCAAAAGGGTGGGTGGGCGGGTTTGAAATTACAGTTTAATTTCAATTTCCACCCCGGCGGGGAGCTCCAGACTCATCAGAGCCTCCACAGTCTTGGGAGAGGGCTTCACCACGTCGATCAGGCGCTTATGGGTGCGGCGCTCGAACTGCTCGCGGGAATCCTTGTACTTATGGGTAGCACGCAGGATGGTGACGATCTCCTTCTTGGTGGGCAGGGGGATGGGGCCGGAGACGGTGGCTCCGGTGCGCTTGGCGGTCTCTACGATCTTCTCAGCGGACTGGTCGATCAGCTGATGGTCATAGGCCTTCAGGCGGATGCGGATCATTTCTTTCTGAGCTGCCATGTTGGGTTTCCTCCTTAATAACATACGAAAGTTGGGTCCAGCCTTCGTACGGTGAGCGCCGCTTGCACACGCTATCGTGCGTATCACTCCTGGCCACGAAAAAACCGGCTGTACAGACAGGCCGGTTTCCTCCGTACCCGGCGATATACGCCGCGGCACGAAGCGCTCAGCCGCCCGATATACGGACATACTCCGCGCAAGTTACCTCGCAGAGCGAGCAATCTTGCGCATCATCGCAGAATACGCCCTTACAGGCGCTCCGCTATCATACAACAACACTGTCGTGTGTGTCAAGGGTTTCTTTGAAATATTTTTTGTTTTTATCCCAATTTCATTTTGTGTCCCTTTGCAGAAGAACTATCAGCGTTCCCCCAATGTCATTAAGCTAAGGGCTTTGTCATTGCGAGCCAGTCCGCAGACTGGCGCGGCAATCCGCCTTTTCTAACGTTTTGGATGCGGATTCCCACGGCAGTGACATCGGTCACTGCCTCGGAATGACAGGTTTTGCTTAACTAAATGACATTGAATGTTCCCCGCCCCCTGCGGGGGCGGGGAACACTGATACTGTCAGGATGCACGCAGAACAGCCCGACTTTTTCGACTGTCTCACAGCTCCCGCTTCTCCACGCGCACCATCAGGGCGGTGCGGTCGTCGGTGGCCCCCTGGGGGCTGTCGGCGATCAGGGCCCGGGCCAGCTCCTTGGGACTGTCCCCCTCAAATTCGGCAAACCGCTGCCGGAGCCACCCGTCATCCCCGGTGCCCGTCACCCCGTCGCTGACCATCAGCACGCAGTCCCCGGGGACCAGCTGCAGGGGCAGCTTGTCCGGTCTGGCCCCGTCCCCGGCGGACAGCCCCGCGGGCAGGGCCCCGCCGGTGAGCCGCCGCACCTGTCCGTCATGGCGGACATAGGTAGGGGCCGCCCCCAGCTTGTACACCGCCCCCCGCCCGGTGAACAGGTCCACCTGTAACAGGTCCACGGTGGTAAAGCCCCCGGCCTCCTCCCCCCGCAGGGCCAGAGCGGAGCTGACGGTGACCAGGGCGTGCTCCGTCTCCACCCCCGCCTTCAGGAACTGCTCCAGCAGGCGCACGGCCAGGGCGCTCTCCCGGTTGGCGGCGGGGCCGCTGCCCATGCCGTCGCACAGCAGGACATACAGGCTGCCGTCCGGCCCCTTGAAGTAGGTGCCCACGTCGCCGCTCACCGTCTCGCCGTCCTTCTTTCGGGCGGCCACCCCGGCCACCGCCATCAGCGGCTCCTGTTGGATCAGGGTGAGGGCGTCCCCCTCCCCCTCCTCCGCCCGCAGAGGGGCCCCCAGCAGGGCGGAGAGGGCCCGCAGCTGCCGGGGCTCCTCCATCTGGCGGCAGCCCGGGCCGGACAGCTGGATGCGCAGCAGGCCCCGGCCGTCCCGGAACACCGCGGCGCTCACCCCCTCCAGCCCGGCGGAGCGCAGCCGCTGGCGCAGGCGGCGCAGGGCCTGCTGGTCGGGCACCAGCTCCTGGGACAGCTCCGCCGCCGCGCTGCCCAGCAGGTCGGACAGCTGGGCGTATTGCCGGGCCACGGCGGAGCGGCTGGCCCGCACCCGGCTGTTGTACTGCCGGCGGTACAGCAGGGCAGCCAGCTCCCGGTCCACCTCCCCCACATAGTCCCGGAAGTGGAGGCAGCGGTCGGCGAACCAGCCGGGAAAGTCCCCCGCCCGCCCCCGCCCCCGGGTCAGGATGGCGGGCAGTGCGTGGTTCATGGCGTCCATGGTGGCGGGGTAGTTCTCCTGCCAGCAGTCCTTCCACCGGGGGCAGTCCCGGCACACCTGGGCCGCCGCCCGGCGGAAGATCATGGCGGAGTCCCCGTCGTTGTCCGGCGTGCGGAAGGCGGCGTTCACCGACTGGTACAGGCTGCGGAAGGCCTCCGCCGCCCCCTCCAGCCGCTTCTGGATCAGCTGCTGGGCCCGCAGGTCGGCCCCCACGCCGGTCCGGGCCGGGGCCGCCCAGGCCCCCAGGCGGCCCAGCGCCCTTCCGGGCAGCAGCAGGAACAGGGTGCAGGCGACAAGCGCCTCGTACACCACGGCTCCGGGGATCACCGCCGCCGTCCCCCACAGGGCGGCGGCCCCGCTCAGCCCCAGCCACACCGCCGCCGCCCAAGGTCTGCTCCGGCCCCGGGCCAGCCCCGTGCCCAGGGCGGCAAGGCCGTACACCGTGGCGTACAGGGGCACCCCCTTGCCCGACAGGTCCATGGCCAGTCCCAGCAGCACCCCGGTCATGGCTCCGGCGGAGCAGCCCCCCAGCCACGCGGCGGTCAGCCCCGCCGTCCCGGCCAGCACCCGTCCGGCGGACAGTCCCCCGGGCAGCAGCGCCCCCTCCAGCGACATGAGCACGCTGCACAGCAGCATCAGCGCCCCCGCCCGGCAGGACAGGGACTGGGGGTCCCCCCGCCGCCCGGCGCGCACGGGCTCCAGCACGGCGGCAAAGCCCCGGGCCGCCAGGGCGGTCAGCCCCACTTCGGCGGCAAAGGCCAGCACCTGCTGCCGCTGCCAGCCCCCCTGGGACAGATAGACAAAGCCGGTGCAGCCGTTCATGGCCGCCGCCGTCAGGGGCATGGCCCAGGGCCTTTTCATGGGCTTCCAGTCCAGAAGGGCGAAGGCGGCGGCGAAGGTGAGCACCGCCGCCGCGGCATACCGCAGCCCCCGGGCCAGGGGCAGCAGGGTGAGATAACCGAAGCAGGCCCCCGTCAGGGCGGCCCCGCCCATCAGCCCCGGCCCGGCCGCCCCCACAAAGGCCACGGCGAAGGGGGCCCGCTCCCCCCAGACGCAGGCCCCGGCCAGCACGGCGCACAGCAGCAGGCTGCTGACCCCCTCCGCCCCCCGCAGCAGGGCGGAGGGGGTCACCCGCACTCCGGCCTCCCCCCCGGCACGCCACTTCATGCGGCGCAGTCTGATCTGAATGGTGTCTCTGGCTGTCATAGCGGTGCCCACGACCTTCCTTTGTATGATCCGCCCCAAAATGGGCTTTGGAAGGCCATTATATCCCACTTTATGGAAAAAATTCGTCGCAAACCGGCGGGATATCCCGGCAAAACGCGCTTCGGACGGATTTCCCCTTGTAATTTGCGGGGAAATGGACTACAATGTATCCTGTACCGGAATCCATCCCCTTACGGAAAGGAAGGCGAGACTGAATGAAGCTTCAGAACGACCTGGGCGAGATCCGCATCAGCGGCGACGTATTTACCGCCGTTACCGGCAACGCGGCGACCAACTGCTACGGGGTCAAGGGCATGGCTGTGCGCTCCAAGACCGACGGACTGGTCCATCTGCTCAAGCGCGAGTCCATGGCCAAGGGCGTGAAGGTTTATTATAATGAAGACGGCACCGTCTCCATCGAGCTGCATATCATCGTGGAAAACGGGGTCAACCTGATGGCGGTGTGCCGCTCCATCATGGGCGAGGTGCGCTATGTCGTCAGCAAGACCACCGGCGTTAAGGTGCGCCGCGTGGACGTCTGCGTAGACTCCATGCGCTTTTAAGCCCGCCCGCAGAAAGGAAACAACTGATTATGACGAAAACCGTTGACGCAGCGGTCTTCCAGCAGATGATCATTCATGCCGCTGCCGCGATCAATGCCCAGAAGCAGGGCATCAACGACCTGAACGTTTTCCCGGTGCCCGACGGAGACACCGGCACCAATATGTCCCTGACCATCGCCGCCGCCGCCCAGGAGATGAAGAAAAAGCGCTTCGACTCCGTGGGCGCCGCCGCCGGCGCCTGCGCCTCCGCCCTGCTGCGGGGGGCCCGGGGCAACTCCGGGGTCATCCTGTCCCTGCTGTTCCGGGGGCTGGCCAAGGCCATCAAGGAAAAGCAGACCATCGACGGCCGGGATCTGGCCCTGGCCCTGGACTACGGCGTGGCTGCCGCCTATAAGGCGGTGATGAAGCCCGCCGAGGGCACCATCCTCACCGTCTCCCGCATGTCCGCGGCCCGGGCCGCCGGCGCCGCGCGGGAGGATAACTGCTTCCAGTCCGTGCTGGAGCAGGCCATCCAGGAGGGGCAGACCGCTCTGGCCCAGACCATCAACATGAACCCCGTGCTGAAGAAGGCCGGCGTGGTAGACGCCGGGGGCAAGGGCTTTCTGGTGATCCTGCAGGGGATGCTGGACGAGCTCAACGGCCTGCCCATGCCGGAGGACGACTCCGCCGCCCCCGCCGACAAGGCGGAGTTCAGCACCTTGGGGGACGAGGAGATCACCTTCACCTTCGACACGGTGTTCATCGTCCGCAAGAACGAGACCACCGATCTGGACGCCTTCCGGGCCTACCTCAGCTCCATCGGCGACTGTCTGGTCATCGGCGAGGACGACGACGCCTTTAAGGTCCACGTCCATACGGACATCCCCGGCGCCGCCCTGCTGGAGGCCCAGAAGTACGGCGTGCTGGAGCTGGCCAAGATCGAAAATATGCGCACCCAGTACGAGGAGATGGCCGCCGGCAAGGCCCCCCAGAGCACCGACGATCTGGACATGGCAGAGGACTCCTTCCAGAATTACACCCCCGTCTCCGAAGAGACCCGGCCCGCCAAGGCCGCGCCGGAGAAGAAGCTCGGCTTTGTGGCCGTGTGCGCCGGCAAGGGGCTGGAGGACGTGTTCCGCGATCTGGGGGCAGACGCCATCGTGGGCGGGGGCCAGACCATGAACCCCTCCACTCAGGACATCGTCAAGGCCATCGACGCCACCCCGGCGGAGACCGTCTATGTCCTGCCCAACAACAAGAACATCATCATGGCCGCCCAGCAGGCCATTCCCCTGTGTCAGGACAAGCAGGTCATCGTCATTCCCAGCAAGACCGTACCCCAGGGCATCGCCGCCATGATGACCGTGGACCCCGACGCCCCGGCGGAGGAGAATACGGAGAACATGACCCAGGCCCTGGCCCAGGTGCGCACCAGCGAGATCACCTATGCCGCCCGGGACTCCGATTTCGGCGGCTTCGCCATCAAGCAGGGGGACTATCTGGCTCTGGAGGAGCACCAGCTCTTCGGCACCGACCGGGATCTGAACGCCCTGCTGGAGCGGCTGGCCCGGTCTGAGGGGCACCAGGGGGCAGAGTTCATCTCCATCTTCTACGGCGAGGACGTGACCGAGGAGCAGGCCCAGCAGGCGCTGGAGGTCTTTACCGCCGCCTGTCCCAATGCGGAGATCACCCTGCTGTCCGGCGGACAGCCCGTGTACTACTATATGATCTCGGCGGAGTAAGCTCCGCCCGGCCGGGGCCGCGCCCCCGGCATACGCGTCTGTAGCTCAGCAGGATAGAGCGTCCGCCTCCTAAGCGGAAGGCCAGCGGTTCGAATCCGCTCAGGCGTACCA
>CAKUHV010000087.1 GCA_934659445.1 uncultured Oscillospiraceae bacterium | reverse complement strand
GCCAGAAAGACCACTCTGGTGGACTACGGCTTCCGTCTGCCCTGTGCCTATGATAACCGTCCGTTGAAATTTGAGGAGTTTGAACAGAGAGTAAACCAGGTGGTGTATGTCTCCGCCACCCCCGGGGACTACGAGCGCACCCGCTCCGGCCAGATCGTGGAGCAGGTCATCCGGCCCACGGGCCTGCTGGACCCGGAGGTGGAGGTCCGCCCGGTGGAGGGGCAGATCGACGACCTGATCGGCGAGATCAACGACCGCACCGCCCGGAACGAGCGGGTGCTGGTGACCACCCTGACCAAGCGCATGGCGGAGGATCTCACTGCCTATCTCCAGGCGGCTGGCATCAAGGTGCGCTATATGCACCACGACATCGACGCCATGGAGCGCATGGAGATCATCCGGGACCTGCGCCTGGGCACCTTCCATGTGCTCATTGGCATCAACCTGCTGCGGGAGGGTCTGGACCTGCCCGAAGTGTCCCTGGTGGCCATTCTGGACGCGGATAAGGAGGGCTTCCTGCGCAGCGAGACCGCCCTCATTCAGACCATCGGCCGGGCCGCCCGGAACGCCGAGGGCAAGGTCATTCTGTATGCCGACACCATCACCCCCTCCATGCGCCGGGCCATGGACGAGACCCAGCGCCGCCGGGAGAAGCAGGACGCCTTCAACAAGGCCCACGGCATCGTGCCCAAGACCATCATCAAGTCGGTGCGTGACCTGCTGGACATCTCCGCTCAGGACGGCGAAAAGAGCAGTGCGGAGCGCAGGGGCGAGATCCGATCCATGACCAAGCAGCAGAAGGCGGAGCAGATCGCCAGGCTGGAGAAGCAGATGAAAGAGGCGGCCAAGCTGCTGGAATTCGAGCTGGCCGCCGCCCTGCGTGACCAGATCATCGAGCTGCGCGGGAAGTGAGGGCCATATGGATCGACCGAAACGGAAGGAAAACCGTCTGCCGGAGTATGATTACAGCCAGCCGGGATGTTATTTTGTCACCGTGTGTACGGCGAACAGAGAGGCAATATTCTGGACGGCGGAGCCGATATCAACCAACCATGTAGGGGCGGATATTATCCGCCCGCTGGACAGGCTATCGGAATACGGAAGAATCGTGGATGAAAGTATCCGCAAGATCCCTGCCGTATATCCGTTGGTACAGGTAGATAATTATGTGATCATGGCAGACCATATTCATCTGTTGTTGAGAATTACAGAAAATGGCGGGCGGATGATATCCGCCCCTACAAAAACATTGTCAACAGTCATTGGGCAAATGAAGCGTGCGGTGACAAGGCGCTGCGGACGTCCGGTTTGGCAGAAAGGCTACCACGACCACATCATCCGCGACGACAAGGATTACCGGGCCGTATGGGCCTACGTAGACACAAACCCATTCCATAAAAGGAAAGAATGGCACTGAAATACGGAGGAATACCCATGAGTGAAAAGAAATCCCTGCGCTGTCTCAACAGCCTGTCCCTCAAGCTGCTGGCCATGGCCCTGATGCTGTGCGACCACCTGTGGGCCACGGTGGTGCCAGGGAACAACTGGCTCACGGCCGTGGGACGGCTGGCCTTCCCCATCTTTGCCTATCAGGTGGCGGAGGGCTTTTTCCTGACCCATAACCGAAAAAAATATCTGGGGCGTATGTTCGTCTTCGCCCTGATCTCGGAAATCCCCTTTAACCTGCTGTATTACTCCTCCGTGGTGTTCCCTTTCCACCAGAATGTGATGTTTACCTTCTGTCTGGCCATCCTGCTGATGATGGCTTTGGAGCGGGCCAAGAGCAAGGGACCGATTGTGTTCAGCCTGGCCGCCGTGGCCTGCGTGGCCCTGGGGATGCTCCTGGGACAGCTGGCCATGGTGGACTACTACGGCAGCGGCGTGGTGACGGTGCTGGTGTTCTACCTCTGCCGGGGCCGCTCCTGGGGCCGGCTGGGGGAGCTGGCCGGTCTGATCATCCTGAACTGCTATCTGCTGGGCGGGATGATGATGCCCGTCACCCTGCTGGGGCATACCTTTGAGATCTCGGAGCAGGGGCTGGCGGTGCTGGCGCTGATCCCCATCTGGCTGTATAATGGGAAGCAGGGCCCCCACAGCCGGGCCATCCAGTACGCCTGCTATGCCTTCTATCCGCTGCATATGCTGGTGCTGGCGCTGATGCGGATGTATCTGTAAGACAGAAAACAAAGAGGGACCTGTTATGGCAAAGCAAAAAGAAGAAAAAACCAACGTGATGCGCGTTCTGGAGCAGAAGGGGGTGGCCTACACCCCCCACACCTACCCCACGGATGGCTCCATCGACGGCGCGTCGGTGGCCGGCTATCTGGGGCAGGACCCGGAGTGCGTGTTCAAGACGCTGGTGGCCCGGGGGGCCTCCGGCGGGTACTATGTGTTCGACATCCCTGTGGAGGACACCCTGGACCTGAAAAAGGCGGCCAAGGCGGTGGGGGAGAAGTCCATCGCCATGATTCACCAGAAGGAGCTGCTGCCCCTGACGGGCTACATCCACGGGGGCTGCTCCCCGGTGGGGATGAAGAAGCAGTTCCCCACCGTGTTCCACGAGACGGCGGAGATTTTGGACACCATCTGTGTCTCCGCCGGGAAGATCGGCTATCAGGTGGAGGTAAATCCCGCCGACCTGATGGCCTTAGTGGGAGCCAAGACCGCTGACCTGACCGTATAAGCCGTTCCCCTCTGCGGGAACACTGGAAACGGAGGACGACCATGAAGCTGAAAGTACGCTGGAACAAGATGGACCTGTTCCGCAAGGGATTGCTGCTCCTGCTGGCTGTGGCCATCCCCCTGTTTGCCGTAGTGACGGCGGTGCAGTGCTCCCGCGTGGGGATCGAATATGGAAATGCATTTCTCCGCCGGACGGAGAACGACGGCGTGATCCAATACGCGGGCAGAAAGGACGGACAGGACATCGCCTTCACGGTCTACCCGGACGGCCAGGTGGAACACCGTTGGGGGAACGAGACCTACGGCCCCTATATGGTGCGGGAGGACCCCTCCGCCGCGCCGGAGCCCTCCATGGGGGACAGCTATGTCCCCGAAGGGCTGACGGGCGTGGAGGTGCGCCAAGGGGATACGGTGCTCTTTCGGGGCGGCTGGGATCCGAGGCCTGATCGGGCCTGGTTCAACCTGTACGACGAGAGCGGGGAGCAGCTCTCCGGCCTGTCCTTCAGCGCCACCATGGGCGACGGCACGGTGATCGGCCCCGATGGCGAGGTCATCACCCCGCGGGAGCAGCATGAGCCGACGGCGGCCGGGCTGCTGCGGGTGGCTCTGGCGCCCGAGCTGGTCCACCGGGGCAGCTGGAAGATCTACGCTCTGGTGACCCTGCTGGCCGCGGCGGGGATAGGCTACATCCTGTTCTACCGGGAGCTGTTTTACTGGGATATGAGCTTTACCGTCAAAAACCCGGAGAATGCGGAGCCATCGGACTGGTATGTGTTCAGCGCTCTGCTGGGCATGGGCATCATCACCGCCGTGGTGCTGGTGCTGTATGTGGTGCAGGCCTACAACATTTTTGATTAGGGAGCGCGGCAGAAGAAAAGCCCGCTGGACTTATATTGAAACCAACCCCGCCCGCCGGCGGGAAGATGAATACTGCGAGGAATGACCATGCAAACACATATCATCGTCAAGGGCGCGCGGGTGAACAACCTGAAGAACATCGATGTGAGCATCCCCCGGGACAAGCTGGTGGTGCTCACGGGGCTGTCCGGCTCGGGCAAGTCCTCCCTGGCTTTTGACACCATTTATGCCGAGGGGCAGCGCCGCTATGTGGAGTCCCTCAGCTCCTACGCCCGGATGTTTCTGGGCCAGATGGAGAAGCCTGATGTGGACTACATCGACGGCCTGTCCCCGGCCATCTCCATCGACCAGAAGACCACCAGCAAGAACCCCCGGTCCACCGTGGGCACGGTGACGGAGATCTACGACTACCTCCGCCTGCTGTGGGCCCGGGTGGGCACCCCCCACTGCCCCATCTGCGGCAAGGAAATCAAGCAGCAGACCATCGACCAGATCATCGACCAGGTCCTGGCCCTGCCCGAGGCCACCCGCATCCAGGTGATGGCCCCGGTGATCCGGGGGAAGAAGGGAGAGCACGCCAAGATCTTCGAGGATGCCCGCCGCTCCGGCTATGTGCGCTGCCGGGTGGACGGCATCGCCTATGACCTGTCCGAAGAGATCAAGCTGGAGAAGAACAAGAAGCACGACATCGCCATTGTGGTGGACCGTCTGGTCATCCGGGAGGACGTGGCCCGCCGTCTGACGGACAGCGTGGAGGTGGCATCCAACCTGTCCGGCGGTCTGGTGATCATCAACATTCCCGGGGAGGACCGGGACATCCTGTTTTCCCAGAACTACGCCTGCGAGGACTGCGGCGTGTCCATCGAGGAGCTGTCCCCCCGGATGTTCTCCTTCAACAACCCCTTCGGCGCCTGCCCCACCTGTACGGGTCTGGGCAGTCAGATGAAGCTGGATCCGGATCTCATCATCCCCAACAAGAACCTGTCCATTTTAGAGGGGGCTATCACCGCCTCTGGGTGGAACAACATCAAGTCCGACGGCATCTCCCGCATGTACTTCGAGGCCCTGGCTAAGAAGTACCGCTTCAGTCTGGACACCCCGGTGAAGGACCTGTCCAAAGAGGTCATGGACGTGATCCTCTATGGCACCAAGGGGGAGAAGCTCACCCTGCACTACGACCAGCCCCGGGGACAGGGCACCCTGTATCAGCCCTTCGAGGGCATCGTGAACAATCTGGAGCGCCGCTACCGGGAGACCCAGTCCGACGGAGTGAAGCGGGAGCTGGAGGAGTGTATGTCCGCCTGTCCCTGCCCCACCTGCCACGGGCGGCGGCTGCGGAAGGAGTCTCTGGCGGTCACCGTGGGTGGGCTGGACATCGACTCCTACTGCCGCAAGAGCGTCACCCAGGCCCTGGATTTCGTGGAGCATCTGGAGCTGGACGCCACCAAGACCATGATCGCCTCCCAGATCCTGAAGGAGATCAAGAACCGGCTGGGCTTCCTGAACTCCGTGGGATTGCAGTACCTGACCCTCAGCCGGGAGGCGGGTACCCTGTCCGGCGGCGAGAGCCAGCGTATCCGTCTGGCCACCCAGATCGGTTCCTCCCTCATGGGGGTGCTGTATATTCTGGACGAGCCCTCCATCGGCCTGCACCAGCGGGACAACGACAAGCTGCTGGCCACCCTGAAGGAGCTGCGGGATCTGGGCAACACCCTGCTGGTGGTGGAGCACGACGAGGACACCATGCGCGCGGCGGACTACCTCATCGACATCGGCCCCGGAGCTGGGATCAACGGCGGCCGGGTGGTGGCCGCGGGTACGCCGGAGGAGGTTATGAATACCCCCGGCTCCATCACCGGCGACTACCTGTCCGGGCGGAAGAAGATCGCCGTCCCCACGGAGCGGCGGAAGGGGAACGGCCACTGGCTGAAGGTATACGGCGCGGCGGAGCACAATCTGAAGCATGTGGACGCCGCCATCCCCCTGGGCACTTTTACCTGCGTCACCGGCGTGTCCGGCAGCGGCAAGTCCTCTCTGGTGAACGAGATCCTCTATAAAAAGCTGGGGGCCGACCTGAACCGCACCAAGGCCCGGGCGGGCCGGCACGACCGCATCGAGGGGGAGGAGTGGCTGGACAAGGTCATCAACATCGACCAGAGCCCCATCGGCCGCACCCCCCGGTCCAACCCCGCCACCTACACCAACCTGTTCAGCGACATTCGGGAGCTGTTTGCCTCCACCCCCGACGCCAAGAGCCGGGGCTACGGACCGGGGCGTTTCTCCTTCAATACCCGGGGCGGCCGATGTGAGGCCTGCCAGGGGGACGGCCTGATCAAGATCGAGATGCACTTCCTGCCCGATATCTATGTGCCCTGCGAGGTGTGTAAGGGCCGCCGGTACAACCGGGAGACGCTGGAGGTGCGCTATAAGGGCAAGAACATCTACGAGGTGTTGGAGATGACCGTGGACGAGGCCCTGCCCTTCTTTGAGAATCTGCCCAAGATCTACAACCGCCTGTTCACCCTGCAGCAGGTGGGCCTGGGCTATGTAAAGCTGGGACAGCCCTCCACCGAGCTGTCCGGCGGCGAGGCCCAGCGGGTGAAGCTGGCCACCGAGCTATCCAAGCGCTCCACCGGCCGCACCATCTATATTCTGGATGAGCCTACCACCGGCCTCCATGCCGACGATGTGCGCCGGTTGATCGAGGTGCTGCAGAAGCTGGTGGAGCTGGGCAACACCGTGCTGGTCATCGAGCACAACCTGGATGTGATCAAAACGGCGGACTATCTCATCGACCTGGGCCCCGAGGGGGGCGACGGTGGCGGCACCATCGTGTGCAGCGGCACGCCGGAGGAAGTGGCCGCCTGCGAGAAGTCCTATACGGGGCAGTATCTGAAGAAAATGCTGGGGTGACACCCCGGAGCCCCCGGGGCCCCATCGAAGATGGGGCGGCGCGATAAGCGCCGTGAATCAGACACATCAGGTGGATGATTCCCGCAGGCGGAATTCATTTCCGCCGAGGATTTCAAATTAAAAGGGTTCCCGGCCCGGCAGGCCGGGCTGGGAAGGGCGACGGCGGCGGCACCATCGTGTGCAGCGGCACGCCGGAGGAAGTGGCCGCTTGCGAGAAGTCCTATACGGGGCAGTATCTGAAGAAGATGCTTTGATATTTTAGATGTGTGGGGGCGCAGCCCCCACGCCCCCGGGGAGCGCGGCCCCTACATGATGCGGACAACGAACCGAATAGGATCCCCACAAAGGTAAACGCCTTGCGAGGACGACGTAGGGGCGGATATCATCCACCCGTCCAAGCATCCCTCATCAGAGGGAGCCAAGGCCGCGAGGACGCCGTAGGGCCCGATGCCCTCATCGGGCCGC
>CAKUHV010000086.1 GCA_934659445.1 uncultured Oscillospiraceae bacterium | reverse complement strand
CTGCAATTCACAGACAACAAGCCCTTTCGGTCGCTTGAACAATTTTTATTCAAAATATTTGTCTAACTTTTTGGGGGCACTTCACGGATGCGGGGATCCTTTGTATGATTACCCGATCTCGTCGGTAACATGAAACATGACCTTATGCTCCGCTGCATCGATCTCGCAAATCATGGCGTAATAGGTCCTCTCGATGCAGATGTTTCCGTTGGGTTTCAGGCTGACCAGCACCAGCGCATTTCTCTCCTCGTCCAGAACAACGGCCATGGTATCATCCTTGACGACCCTGTATTCCGTGGGAAATTCCAAGGTCCACGTCCCGAGCGGATAGGAAAACATGGGCGTTCTCTCCTTCCTTAAATTTACGGCAGATAGTTCAGGGGATTGACGGCCTTGCCGTTCACCCGGACCTCAAAGTGGCAGTGGGTGCCGGTGGAGCGGCCAGTGCTGCCCGCCTTGGCGATCTGCTGGCCCTTGTACACCTTCTGTCCGCTGGATACCAGCAGAGAGGAGTTGTGGCCGTAGTAGGTCTGGGTACCGTTATCGTGGGTGATGATCACCAGCTTGCCGTAGCTGCCCTTGGTGCCGGCAAAGGTGACCGTGCCGCCGTCCGCCGCCTTGATGGCCACGCCGTAGCTGGCCCGGATGTCGATACCCGAGTGGTAGCTGTAGCTGCCGAAGATATAGCGGCCGCCGAAATAGGAGTTGATGCGCCCCCGGATGGGCCAGCTGTAGCTGCCGCTGGAGGCCGTCTTGGGCT
Source organism: uncultured Oscillospiraceae bacterium (assembly GCA_934659445.1). Lineage (GTDB taxonomy): Bacteria > Bacillota > Clostridia > Oscillospirales > Oscillospiraceae > Lawsonibacter. The sequence goes on along the minus strand of CAKUHV010000086.1, from coordinate 6,193 downwards.
TGGGCTTGGTGCCCACGGCCTTGGTGGTGGTGGTGGGCTCCCGCAGGGTCTGGGTGGAGTTGACCACCCGCTCCTGCTCATAGCCGTTGACATAGGTCACCGTGGCGTTCACCAGGGCCTCGCCCTCCTCGCCCTTGGTGATGATCTTGGACGTGCCCACATACATGGAGTTGTCCTTGACCTCCTCCACCGGGCAGGGGATGGACTGGGTATAGGTCTCGTCGTTTACCGTGCGCACGGACAGCAGAGGGACCTCCTCCTTCACCGTCAGCACGTCGCCGATCATCAGGCGGTTGATGTTCACATCGGGGTTCAGGGCCTTCAGCTCGTTCACCGACATATCGTTTTTATAGGCGATGCCGTTGAAGGTATCCCCCTTCTGGACGGTATAGGTGGTCTGGCTGGTGTCGCTCTCGGTCAGCAGCCGGAGCATGGTCTCGCTGTCCACCACCTCGTCGGCGGCATATACGTCCCGGACGGTGACTGGCTCTACAAAGTCGGCGCTCACCGTGTCCTCGGTGACGTACTCCTGCTTCAGGGTGTCCAGCACCTGCTCCAGCTGGTCCTTGTCCTCCATCACGGCCACGGCGGTGGTGCCCAGCATCAGCTGATACTTCCGCAGGGTGTCGCACATGGCGTTGAGCTGGCCGTAAAAGTAGTTCTTGATGTCCCTGTCGCTGGTCACATCGGACTTCAGGGCCAGACCAAACTGATAGTCGATCTCCCCCTCCTCGGTGTAGTCGTAGCCCAGGATGGCGGTGCCCTCCTGCTCCACCTGATCCACCGCCCGGGTCACCACGGCCTGATCGGTGACGATGCCCACCTTCTGGCCGTCCACATAGACGGAGTAGCTGGCGGTGTACAGGCTGGTCACCGTCATGGCCACGCCCAGAGCCCCGGCCACGCACAGATAGGACACCGGGCCGGCCATGCGCATACCGGCCACGCCCCGGTGGATGCCGTGGTCCAGCCGCCGCAGGTGGATGCGCAGCCACTCCCGCATTTCGGCCAGCCGATAGGCAAGGCCGCCGTATTTTGCCGCTTGTCTCATCATAAATATGCTCCCGCGCCCCGCACGTCTCTCCGGAACGGGCCGTCCGCCCTCTCTTACAGGGCAGGGGCGCGGCGGGAGACATGGGGCTGAAAATATCCTTCCGGCTTGTCGGGACAGGGCCCCGGCAAAAAGATTACAAAACGGTTACAAAACGTATAGTACCACCATCCCGGCATTACGTCAACCCTTTTTCCGTCCTGCCCCCTCCGGTTTGCGCCCCCGGAGCGGATACGGGGGCGGCCGCCCCTTTATTTTCCCCTTCCGCACCCTTCCCCTAAATTCGGACAGGGGGGGCGCTATACTAAGACCCACAGGAAAGGAGCGTGGCGCCATGGAGAGCTGGCACAGCCGGGGACTGCGGGAGCTGACGGAGGAACTGAACACCGGGCCGGAGGGTCTGAGCCGGAGGGAGGCCGCCCGGCGGCTGCGGGAGTACGGCCCCAACCGTCTGGCCGCCCCGCCGGGGGAGAGCCTGCTGCGCCGGGTGCTGGAGCAGCTAAAGGACCCCATGATCCTGGTGCTGCTGGCGGCGGCGGCCCTGTCCCTGTGGGTCAGCGGGGGGGAGGACTGGCTGGACGGGGCCATCATCCTGCTGATCGTGGTGATCAACGGGGTCATCTCCATCTCTCAGGAGGACAAGGCCCACAAGGCGCTGGAGGAGCTGGGCCGCATGGCGGCCCCCCACGCCCGGGTGCTGCGGGACGGCAGGCCGTCCGACCTTCCGGCGGAGGAGCTGGTGCCCGGGGACGTGATCCTGCTGGAGGCGGGGGATCTGGCGCCGGCGGACGGGCGGCTTCTGGAGTGCAGCCGCCTTCAGGCGGACGAGAGCGCCATGACCGGCGAGTCGGTGCCCGCGGAAAAGCAGGCGGGGGCCGCCCTGCCGGAGGACACCCCCCTGGGCGACCGGAGCAACATGGTGCTGTCGGGCACCCTGATCACCGCCGGCCGGGGCCGGGCCCTGGTGTGCGCCACGGGGATGGACACTCAGATGGGCCATATCGCCGGCCTGCTCACCCAGGGGGAGGCCCCCGCCACCCCCCTCCAGCGGAAGATGGGGGAGATCTCCAAGTCCCTGTCCTTTCTGTGCCTGTGCGTGTGCGCGGTGATGTTCGGGGTGGGCCTGCTGCGGGGACAGGATATGCTGTTCATGTTCCTTACCGCCGTGTCTCTGGCGGTGGCCGCCATTCCGGAGGGGCTGCCCGCCATCGTCACCATCGTCCTTGCCCTGGGGGTGGGCCGCATGGCAAAGCGGGGGGCCATCGTGAAAAAGCTGCCGGCGGTAGAGACGTTGGGCTGCGCCGGGGTGATCTGCTCCGACAAGACGGGCACCCTGACCCAGAACCGCATGACGGTGCAGCGCCTGTGGCTGCCCCCGGAGGGGAGCAGGCGGGACGCCCTGCTGTGCGCCGCCCTGTGCAATGACGCGGTGCTGGAGGGGAAAAGCGGTTCGATGACCGCCTCCGGCGACCCCACGGAGGGGGCGCTGGCCCTCTTTGCCGCCGGGGAGCGGGTGGAGAAGGGGGAGGAGGAGAAGAACTGGCCCCGGGTGGCCGATCTGCCCTTCGACTCCGGCCGCAAGCTTATGTCCACTGTACATCGAAAGCCCGGGGGCGGCTTCCGCATCCTGGTAAAGGGTGCTCCCGACGTGCTGCTGCCCCGGTGCGTCCGCACCGCCGGCGGACCCATGACCGACGTCCGCCGCCGGGCCGCTCTGGCCGCCAACGAGGAGATGGCGGAGCAGGCCCTGCGGGTGCTGGCCGCGGCCTATCGGGACGTGGAGCAGCTGCCCCGGTCCCTTACGCCGGAAAACACCGAGCGCGATCTCACCTTTCTGGGCCTGTTCGGCATGATCGACCCGCCCCGGCCCGAGGCGGCAAGGGCGGTGGCCCTCTGCCGCCGGGCGGGCATCCGCCCGGTGATGATCACCGGGGACCACCGCTCCACCGCCCTTGCCATCGCCCGTCAGCTGGACATCTGCCGGGAGGGGGAGCTGGCTGTCACCGGCGGCGAGCTGGACTTCATGCCCCAGGATATGCTGGAGCACGACATCGAAAGGTTCTCCGTCTTTGCCCGGGTGACCCCGGAGCACAAGCTGCGCATCGTCCGGGCCTGGCAGAAGCGGGGCCAGGTGGTGGCCATGACCGGAGACGGGGTGAACGACGCCCCCGCCCTGAAGGCGGCGGACATCGGCTGCGCCATGGGCAGGTCGGGCACCGACGTGGCCAAGGGGGCCGCCCACATGATCCTCACCGACGACAACTTTGCCACCATCGTCCGCGCGGTGGAGGAGGGCCGGGGCATCTGGTCCAACATCCGCAAGGCCATCCACTATCTCCTGTCCTGCAACATCGGGGAGATCCTTACCATCTTCATCGCCACCGTGCTGGACTTCGGCCAGATGCCCCTGATCCCGGTGCAGCTTTTATGGCTGAATCTGGTCACCGACTCCTTCCCCGCTCTGGCTCTGGGGGTAGAGCCGGTGGAGCCCGGCGTCATGGACCGGCCCCCCCGGGATGCCCGGGCGGGGCTGTTCGACCGGAAGTTCTCCCTGCGTCTGGCCTGGCAGGGGCTGATGGTGGGCGGACTGACTCTGGGGGCCTACTTTCTGGGCTTTACCCGGCTGCACGCCCCCGGACAGGCGGGGGCGGCGGCCAATACCATGGCCTTCGCCACCCTGACCATGAGCCAGCTGTTCCACGCCTTCAATGTCCGCAGCGAGGAGCGCTCCATCTTCGAGATGGGCCTGTTCTCCAACCCCGCCATGGTGCGGGCCTTCCTCATCGGCATGGCTTTGCAGCTGTCGGTGCTGCTGATCGCCCCCCTGCGGCAGATCTTCGGGGTGATCCCGATGGACGGCGCCCAGTGGGCCGCCGTGCTCGCCCTGGCCATGGCCCCCATCCCCGTGTGCGAGGCGGTAAAGGGGCTGTCCGCCGGCAGAGAGGAGAGGGGATGAGACCGGGATCAAATACCCTCCCTCCCACCCGTTTTTGGTATAGGGGGCTCCGCCCCTTATGATCCCCATATCGGGCGGCCACATGGGGCCGCCCCTACATACACAACATCCGTTCATCGTATCCCGCAGGGGCCGCCCCATGTGGCGGCCCGCGGGCGGATCATATCCGCCCCTACGAATTCTAACGCCACGTCGCACAAACCTATAACATCGGGCGGATGTCCTCATCGACCCGCCTGCGGCTCACACGCCCCCTATACCACACACTAAAATAAGGAGGTGCATATCCATGGCGGAATACGGAAAGCGGCAGCGCCGGCGGGCGGCCCCGGCGCTGCCCGGCCTGTCCCCGGCGGCGCTGGGGGCGGTGATGGCGGCGGTGCTCACCCTGCTGCCCGCCCTTGTGTGCCGGGGCGAGCCCCTGCTGACTCTGGAGCCGTCGGGACAGGAGCCCGCCGTGCTGGCCCCGCCGGAGCAGAGCGCCTCCGCCGCCGGACAGAGCGCGGACAGCGGCCGGACGGTACGCCTGCTGAACAAGGAGGGCCAGGTGGAGGAGCTGACCATGGCCGACTATCTATGGGGGGTGGTGGCGGCGGAGATGCCCGCCTCCTTCCAGCCCGAGGCCCTGAAGGCCCAGGTCTGCGCCGCCCGCACCTACACCGTCAATTTACAGGCCCGCCCCTCGGAAAAGCACCCCCAGGCCGACGTATGCGCCGACAGCACCTGCTGTCAGGCATACACCGACCCCACTCTGGCCCGGGCCCGGTGGGGGCTGAACGCCGGGGAGTACAGCGACAAGCTGGCCGCCGCCGTGGCGGACACCGACGGCCTTGGCATCCTCTGTGACGGCACGCCCATTCAGGCCCTGTTCTTCTCCTCCGCCGCCGGGCGGACGGTGGACGCGGCGGAGGTGTGGGGGCGGGAGGTGTCCTATCTGAAGGGGGTGGACAGCCCGGAGGGGGACGAGGTGCCCAACTGGCGGGTTCAGACGGTACTGACCCCCGATCAGGTGCGGCAGACGGTGCTGCCCGCCTGCCCGGAGGCCGACCTGTCCGGCTCGCCGGAGGGCTGGTTCACCGGACGGACGGAGAATTCCGCCGGCGGGGTGGCCTCCATGGCGGTGGGGGGCGTGACCCTGACCGGCGGGCAGCTGCGCAGCCTGTTCTCCCTGCGCTCGGCCAGCTTCACCGTCACCTATGGGGAGGACGGCTTCACCTTCGAGACCCTGGGCTACGGCCACGGCGTGGGCATGAGCCAGTACGGGGCCAACGCCATGGCCGCCGAAGGAAAGGACTTCCGCGCGATCCTGACCTGGTATTACACCGGGACCCAGGTGGGGCCGCTCTACGGCCCGTAGCCGCCGCGGAGAAGGCGAACATCTGCAAACTTATGTTCAAAATCAGGCAGAATATTCAATTTTGTCCAACTATTCCGCAAGATGAGCATGGGGAAAAGGGGAAAACCCGATTGCATTTTTCAGAAAGCTCCGCTATAATAGCCCGTAGTAGAACCTGCGCCCCGGGCGCACCATCATTTTATACATGGAGGTTCAAGAGAATATGAAAGACATTTATGTGGTAAACTGCTGCCGTACCGCCATCGGCTCCTATGGCGGCTCCCTGAAGGATACCCCCGCGGTGGAGCTGGGCGCCACCGTGATCCGTGAGGCGCTCAAGCGCGCCAACGTCAAGCCCGAGCAGGTGGACGAGGTCATGTTCGGCTGCATCCTCACCTCCGGTCTGGGCCAGAACCCCGCCCGTCAGGCCAGCCTGAAGGCCGGTCTGCCCATGTCCGTGCCCGCCTACACCGTGGGTATGGTGTGCGGCTCCGGCATGAAGTCCGTCATCGAGGCCGGCCGTACCATCGCCTCCGGCGACGCCGACATCGTTGTGGCCGGCGGCATGGAGAATATGTCCGCCGCCCCCTATGCCCTGCCTGAGGAGCGCTGGGGCGCCCGTATGGGCGACAAGAAGGTGATCGACACCATGATCCGCGACGGTCTGTGGGACGCCTTCAACAACTACCACATGGGCACCACCGCCGAGAACATCTGCGACGTGTGGGGCATCACCCGGCAGGAGCTGGACGAGTTCGGCGCCGCCTCTCAGCAGAAGGCGGAGGCCGCCATCAAGTCCGGCCGCTTCGAGGACGAGATCGTCCCCGTCATGGTCAAGAAGAAGAAGGAA
>CAKUHV010000085.1 GCA_934659445.1 uncultured Oscillospiraceae bacterium | reverse complement strand
GCTGAAGTACGACACCATGCACGGCAAGTGCGAGGCTGAGATCTCCTCCACCGAGAAGGCCATTGTGGTCAACGGCAGGGAGATCCCCGTCTCCGCCGAGCGCAACCCCGCCGACCTGCCCTGGGGCAAGCTGGGCGCCGAGTATGTGGTGGAGTCCACCGGCCTGTTCCTGACCAAGGAGAAGGCTCAGGGCCATCTGGACGCCGGCGCCAAGAAGGTCGTCATGTCCGCCCCCTCCAAGGACGACACCCCCATGTTCGTGTGCGGCGTCAACCTGGACAAGTACACCACCGACATGAACTTCGTCTCCAACGCCAGCTGCACCACCAACTGCCTGGCCCCCATCGCCAAGGTGCTGAACGACAACTTCGGCATCAAGGACGGCCTGATGACCACCGTTCACTCCGTCACCGCCACCCAGAAGACCGTTGACGGCCCCTCTCTGAAGGACTGGCGCGGCGGCCGCGCCGCTACCGGCAACATCATCCCCTCCTCCACCGGCGCCGCCAAGGCCGTGGGCAAGGTCATTCCTTCCCTGAACGGCAAGCTGACCGGTATGTCCATGCGTGTTCCCACCCTGGACGTGTCCGTGGTGGACCTGACCGTCAACCTGGAGAAGCCCGCCAAGTACGAGGAGATCTGCGCCGCCATGAAGGCCGCCTCCGAGGGCGAGCTGAAGGGCATCCTGGGCTACACCGACGAGGCCGTGGTGTCCAGCGACTTCCTGGGCGACACCCGCACCTCCATCTTCGATGCCGACGCCGGCATCGCCCTGACCGACACCTTCGTGAAGGTCGTGTCCTGGTACGACAACGAGATCGGCTACTCCAACAAGGTGCTGGACCTGATCGAGCATATGTACTCCGTGGACCACAAGTAAGAGCGTTTTCTGACCGGAGCGCCGCCACAGGCGGCGCTCCTTTTTTGCGGCGACCGGATGTCCGGGCCGCAGGCGATGCACGGATGCTGCACGCCGTCGGGTGGCCTTTGGCCGCCCGACGTTTTGCGGCGCGCCGGGTCGTCGCGCCCTACACACAATGGATAGAATCGCCCGTAGGGCAAGGGCTCTGCCCTTGCCGGGGGATTTTAATACCGCCCACCCACCCGTTTTTGGTATAGGGGGCTCCGCCCCCTATGACCCCCGCGGCCCGATGAGGCATCGGGCCCTACAAGATGCATGAAACGAACGTTGTATGCCGTAGGGGGCGCCCCATCTGCCGCGGGAACGGGTGTGAGGGAAGGATAGTCTTTTTACATACAGAATAGCACAGATACGAAAGAGAAAAATGTCGAATTATGGAATCTAAAAATAAAAATTTGGTATTCGACGATTTTTAACGAAACTATTTTGCTCTTGCCCATACTGACCACGGAGGTGGTCGGCATGAACTACGGCAGAAAGATCAAGGAAATGATCACAGACAGCGATTATAAGCAGAAGCAGATCGCAAAGGAATTGAGTATTACGGAGTCTATGCTCAGCAGCTATCTGACGGGCCGGCACGACATCCCGGTGTGGGTCGTGGTAAAGTTTGCCGAGTTCTTTGATGTGAGCACAGACTACCTGCTGGAGCGCACGGACGCGCGGCGGCCGCAGCCGGTTTTATCAGAGCGGGAGCGTGACCTGATCCAGGGTTTCCGTCAGCTCAGCCGGGACCAGAAGGAGCTGATCGCCCAGAATATCCGCTTTATGCAGCAGCAGAACCGGGGTTAGGGACGGCTTCTGACGATATCATACAGGATTCGGCATCAGAAAAAGGTCGAATTATGGGGAAAGAAAATTAAAATTATTGATTCTTTGATTTTAACGGAAAATTAAGACAGAATTGAGATACTGACCCCTGAGGTGATCATCATGGGCCCTGGGGCCAGAGCGAAAATTTTGGTGACGGACAACGATGTGACGCAGAAAGAGTTGGCCCGGGCCGTTGGAATTTCCCCCGCGAAGCTGAGCAACTATCTGACGGAGAAGAATGAGATGCCCTGCCGCGTGGTGGCGGGGATCGCCCGATATTTTCAGGTGAGCACCGACTATCTGCTGGGCCTGACCGAGCGGGCGGACCGGCCGCCGGATGTGAATCGGGAGGAGCAGGGGCTTGTGGAGCGCTACCGCACCCTTTCCCGGGAGCAGAAGGAGATCCTTCAGCACACGGTGCGGCTGATGGCGGAGCAGAACAGCCGCCGGGAATGAGTACATAAGCAGGGGACGGCGGGGCTGTCCCCTGTTTTTCTTGCCTGCGGGGGAAAAATCGGTTACACTGTGGGGGAACAACGCGAAAGGGGGCGGCACAATGGACCATCAGGAGTATATGCGCCGGGCGCTGGAGCTGGCGGCCCAGGCGGGGGCGGAGGGCGACGTGCCCGTGGGCTGCGTGATTGTGAAGGACGGGCAGATCGTGGGCCGGGGCCGCAACCGCCGGGAGGAGCGGGGCGACGCCACCGCCCACGCGGAGCTGGAGGCCATCCGGGACGCCTGCGCCCGGCTGGGCAGCTGGCGGCTGCACGGCTGCACCATGTATGTGACCATGGAGCCATGCCCCATGTGCGCCGGGGGGATCATCAACGCCCGCATCGACCGGGTGTACTATGGGGCCCGGGACGACAAGGCAGGCTGCTGCGGCTCGGTGCTGAATCTGTTCGAGGAGCGGTTCAACCACCGCCCCCGCCTGTACCGGGGGCCGCTGGAGGGGGAGTGCACCCGAGCCTTACAGGAGTTTTTTCAGCAGCTGCGGTGACGGACCGGGCGGCCCCGTGAGATTTAATTCTTTTGTAACAATTGCAGGTGACTTTTTTAATAAAGTCCGGGTAAAGTAATGTCTGCAAGGCAAGAGCATCTTTTCATTCTATCCTCCAATTCTAAAACAGGGCGACCGGCAGGAATGCCGGTCGTTCGCCATTTCCGGACGGATCGGGATCTGCCCCTGGGGGAGGATTTAATGTATTTGTAACACTCTGGGGGAGACTTCTTAATAAAATGGGGATATAGTAAGCTCCGCAAGAGCAAAGACAGCTTTTTCATTTTGACCCTCTTTTTGCGGGAAAGCCCGGCGCACAGCGCCGGGCTTTTTCGTGTTTTGGGGGTGACGGGCGGCCGCATGGGGCCCCTACGGTGTGTATCGTTCGTAATACCCGTAGGGGCCGCCCCATGTGGCGGCCCGCGGGCGGATGATATCCGCCCCTACATCGTCGTCGCCAGCACTGTATCCCTCGCTTCCGCCTAAAAGGCGAAAGCTCGCTCACTTTGCGGCTCCTCCTCTCCCCACAAAACCCGCTCCGATGGGCTTTTGTGGGGGCCCTATTCGGTTCGTTCTCCACTCCATGTAGGGCCCGATGATCCCTACCCCTTTTGTCCCTTCGGGACATTTCCCCCTGATAGGGGGAATCGGCCTCATCGGGCCGAAAACCCGTGCGTAGGGCGCGACGACCCGGCACGCCGCCAAACGTCGGGCGGCCAAAGGCCGCCCCTGCATCCCCCAAGCTCCCTCTGCATATTTTTTCCTCCCCCGGCAGATACTGTGCCGGAAAGGAGGGCGGAGCATGAAGCAGAAGACCACCCGGGGGGCGGAGCGCCCCCACCCAAGAAGGGAGCCGAGGCTCCCTCTGCCCCTGTCGCCGGAGAATCTGGAACGGGTCTTCGACGGCTGCGCCGATTTTCAGAAGCGGCAGGTGCGGCTTGCGGGCTCACCGGAGGGGCAGGTCACCGTATATTGGCTGGCGGGGATGGCAAAAACGGAGCGGCTGAACGACTATGTGTTCCGCCCCTTGGCCCAGGACGGGCAGCTGGCCCGGGCGGAGCCGGGGGAGCTGCTGTCCCTGCTGACCCGGGGGGCGCTGTATGCCCAGCAGGCCACGGCGGAGGGGGAGATGGACAAGGTGGCCCTGGCCCTGATCGACGGGGCCTGCGCCCTGTTCCTGCCGGAGCAGCCGGGGACGGCGGTGGTGGTGCCCGTGCCTACGGAGGAGAAGCGCTCCGTAGGCGAGCCGGAGAACGAGCCCCCCCTGAAGGGGGCCCGGGACTCCTTTGTAGAGAGCGTTCGCACCAACACCTCTCTGGTGCGCCGCCGCCTGCGGACCCCGGAGCTGAGGATCGGGGAGCACATCGTGGGGCGGCAGTCCCTGACGCCGGTGGACGTGCTGTGGCTGGAGGGCATCGCCGACCCGGACACCGTGGCCCGGATCCGGAAGCGGCTGGACGACATCGACATCGACGGCGTGGAGGCGGCGGGGAACATCGAGGAGTACGTGGTCGACCGGATGGACACCCCCTTCCCCCTTATGTCCTATACCCAGCGGCCCGACCGCTTCTGTCAGGGCCTGCTGGGGGGCCGGGTGGGCCTGCTGTGCGACGGGCTGGCTCTGGGCTATCTGCTGCCGGGCACCGCGGACCAGTTTTTCAGGACCGGACAGGACCGGGCCTACTCCTGGCTGCTGGCCTCCATGCTCAGTCTGGTGCGGTATCTGTGCGCCGGACTGACCCTGCTGGTGCCCGGGCTGTATATTGCTCTGGTCACCTATCACCCGGAGGCCATCCCCGCAAAGCTGGCCCTGTCCATCGTCTCCGCCAAGCAGGAGGTGCCCTTCTCCACCATGTTCGAGGTGCTGATCCTTCTGCTCGCCTTCGAGGTGCTGCAGGAGGCGGGCCTGCGCCTGCCCGCCCCCATCGGGGCCACGGTGTCCATTCTGGGCGGGCTGGTGGTGGGCAACGCGGCGGTGGACGCCCGGATCGTGTCCCCGGCGGTGCTCATCGCCGTGGCCATCGCCGGGGTGGCGGGATACACCATGCCCAGTCAGGACTTCGCCGGGGCTCTGCGCCTGTGGCGGTTCCTGCTGGCGGTGCTGGCCAGCGCGGGGGGACTGTTCGGCCTGGGGCTGGGCTGTGCCCTGCTGCTGTATCATCTGGCGGGGCTGGAGACCTTCGGCGTGCCCTATCTGGCCCCCTTTACCTCCGGCGGCGGGCGGCGGACGGGCCATCCCACGGTGGTGCGCCCGCCCCTGGGGGAGATGAAGTGGCGGGACGGGGCCCTGTACAGCCGCAATCGGAGGAACCAGCGGTGAGGCGGCGGGGTCTTTTGCTGGCGGCCCTGCTGCTGGCTGCGGCGGCGTGGGGCGGTCTGCCCCGGGGCCGGGAGATGGGGGACATGGCCCTGCTGCGCACCCTCGGGGTGGACCGGGAGGGGGAGGACTATGTGGTCACCGCCTCCACCGGGCGGCGGGCCCGGGGCCTGCAGGGGGAGGAGACGCTGGAGCCCATGGTGCTCTCCGCCCGGGGCGGCACCCTCTCCGGCGCGCTGGCGGCCATGGAGGGCCTGTCGGAGCAGGAGCTGTTTTTCGGCTATGTGGACCAGCTGCTGCTGGGGGAGTCCCTGACGGAGGGGGGCGCTCTGCCGGTGCTGGAGCGCTTTGCCCGGGACGGTGAGCTGGGCCTTGGGGCCCGGCTGTGGCTGATCCGGGGCTCCGCCGGGGCGGCGGTGGGCTCCGGCGGACAGGAGGGGGCGGCCGCGCGCCTGTCCACGCTGGCGGAGGATGGCCGGCTGGGCCGGGGCGCTCTGCCCCGGACGGTGGGGGAGACCCTGACCGGCCTTTTGGAAAGCGGCTGCGCCTGCGTTCCCGCGCTGGCGATGGACGAGAGCGGCCTGCTTCTGGAGCGGGGATACGGTGTGCTGTCCTCCGGCGGCCTGTCCGGCTGGCTGGAGGGGGATGCCGCCCGGGGTCTGGAGCTGCTAGAGGGACAGGGGACCGGGACGGTGGAGCTGTCGGCGGGGCGCGCCGTGCAGGTCGCGGACGTCCGCCTGCTCTGGATGCCGCAGGTGGAAAACGGCCGCATTGCCGGGGCGGAGCTGATCTGCCGCCTGACCGCCCGGCTGGAGGAGGGGGCCTTTGACCCCACGGACCGGGAACTGAAGCAGGCGGAGGGAGAGTTGTCCGCCTGGGGGAGCAGATGCGCGCGGGCGGCGCTGGATGGGCTGCGGGGCATGGGGGCGGACTGCCTGTCGCTGGAGCGGAAGCTGGCCGCCCTGCGGCCGCTGGCCGGGGATACCCGGGGGCGGTTCGCCGGCTGGGAGCTGGCGGTGGAGACCCGGGCGAATGTGACCCGGGGAGAATAGGAGGAGAAAATGGAGCGGGAGAAAAAGCTGTCCATGACCCAGGTGATGGCCCTGGCCTGGGCCGGAGCGCTGGCCCCCGCGGCGGAGACGCTGCCCGGGGCAGCCCTGCCGCAGGGGGGACACGGGGCGTGGCTGTCCGGTCTGTTCCTTCTGCCCGTCCTGCTGGCGCTTGGCTGGCTGACGGGCCTGGCCGCCGGGCGGCGGGAGGGGAAGAAACGCCCCGGCCGCCGGGCAGCCGGACTTTTCGGGGCTGTATATATGGTATGGGCCGCCGTTCTGGCGGGGCAGCGGCTGGGGCGGTGCGCCCTGAGACTGAGCATGGCCGGGGGGCGGGACGGCTCCTTCTGGTTTTTTCTGGTGGGACTGACGGCGGTCTCCCTGTGGATCGCCCGGGGGGAGCCTGCGGCGCTGGGGCGCATGGGACAGGGACTGCTGGCGGCTCTGCTGGCGGCGGCTGGGGCCGTGCTGCTGCTCTCACTGCCCCGGGCGGAGTGGACGCTGCTGTTCCCCGTCCGGGGGGCGGAGCTGCCGGCTGCGGCGAAGGCGGCCCTTCCGGCGGCGGGGTCTATGGCCCCCGCCCTGTATGCCGCCCTTCTGCTGGAACAGACGGACCGGGAGCGGGAGGGACAGACCTTCCTCTGGTGGACGGTGTCCGGCTGCCTGCTGCTGACGGCGGGGCAGGGGATCGTGCTGGGCTGTCTGGGCCCCGTTCTGGCCGGACGGCTGGGCAGTCCCTTCTTCACGCTGGCCCAGAGCGTGGGGGTAGAGGGGGCCTTTCAGCGGGTGGAGAGCGTGATCCATACCCTGTGGACGGGGGCGGATCTGGCCCTGACGGCCCTGCTGATCGCGGCCGCGGGGGAGCTGGGGGGGCGTCCGCCCCGGATCAGCCCGGCCTCCGCCCGGATGGGGGCGGCCGCGGCAGCGGCTGTGCTGGCCCCGCTGCTGGCTGCGGCGGAGGGGGCGCGGGGGGTCAGACTGTGGCCCGTGACCCTGATCCTGTCGGCGCTGCCCGGCCTGCTGACCCTGATTTTTGACAGGCGAAGAGGAAAAACGCCGGGGCAGAGCACATCTTGTGTTTGAATGTAAAGGAAAAACAGAAGATATTGTGCCCGCCGAAAAGGACGTAAAAAAGCGGAAAAAGCCGAAAAAAGAGTTGACAACGCGGGGTGGTTCTGCTAAGATAAGCAAGCGCTTGAGCGAGGGAAAGCCTTGTGGGCGCAGGGAAAAAC
>CAKUHV010000084.1 GCA_934659445.1 uncultured Oscillospiraceae bacterium | reverse complement strand
CAAACGGAGCTTGATGCTAACACCAATATGACAAGACGGCTCCAAAGTAGAAAGGCTGAACTATATGAGCAATACCGGGCGGGTCGCATAAGCAGAGAGAAATTTGCTGATATCCAGAAGACAGATTCAGAGAAGCTGGCAAGACTCGCAAGTAGAGCTGAAGAGATCAAGCGGCTTCTGGTAGAGCACTATGAGTCTCGAGGTAATCTTGCGGCGGGAAAAAGAACAGCAGATCAGATCATCCTGCTTAAAGAGTATGATCCGGAAATAATTAGGAATTTTGTAGAGCGGGTTCGTGTGTACCCTTCAGGAGAGATTGAGATAGATATGCGTACTTCGAGCGGGTTTGCATTTGTAACGGCAAGCTAAAACAATAAGCGGCCCCCACTTTGGAGGCAGCTGAAAAAATTCCGAAAAACTGTATGTCTATCTTGACACAACCAGAGGGCTACGTCACCGGTGTCAGCGCCAAGCTGTTCACCGTGGCCGGGCCGGTACTGGTGTTCGGCATCAGCGCCAGCGTGATCTACGGGTTTATCCTGCTGCTGATAGGGGCATAAAGACGATCCACCCGCTGTGCGGGTGGATCGTCTTTTGCTCATTGGTTCAGGGTCAGGTAGTCCGCAGATACATAGCCGATGGCGGCCTGACCGTTGTGGACGAACAGGATCTGATACCAGCCCCCGGTCCCCTCGTCCAGAACCACCACCCGGGCGCCGTTTTTCAGCGAGCCGATGACGGCACTGGAGGTGCCGGGACCGGAGCGCACGTTCAGACCCAGCTCCGCGTTGGTCACGCTGCCGGTGAGCCGGGCGGGCTGGCACCGCACCAGACAGCTGGCGGAGGCGGAGCCGCAGCTGGCGGTCACCGTGGCGGTGGGGTTGCCCACCCCGGCGAAGATGTTGGTCACCGCGCCGTCCGCCGTGACGGTGAGGGCAGAGGGGTCGCTCACCGTCCAAGTGACCGTCCCCTCAAACTCCGCGGGGGACAGGGCGGCGGTGAGCTGCACCGTCTCGCCGGAGCGCAGGGTCACATCGTTGATATTCAGGGAGACGGACAGATCCTCCGGCAGATCGGGCTGCCCGGGTTCCGGCTCCGCGGGGCCGGGGATCACCGGGGTCTCCGGCGGGGTGTAGTGCAGCAGCTTATACAGCAGCGCGGCCATCTCCGCCCGGGTCAGCTTTCCGGTGGGGTCGATGCCGTCCCCCTTGCCGCTGACGATCCCCTGAGATACCAGAGTGGCGGTGGGGGTCAGGGCGTAGGCGGCGATGGAAGCGTGATCGCTGTAGTAGTTCAGAATACCGGGATCGGCGTCCTCACACTCGATGCCCAGCAGGGGCAGGGCCCGGCGCAGAATGGTAAAGGCCTGCTCCCGGGTGATGTTGGCGGCGGGGGAGTAGGCGCCATCCCCGGTGCCGGAGGCCAGACCGCTGGCCTGTCCCCAGGACAGGGCCTTGTAGTAGTAATCCGTCTCCTTCACATCGGTGAAGGGGCAGCCCCCCGCGGCGGCGGGACGGCCCAGGGCGGCGTACAGCATCAGCAGGAAGTCCCCCCGGCGGATGGGCTCATCCCGGCCGAACAGAGTGGGGGTCACGCCGCCCACGATGCCCTTTTCATAGCAGTACTCCACGGCGGTATAGGCCCAGTGGCTCTCATCTACATCGGTGTGGATGTTCTTCAGGGTAACGGGGATGGCGCAGGTCATCCCCCCGGCGGAGGCGACGACGGAGCCGCTGCCCCCCTCGGTGCTGGCGGAGAACACGCCGTCGGCGGTGATGGTGCCGGGATCTCCTTCCACCGACCAAGTCACGCCGGAGCCGCCCCGCAGGGCGGCGCGGGACCAGTAGGTCCCGCTGGCGGACAGCTGAACGGAACTACCCACGGGCAGGGTCAGTCCGGTGATGGCCTTGCCGCCCTCCTGCTCCGTCACCGACAGGGCAGACAGGCTGTCCACCACGTGGAGCTGGGCGGTGCCCTGAAGGGCCAGAGACTTGCTGGAGAGGATCACCGTCTCGGTGCCCGCCTTATCCCCGGCGGTGTATACCCCTCCGGCAAAGCGGCCAAGGCCGGTCTCTGACCGGAAGGTCAGATCGGTGACGACGGTGTCCAGTGGGGTGCCCGCGCTGTCCAGCACCACGGCCTCCCCCAGAGTCAAGGAGGAGCCGGCCAGAACGGTCAGCCCGTCCTCCTTCAGCACCAGGCGGCGGTTTTTTCCGTCCCCCGGATCGTCGGTGACCAGCAGCAGGAAGGTGGCGCAGCCCCGGGCCTTGCCGTCGGAGGGGCGGTTGACCACAGCGGCGGTGGACTGGCCGGGGACGCGCACGCTCATGGTGGAGCTGCCCCCGCCGTCCAGATTCACCGCCCAGACACAGCCCTGATCCAGCAGCTCCTGAGCCAGCTCCTTCTGGGTCAGGCCGCCGGAGTAGCCCGACTGCCGCCCGTCGGCCACATAGCAGAGCAGGGTGCCGTCGGCCTTTACGCCCAGAGCGGTGCGGGGGGCCCGCCCCTCTTTGATGTGCTGCCAGGTGGCGGTGTCAGTCATGGCGCCGTCCCACACCATCAGGTCGCCGCAGCCCCCGGCCCACTGGGCAAAGGAGAGGGCGTCGTCCTCGCAGCGGGTGGACAGGGTCACCCGGTCGCCCACCTGAAAGGTGTCGTACAGCCCGTCCCACTGGGTGCCATCAGGGGCGGTAAGGATATACTCGTCCTGCCCGATGGAGACGGACTGGTCTGTCCGCAGCACCTCGGTCACCTCCAGCGTCAGGTCGGAGCGGACGGTCAGCTTTTTGCCTTCGTCCCCGCCGGTCAGCTTCAGCCGTACCATCCAGCCGGCGGAGCCGTCTGTCCGGGTGGACACGGTGGAGAAATCCCCATTGAGCAGGTACAGCCCGCCCACGGTGCGCCACTTGTTGAAGTGGGGGATGTCGGTGACCTGACCGGTGCCCCGATGGGTCAGGGTCATGGTGATCCGGGGGTCGGACATGTATTTCATGCCGTCTTTGGTGATGGCGATGGTGCCGAAGCCCTCGGCCCCGGACTTATACACCCCGTCCTCGATGGACAGGCCCATGGGCACGCCGGTGGCGGTGGAGAAATAGTCGGTGTTGATGGCCCCCAGCACCTGCCAGCCCCGCTGCTGGGCCTGTTTGACCGCCCCGGCCACGGTGGCGGAGGCGTAGACAGTGCCGGAGGACTGGAGCATGATGGCCTGAACGCCGCTGTCAGGGCTCAGCTCCAGAGCGTAGCTCTCCGTGCGCCCGGTGGCGGGGTGCTGGGAGACGGTGTTGACGTATGTAAGCCCCTGGGCCAGCTCCAGCCGGGTGGTCAGCCTGGGCTCTCCGGCGGAGGAGGCGAACACGGGGGGAATGGACAGCAGCAGGGCCAGAGCCAGAGCGGCGGCCCGGCGGCCCAGGGATGAGACGTTGTATTTCATGGAAGCTCCTTTGCAGAAAAACCCGGCCCGATATGGGCGCGGGGCAGAAAAGACGGAAACGGCGGTTCAAAGGGTGCATTCATTATAGCAGGGGCGGAGGGAGGAAACAATGGAAAATACCGGGGGTTCATAGAAATTTAAGAAACGGCGGACTTCGCGGACGGGAAAGGAACATAAGATGTAAAAAAGCCATGAACACCCGGCGGCAAAGGTTGAAAAACGGATCACTTTGGTGTAAACTGAATCAGTTTGATACTGGGGGTCTGTGCCCCGGAAAGGAGGGAGCGCCCTTGTCCCAAAAATCGGATCATACCGCCCGCACGGTCAGCTGGGTCATGGCCATCACCCTCATCGGAAAGGTGCTGGGCCTCTACCGGGACAGGCTGCTGGCTGTCCACTACAGCGTGGGGATGGAGGCCAACGCCTTCTTCACCGCCAGCCGCATCCCCCGGGTGTTTTTCGACGCGGTGTTCGCCAGCGCCATCGCCGCCTGCTTCATCCCCGTGTTCAGCGAGTATCTGGAGAAGCGGGGCCGGGAGGAGGCCCAGCGCTTTGCCGGACAGTTCATTACGGCAATCCTGCTGCTCACCGGCGGCCTGAGCGTTCTGGGAATGCTGTTTCCCCGGCCTCTGGTGGCCCTCTTTGCCGACTACGCCGACCCGGCCACCACGGCTCTGGCCGTGTCCCTTACCCGGGTGCTGTTCCCCACGGTGCTGTTTTCCGGCGCGGCCTTCTCCTTTGTGGGCGTGCTTCAGGCACAGGATCATTTCACCGCACCGGCCCTCATGTCGGCGGTGTCCAACGGGGCCATCATCGCCTACTTCCTGCTTTTGGACGATCAGATGGGCATCTACGGTCTGGCTGGGGCCTATCTGCTGGGCTGGCTGCTTCAGGCGGTGATCCAGCTGCCCTCTCTGAAGCGGACGGGCTTCCGGTTCCGCCCCGGCCTGCCTCTGGGGTCGGAGGGGATGAAGAAGGTCTTCGCCCTGATGGGCCCGGTGATGGTGTCCACCTGGGTGCAGCCCATCAATCTGGTCATCAACTCCCGCTTCGGCTCCCGCCTGTATGACGGCGGCGGCGTGGCGGTGCTGGAGTATTCCACCAACCTGTATCTGGTCATTGCGGGCACCTTTGTTCTGTCGGTGACCAACGTGATCTTCCCCCGCCTGTCCCGCATGGCGGCGGGGGAGCGGCAGGGGGAGCTGGAGGACGCCCTGCGTACCTCCCTCCACGGGACGCTGTTCTTCGTCCTGCCCATGGCGGCGGGGCTGATGCTGCTGGCCCGGCCCCTGATCTCCTTCCTGTACGGCGGCGGCCAGTTTGACGGGCAGTCGGTGGAACTCACCGCCTCCGCCCTGACCTGGCTGTCCCTGGGCATGGTGGGATACGCCGCGCAGAACATCCTCAGCCGGGCCTATTTCGCCCGGCAGAAGGGCATGGCCCCTCTGGTGGCCGGGGTCTGCTCCATCGGGGCCAACCTGCTGCTGTGCGCCCTGCTGGCAGAGCCCATGGGCATCGTGGGGCTGGCCCTGTCCAGCGCCGTCTCCTCTACGGTATACGCTCTGCTGCTGCTGACCCCCATGCAGCGGGAGCGCGTGGTGAACGGGGCGCTGGTCCGGGATCTGGGAAAAATGCTGCTGTGTACCCTGCTGATGGCGGCGGCGGTGTGGGCCGTCCGGGGCGGACTGGGCCCGCTCCTGCCCGCAGGCAAGGCGGGGGAGCTGCTGCTGATGGCGGCGTGCGCCCTGATCGGGTGCGCGGTGTACTTTACGGCAGCTGCGCTGACGGATCTGCCGGAGGGAAGGCTCCTGCGGCAGCTGGCGGGGCGGCTTGGAAAGGCAGGTTGACATGGAACAGATACAAACCATACTCTCCGCCAGCACGATCTGGCGGTGGCTGTCTGCCCTGTGCGGCTGGTTTGGCCGCCAGTGGCGGGGCAGCGCCGTGATCGGATGGTTTTTGGATCCGGGCACGGGGGTGCGCGGCGCGGGGGAGAGCAGCCTGTTTTACCGGCTGTTCCTTGCGGTGCACCACGGCCTTGCCTGGGTGTATGAAAGGCTGCATCTGGACAGGCTGTTTGCGGGCAGCGTGTTCTGCCGCCCCTTTTTCTGGTGCGCCCTGCCGGTGGTGCTGTCGCCTCTGATCGCCTCTGACTCCGGCGCGTCCATTCTGGTGCTGCTGCTGTCGGCGGTGGGCTACGCCTCCCTGCTGCTGGCCTTTGTCCGGGATCGGGAGCGCACCTTATACTACGCCCCCATGAACCGGTGGATCTTCATTTATGCCGCCGTTTACATGGCGGCGGCCTGGTTCTCGGTGGCCCGGCGCAGCTCCTTGAAGGTGGGGGCCCTGTCCGTGGCCTTCCTGCTGTTTTCCGTGGCCCTGCAGAACGCCGTCCGCTCCAGACGGCAGTTGGACGGTCTGATCCGGGCCATGGTGCTGGTGGGGACGCTGGTGGCGCTGTACGGTGTGTGCCAGTATCTCTTCGGCTGGGGCTATCAGTCGGCGGCCTGGGTGGACAGCGATATGTTCTCCTCCATCACCTTCCGGGTGCCCTCTACCTTCGGCAACCCCAATATGCTGGGGCAGTATTTCATTCTCCTCATCCCCTTCGGCGGGGCCTGCCTGCTGACGGCCAGGCGCTGGGACAGCCGGCTGGTGTGGCTGGCCTGCTGCGGGGCCATGTGCGTGTGCATGATCCTCACCTTCTCCCGGGGGGCGTGGCTGGGCCTGCTGTTTGCCGGGGCGGTGTTCTTTGTGCTGCTGGATCCCCGGTTCATCCTGCTGGCCCCCTTCGCCCTTGCGGGGCTGGTGCTGGTCATGCCGGACACGGTGATCAGCCGCTTTACCAGCATCGGCAACATGGGGGACGCCTCTACCTCCTACCGGGTCTACATCTGGATGGGCGTTCTGGCCATGCTGAAAAAGTACTGGCTCTGCGGCATTGGCCCGGGGCAGGGGGCCTTCGATCTGGTCTATCCCGCCTACAGCTACAACTCCATCGTGGCGCCCCACTCCCACAATCTGTATTTGCAGATCGTGTGTGACGCCGGCATCTGCGAGCTGCTGGTGTTCGTGATGATCCTGTTCCAGTATTTCCGGCACCTGTGCGCCGCCATGCACAGAGAGACCCAGCGGGACAGCCGCGTATTTCAGATCGCGGCGGTGTCCAGCGTCTGCGGCTTTCTGGTGCAGGCCATGACGGACTACTCATTCTATAACTACCGGGTGATGTTCCTGTTCTGGGCCATTCTGGGCCTGGGGGCCCTGCTGGCCGGACGCACCGCCCTGCCGGAGAGGGAGGTGGCAAAATGATCACCGTTCTGAATCTGATCAGCGACACCAACATCGGCGGCGCCGGGCGGGTGATCCTGAACTACCTGCAATATACCGACCGGGAGCGCTTCCGCACTCTGGTGGCGGTGCCCCGGGGCTCCGCTCTGGCCCAGCCCCTGAAAAAAGCGGGGGCCGAGGTGTATGAGGTGGACGCCATGGCCGACCGCTCCTTCGACAAGGGGGACGTGAAGGTGCTGACGGAGTTCATCCGGCAGGTGAAGCCCGACCTGGTGCACACCCACGGCTGTCTGTCCGGGCGCATCGCGGCGAAGAAGTGCGGTCTGCCCGTGGTATACAGCCGGCACTCCGCCTTCCCCGTGCCCGCAAAACTGAAATATCCCCCCGGCCGGTGGGTCAACCGCTGGCTGAACCGGCACTACGCCGATAAGATCATCGCCGTCAGCCCGGCCACCATGGACAATCTGGTGGAGTCCGGCGTGGCCCCCGACCAGATCACCGTGGTGATGAACGGGGTGGCCCCCCTGACGGCCACGTCCCCCGAGGAGCAGGCGGCCCTGAAAAAAGAGCTGGGCATCGGCCCGAACACGGTGGTGTTCGGCATTCTGGCCCGCATCGAGGAGTACAAGGGACACGGCCTGATCGCTGAAGCCGCCCAAAA
>CAKUHV010000083.1 GCA_934659445.1 uncultured Oscillospiraceae bacterium | reverse complement strand
GCCAGCAGGTTCAGGGCCTCGATGGGGGACAGGACGTTCACGTCGGTCATCTCCAGCTTTTTCAGCACGGTCTGACCCCCCAGATCCAGCAGGGAGATCTGCCCCTGGGCCGGCACAGCGGCGGGGGCGGCGGGCTGTCCCGCCTCCAGCTCCTCTAAGATCTGGTGGGCGCGGCGGATCACCCGGTCGGGCACCCCGGCCAGCCGGGCCACCTCGATGCCGTAGCTCTGGTCGGCGCCCCCCCGGACGATCTTCCGCAGGAAGATCACGTCGCCGCCCTTCTTCTTGGCGGCAATGTTGTAGTTCTTCACCCCGGGGATCGCCCCCTCCAGAGCGGTGAGCTCGTGGTAGTGGGTGGCGAACAGGGTCTTGCAGCCAAGGTGCTTCCTGTCCGCGCAGTACTCCAGCACCGCCCGGGCGATGGCCATGCCGTCGTAAGTGCTGGTGCCCCGGCCGATCTCGTCCAGGATGAGCAGGGAAGCGGGGGTGGCGTTTTTCAGCAGGGCGGCCACCTCGGTCATCTCCACCATAAAGGTGGACTTGCCGGAGGACAGGTCGTCGCTGGCGCCGATGCGGGTGAAGATCCGGTCCACCACGCCGATGTGGGCGGAGCGGGCGGGGACGAAGGAGCCCATCTGGGCCATGAGGACGATCAGGGCCACCTGACGCATATAGGTGGACTTACCCGCCATGTTGGGGCCGGTGAGGATGGCACACAGGTCGTCCCCCCCGTCCATATGGGTGTCGTTGGGGACAAACAGTCCCCCCTTGAGCACCTTTTCCACTACAGGGTGGCGGCCCTCGGTGATCTGAATGACGTTGGAACTGTCCACCAGGGGCATACAGTAATTGTTGGCCGCGGCCACCGTGGCCAGAGAGTTGAGCACGTCCACCTGGGCCGCCGCGGCGGCGGAGCGCTGGATGGCGGCCACCTGGGCGCACACCTGCTCCCGGATCTGGCTGAACAGCTGATACTCCAGGGCCACCACCTTGTCCTGGGCGGAGAGGATGGTGTGCTCCAGCTCCTTCAGCTCCTGAGAGATGTACCGCTCGGCGTTCACCGTAGTCTGCTTCCGGGTCCAGTCGGCGGGCACCAGATCGATCTGGGCCTTGGCTACCTCGATGTAATAGCCGAACACCTTGTTGAAGCGGATGCGCATATTTTTGATGCCCGTCTCCGCCTTCACCTGGGCCTCCATCTCCGCCAGCACGTCGGTGCTGTTTTCAATAAGGTCCCACAGGCGGTCCACTTCCTCGTTGTAGCCCCGGCGGATGAACTTGCCCTCCCGCACGGAGAAGGGGGGCGCGTCCACAAAGGCGGACTGGATCAGCCCGGTCAGCTCCGGCAGGTCGTCCAGCTGCTCGGCCAGGGTGCGCAGCAGGGCGGAGGAGCAGGGGGAAATCAGCTGGCGGATGCGGGGCAGGCGGCTGAGTCCCCCGGCCAGGGCCACCAGGTCCCGGCCTCCGGCGGTGCCGTACACCACCCGGCCGATGAGCCGCTCCAGGTCGGTGACCTCCTTCAGCACCAGGGTGAGCTCCTCCCGGGTGATGATGTCCTCCACCAGGTCGGCCACCGCCTGCTGCCGCCGGGCGATCTGCACCGGGGAGAGGAGGGGCCGCTCCATCCACCCCCGCAGCAGCCGGCCGCCCATGGCGGTGCGGGTCTTGTCCAGCACCCACAGCAGAGAGCCCTTTTTCTCCTGGGCGCGCATGGTGGCGGTCAGCTCCAGAGTCTGGCGGGCGGTGAGGTCCAGCTCCATATACTGCCCGGTGGTGTAATAGGAGAACACGGAGAGGTGGGACAGGTCGGTCTTCTGGGTCTCGTACAGATAGGCCAGCAGTCCCCCGGCGGCCTGCACCGCCGCCCTGTCCCCCTCCGGCAGGGTGTCCAGCCCGGCGGTGAACTGCTTTTTCACCGCCGACAGGCTCACGTCGTAGCGGAAGCGGGCCTCGCCCCCGTTTTCGCACAGGCAGTCCAGCCGCTCCTTCAGATAGTCCACCAGCCCCTCCAGATTCCAGGCTCCATCGGACAAAATGGCCTCGGCGGGGTGGAAGCGGCCCAGCTCGTTTTTCAGGTGGTCGGCGGCCTCCTCCGACTGGGGGAAGGAGGTGGCGAACACCTCGCCGGTGGAGATGTCGCACAGGCACAGGCCGCAGGCGGCGGAGTCGGCGTAAACGGCGCAGAGGAAGTTGTTCTTCCCCTCCTCCAGCATGGAGGAGGCGATCACCGTGCCCGGGGTGATGATCCGGGTCACGTCCCGGTCCACCAGGCCCTTGGCCAGGGCGGGGTCCTCCATCTGCTCGCAGATGGCCACCTTATAGCCCTTGGCGATGAGCCGGGCGATATAGCTGTCGCAGGAGTGATAGGGCACGCCGCACATGGGGGTGCGCTCCTCCTCCGGCTTGTTGCGGTCCCGTGTGGTCAGAGTGAGGTCCAGCTCCTTGGACGCCAGCTTGGCGTCCTCGTTGAACATCTCGTAAAAGTCGCCCAGGCGGAAGAAGAGGATGGAGTCGGGGTGCTTCTCCTTCATCTCCAGATACTGCCGCATCATGGGGGTCATCTCTGCCATGGGATCACCTGCTTTCTGGTTAGATTAAAACCCACCCAACCCACCCTTTCAGATGTGTGGGGGTCACATCCCCATGCCCCCATAGGGGGTGGAGGATACGGTGGGGACGGGGGATATTTCGCCTTCGGGCGAGGTACTTTCCAGGGATGGAAAGTACCCAAAGATCCTCGGGCCTGCGGGCCCGAACCCGGAGCGCACGTTTGGAAAATGGTCTAAATTTGTTCGGCGCGGGCATGAACTTGGGGCCGCTGCGTTCTCCGCTCGCTGCCGCTCGTGCCGGTCAAATCAGGCGGTCTTTCTTTTCCCACATTGCGCCTCTCGCGTGCCTTGCCTTTTGGGTTCCGTTTGTAGGGGCCGCCCCATGTGGCGGCCCGCGGGCGGATGAAGACATCCGTCTCTACGGGGGTGTGGGGGTATTACCCCCACAAGGGGATCATAAGGGGCAAAGCCCCTTATACCGAAAAAGGGGAGGGTTGGGAGGGAATTAAATGATCTCCCCGAACAGCGACCACTTATTGGCCCCGGTGATCTTCACCTGACAGAACTGCCCGATCACATCGGCGCTCCCCTTGGCCCGCACAAGGCGGTTGCCCGGGGTGCGCCCGGAGATGGGGAAGGTCTCGTCCCCGCTCTCGCCGTCCATCAGGCAGCGCAGGGTCCTGCCGATATAGGCGGCGTGCTTCTCGGCGGAGATCTGGTCCTGCAGGGCGGTGAGGCGGTTGAAATTGGCCAGCTTCTCCTCCCGGCTCATGGGGTCGGGCAGCTTGGCCGCCGGAGTGCCCACCCGGGGGGAGTAGATAAAGGTGAACAGGGCGTCGAACCGTACCTGCTCCAGCACCTTCAGGGTGTCCTCAAACTCCTCCGTCGTCTCACCGGGGAAGCCCACGATGATGTCGGAGGTGAGGACGATGTCGGGAATCAGGGCCTTCAGGGCGGCGATCTTGGCCATATACTGCTCCCGGGTGTGGCGGCGGTTCATGGCCTTCAGGATGCGGTCGTTCCCCGCCTGGAAGGGCAGATGGAGAACCGGCGCCACCTTTTCGCACCGGGCCATAGTCTCGAACAGCTTCTGGGTGGCGTCCTTGGGGTGGGAGGTCATAAAGCGGATGAGGAAGTCCCCGGGGATGGCGTTTACCAGCTCCAGCAGGTCGGCGAAGTCCATGGGCTCCTCCAGGTCCTTGCCGTAGGAGTTTACGTTCTGCCCCAGCAGGGTGATGTCGCGGTACCCCTCGGCCGCCAGCTGGCGCACCTCCGCCAGAATGTCCTCCGGCCTGCGGGAGCGCTCCCGCCCCCGGACGTAGGGCACGATGCAGTAGGTGCAGAAGTTGTTGCAGCCGTACATGATGGACACCCAGGCCTTCACCTTGTCCTGGCGCACCAGAGGGATGCCCTCGGCGATGGAGCCGGGCTGGTCGGCGATCTGGAAAATGCGGCCCTTCTGGGTCATCAGGGTGTGGATGAACTCCGGGAAGCGCCACAGCTCGTGGGGGCCGAAGACCAGGTCCACATGGCGGTAGGACTGGCGGATCCTGTCCGCCACGTGGGGCTCCTGGGCCATGCAGCCGCACAGGCAGATGATCTGCTCCGGGTGGCGGCGCTTGGTGTGCACCAGGGCGCCCAGGTTGCCGAACACCCGCTGCTCGGCGTGCTCCCGGATGGCGCAGGTGTTGATGACGATGACGCGGGCCTGCTCCTCGTCGCTGGTAAAGCCGAAGCCCATCTGGGCCAGATAGCCCCGGATGCGCTCGGAGTCCGCCTCGTTCTGCTGGCAGCCGTAGGTGTCCACAAAGGCCAGGGGGGGCGTGGGCAGCCGGGCGGTCAATT
Organism: uncultured Oscillospiraceae bacterium; assembly: GCA_934659445.1. Classification (GTDB taxonomy): domain Bacteria; phylum Bacillota; class Clostridia; order Oscillospirales; family Oscillospiraceae; genus Lawsonibacter. The sequence goes on along the minus strand of CAKUHV010000083.1, from coordinate 3,202 downwards.
CAGCGGTCTGCCGGCACAGCTCCAGCTGGCGGTCGATGTCGGCCTGAGAGATCACGGTGGTGGTACGTTCCATTTCGGGTCCTCCAGATGAAACGCGGGGGTCCCCGCGTGATTTTCGGAATAAAATATCATACCATTTTTTTCGGAAAAGGGCAAGGAGTCGGGGCGAAAAAACCGGAGGGCGCGCCGCCCGCGAGACATAAAAAGCCCCGGACGCAGCGGATGCGTCCGGGGCGGGGATACAGGGAGCTTACTGGCCCATGATGGCCTGGAACAGGCGGTAGACGGTGATGAAGGACTGCTCGCGGGTATAGGTGCCCAGAGGGGTGAACTTGTCGTTCCCGGTGCCGCTCATCACATTGATCTGATAGACAAAGCTGACGGCGTTGCGGAAGTAGACGGCCACATCGCCGTTGTCGGCGAAGGAGGTCTGCTGGGCGGGGGTGGTGTTCATGCCCAGCACCTTGGCGGAGCTGGTGAGCAGGGCGGCCGCCTCCTGCCGGGTGATGACGGAGTAGGGGTCAAAGATGCCGTTGCCCCGGCCGGAGATGATGCCCAGAGCATTGGCGGCGATCACGTTGGGGTTGGCGGTATCGGTGAAGGGATAGCTCTGCTGCCAGTCGGCCAGAGACTTGCCGGTCTTCTCCCGCACCACGTCGGAGATGTCCTTGTCCAGGACCTTCTCCACCGCGCGGATCACCAGGTCGCAGAACTCCTCACGGGTGATGCTGTTGACATACAGGTTCTGCAGGTAGTTGGGCACCAGATCCTCCTCGATGGCGGCGGTGACCAGAGGATAGGCCCAGCCGCTCATCTCGCTGGCCTCGGGCAGGGCGGGGGTGTAGTCGATGTGGCCGAAGCCGTACTTGCCGCGCTCGCAGATGACCACGTACTCGTCAGGGGTGACGGTGACGGGGCCGTTTTCGTCTTCGGTAAAGTAGCTGTCGGGGTCCAGCTTGTCCGTGCCGGGAATGGCGTTGCCCTTGGTGTCGATGAGGAAGGCTCGGCTGCCGTCGTAAACGGCGGCGTAGCCGTCAGAGCTGAAGCCGCTGGCGTTCACATACCGGGCGGGGATGGCCACCTGACTCTTGCTGTCCAGATAGCCGAACTTCCCGCCCTGACCGAAAACGGCCAGGCCGTAGTAATAGGGGCGCAGAGCATCGTACTGGAAGGGGATCACGGTCTTGCCGGTCTTGTCGATGGCGCCCCACTTGCCCTGGGTGTTCTGCACCATGGCAAGGCCGGTGTCGCCGAAGACCTGATAACTGGTGTAGATGCCGCTGACCATAAAGTCGTTATAGGTGGGCTGGATGACCCACTTGCCGCTCTTGTCCACGAAGCCCCAGCGGTAGTTCCAGTTGTCGATGCTCCAGTCCAGCACACCCACAGGGGCCAGCCCCTTGTTGAAGGGGCGCAGATCGTAGGTCGGCTCCATTTCGCCGGTAGAGGCGCTGTGGGCGGCCAGGGTGATCGTCTTGCCGGAGGAGATGTTGTAGAAGCGCTGATCGCCGCCGAACAGCTCCATGCTGCCCAGAATGGCGGTGTCCTCGGTGACCTGCCAGTCGTAGCTGCTGGAGACGATGCCCTCGGGCAGATCGGCCAGCTGGCCGTCCGTACCAAAGAAGTAGTAGCAGGGGTCATCCAGCGCGGGCAGAGAGACGTAGCCGTTATAGAAGATGTGCTCGCCGCCGGTCAGCACCTCGTCGGAGCGGACGGCGATCTGGGGGGAAACATTATTTTCGTCGAAGCCGGGCATGGAGAACCATGTGACGTCCCCCTTGGTGTCTACAAAGCCCATCATGTAGTAGTTCAGGGTATACTTATTGCCGGTAAGAATATAGTCGCCGACTTCGTCATCCCAATAGCCGTCCTCTATCTCATCGCTGTTCACAAGGGTGCCCACCAGAGCCAGTCCCTCGCTGAAGCTGAAGGCGATGTCGAACTGCTCGGGGATAACGGTGTTCCCCTTGGTGTCGATATAGCCCCACAGACCGTCCGTCTTGACGGCGGCCAGCCCCTCGCTGAAGCTGAGGGCGTCATCATATCTGGGGGCGATGGGCTCGGAATAGGTCAGAACGCCCCGCTGGGCGGTCTCTCCGGCGGCAGCCGCGGGGACGACCAGTCCCATGGTCAGCGCCAGCGCGAGGATAAGGGTGAAGAACTTTTTCACGTTGAACATCCTCTCTGTGTATTTTTCCGGGGAGCGCGCCACCGGGGGAAGGCTCGCCCGGATGGTATCATCAGTATAGTATTCAGCCAATGGAAATGCAAGCCAATTTTCGCAATTTCTGGGCGGCTGACGGAAAAAGCGGTCACGCGATCATCAGCAGGGTGCCGGCGGTGATAAGGGCCGCGCCGAAAACGGCCCTGGGGGAGGCCGGCTCTTTCAGCAGGACGAAGGCCAGGATCAGGGTGATGACGATGCTCAGCTTGTCGATGGGGGCCACCTGGGACACCCTGCCCAGCTGGAGCGCCCGGTAGTAGCACAGCCAGCTGGCCCCCGTGGCCAGACCGGACAGCACCAGAAACAGCCAGCTGCGGCGGCTGATGCCGCCTATGTCCGCCTGCGCCCCGGTGAGGAACACCATGCCCCAGGACATGACCAGCACAACGGCGGTGCGGATGGCGGTGGCCAGGGTGGAGTTCACCCCGTCGATGCCCACCTTGGCCAGGATCGAGGTGGCCGCGGCGAACAAAGAGGACAGCAGAGCCAGAAGAAACCACATACAGAAGACCTCCCGTGGGCGGAGCCCCATGATCTGCCGCGCCCCCTGAGAGGGCACAGCACTATCATAGACCCCTGCGGAGGAAAATGCAACCGCCCGGCGGGGATCCCCGGCCCCTCCCCTCAGAGCAGCAGCACCCGCAGGGTGAAGGTGAGGGTCATCACCACCACGGCGACGCTGGCCCAGCCGTCCAGAGACAGACGGGGCAGGCGGCGGGGGGCGCGCTCCTGCCGGGGGCGCTCGACCTCTGTCAGATGGGGGAAGGGGCGGACGGACGGCCCCTCCTGTATGGGGGTGGGGGCGAGGCTGCCCTCGGCCCGGGCCAACTTCCGGCGGTACTCGGACAGGTCCACCACGTTGCCCGTGTGGCGGATGAAGTTGGAGGTGGTGTAATATACGGTCTGCATAAAGGGGCCTCCTTTGATGGATGTGTCATGATCATACCGGAGCGGCTGTCCCATAAACAGGACTTTTAT
>CAKUHV010000082.1 GCA_934659445.1 uncultured Oscillospiraceae bacterium | reverse complement strand
CGGCGCTTATCGCGCCGCCCCATCTGCGATGGGGCCCCAGAGGGCAAAGAAAATGCGCCTTACTCCTCGTCCAGCTTGAGAACTGCCATAAACGCTTCTGTGGGCAGCTGAACGGTACCCAACGTCCGCATTTTCTTCTTGCCCATCCCACCCGGCAGAGCCGGGCGGGAACCCTGTATTTTTCAAAATGCTCGGGCGAAGTGAATTCGCCCTGCGCAAATTCTCCGCTGCGCTGCGAATTTACGGCGCTTATCGCGCCGCCCCATCTGCGATGGGGCCCCAGAGGGCAAAGAAAATGCGCCTTACTCCTCGTCCAGCTTAAGGACAGCCATGAATGCCTCCGTGGGCAGCTGGACTGTGCCCAACGTCCGCATTTTCTTTTTGCCCTCTTTCTGCTTCTCCAGCAGCTTTTTCTTCCGGGTGATGTCGCCGCCGTAGCACTTGGCCAGCACGTCCTTGCGCATGGCCTTCACCGTCTCCCGGGCGATGATCTTGCCGCCGATGGCGGCCTGCACCGGCACCTCGAACAGCTGGCGGGGGATGTTCTCCTTCAGCTTTTCGCAGATCTTCCGGGCCCGGGCGTAGGCCTTCTCCCGGTGGACGATGAAGGACAGGGCGTCCACCTGGTCGCCGTTGAGCAGCAGGTCCACCTTCACCAGGTCGCTCTTCTCGTAGCCCTCCAGCTCGTAGTCCAGGCTGGCGTAGCCCTTGGTGCGGGCCTTCAGGGCGTCGAAGAAGTCGTAGATGATCTCCCCGATGGGCATGGAGTAGTGCAGCTCCACCAGATTGGTGTCCAGATACTGCATATCCTTGAACACCCCCCGGCGGTCCTGACACATGGGCATGATGTTGCCCACATAATCCGGCGGGGTGATGATGGTCACCTTGGCGAAGGGCTCCCGGGCCTCGGCGATGGAGCCGGGATCGGGGTAGTTGTGGGGGTTGTCCACACGGACCACGGTGCCGTCGGTCTTGGTGACCTCGTAGATCACGGAGGGCAGCGTGGTCACCAGATCCAGGTTGAACTCCCGCTCCAGCCGCTCCTGAATGATCTCCATGTGCAGCATCCCAAGGAAGCCGCAGCGGAAGCCGAAGCCCAGAGCAACGGAGGACTCCGGCTCGAAGGACAGGGCGGCGTCGTTCAGCTGCAATTTCTCCAGGGCGTCCCGCAGGTCGGGGTACTTGCTGCCGTCCTCGGTGTAGATGCCGCAGTACACCATGGCCTGGGCCGGGCGGTAGCCGGGCAGAGGCTCCGCCGCCGGGCGCTCCGCGCCGGTGATGGTGTCGCCCACCCGGGTGTCCTTCACGTTCTTGATGGAGGCGGTGAACCAGCCCACCTCGCCGGCGGACAGGACGGGGGCGGACTCCATCCCCAGGGGGCGGAGATAGCCGCAGTCCAGCACCTGGAACTGGCTGCCGGTGGACATCATCTGCACCGCCATGCCCTTCTTCAGGGTGCCCTCCATAATGCGGAAATAGACGATCACCCCCACATAGGGGTCGTACTGGCTGTCAAACACCAGGGCCTTCAGGGGGGCGCCGGCATCCCCCTGCGGGGCGGGGATGTTCTGCACGATGTCCTCCAGCACGGCGGGGATGTTGATGCCCATTTTGGCGGAGATCTCCGGGGCGTCCTGGGCGGGCAGGGCCAGAATGTTCTCGATCTCGTCCTTCACCCGCTGGGGGTCGGCGGCGGGCAGGTCGATCTTGTTGATCACGGGCAGGATCTCAAGGTCGTGCTCCATGGCCAGATAGGTGTTGGCCAGGGTCTGGGCCTCGATGCCCTGACTGGCGTCCACGACGAGCACCGCGCCGTCGCAGGCGGCCAGAGAGCGGGATACCTCGTAGTTGAAGTCCACATGCCCCGGGGTGTCGATCAGGTTCAGGTGGTAGGTCTGGCCGTCCTGGGCCTGATACTCCAGCCGCACCGCCCGGGCCTTGATGGTGATGCCCCGCTCCCGCTCCAGGTCCATGTTGTCCAGCAGCTGGCTGGCCATCTGCCGCTGCTCCACGGCGTGGCACTGCTCGATCAGCCGGTCGGACAGGGTGGATTTGCCGTGGTCGATGTGGGCAATGATGGAAAAGTTGCGGATCTTGGATTGGTCTGTCATATGGAAACCTCCTTGGGGTGATCTTTCTTATACCCGCCCACCCACCTATTTTTGGTATAGGGGGCTCCGCCCCCTATGACCCCCGCGGGCCGCCACATGGGGCGGCCCCTACGGGGAAAAACGAACCAAACGGGGCCCCCACAAAAGCCCAGCGGAGCGGGTTTTGTGGGGAGAGGACGAGCAGCGGAATGAGCGAGTCCCGGCGTTTACGACGGGACGAGGGATATGTAACTTACGAGGACGAGGCGCGCCGGGTCGTCGCGCCCTACGCACTGGTTTTCGGCCCTTTGGCAAGGGGGGCTTTACGGTGCGCGCAACGCACGTCCCGAGCCGTAGGGGCGGATATCATCCCCCCGCGGGCCGCCACATGGGGCGGCCCCTACATGATGCGATGGACGTTACACACCGTAGGGCAAGGGCAGAGCCCTTGCCGGCCTCAATACCGCCGGTCCAGGATCTCCACGATGTCCCCCATCAGGCCGTCGTTGCAGTGGCACAGGATGCGGGCCCCCCACTGGCGCACCTCGGGGGCGCAGTTGGCGGGGGCGAAGGGGATGGCGGACAGCGCCAGCATGGAGATGTCGTTCTGATTGTCCCCGGCGCAGTAGATATTCTCCCGCGCGATCCCCAGCATATCCGCCAGACGGGCCACCATGCCCCCCTTGGTGCTGCCCCGGTCGGTCAGCTCCAGATAGTAGAGGTTGGAGAACACCGCCTCATACCGCCCCGGGCAGTGCTCCAACAGCCACGTCCGGGCCCGCAGCAGCACGTCATGCTCCTGCTGCAAAATGACCTTTCCCCAGGGGGTGGGCATTTGGGCGATGGGACACTGGGTATAGGCGGTGCCCACCTTCTTCATGTGTCCGGCGGTGACGGCGTTGAAGTTGTAGACATAGATGTCCTCGCCGTGATAGGCCTCGAAGCCGATCTCCGGGATGGCGGCGGCCAGAGCGGCCATGTCCTCCGGCGCCCGGGGGTCCAGCAGGGTCTGCACCAGAAAGCGCTCCTGCTGAAAGTCGTAGATGGCGGAGCCGTTGGACAGAACCACCGGGGCGTTGATGGGGGCCAGATGGACATAGGGGGCGAAGGTGGTGTGGGCCCGGCCGGTGGCCACTGTGAAGCGCCCGCCCTGGGCGATGAAGTAGGCCAGAGCCTCCCGGTTCCGGGGACAGACCTGCCGGTTCAGGTCATACAGAGTGTCGTCAAAGTCGCTGGCCAGCAGCACGCCATCAAATTTTCCCACAGCGGTCTCCTTCTTGTCTGGTATATGGGATCAGCGCCCCGTCCTCGTTCACGGCCACCCTTGCGCCCGCGTCCAGCCCCAGGTCATAGGCCAGTCGGTCGGGGATCACGAGCCGCCGCTCTGCCCCGGCGCTGTCCCGGGCCACTACGGTGACCTTTGGCTCCTGTCCGGCGGGGCGGCCCTCACAGCCAAAGTCCTCCTCGATGATGTCGGTAACGGTCAAAAGCTCCATAGCTCCCTCTCAGCCGTTGAAGCGGTTCATGGCCCTGTCCGGCCCCTCGGCCAGCAGGCATTCCACCGCGTCCGCCGCCCGCTTCACGGCGGCGTCCATGGTCTTTTTGTCCTCCCCCACGAACCTGCCCAGCACCCAGTCGGCCAGGTCGTAGTCGGGATGGGGCTTCTCCCCCACCCCCACCCGGATGCGGGGGAACTGGTCGGTGCCCAGATGCTGGATGATGCTCTTCAGGCCGTTGTGCCCCCCGGCGGAGCCCCCCTTGCGGATGCGCAGGCGGCCCGGGGCAAGGGCGGTGTCGTCGGAGATCACCAGCACATGGTCCGGGGGGATCTTATAGAAGTCGGCGGCGGGGCGCACCGCCTCTCCCGACAGGTTCATATAGGTCACCGGCTTCATCACCAGCACCTTCTGTCCGCTGATGGTCACAACGTCGGTCAGGGCCTTGAAGCGCAGCTTCTGGATGGGGGAATGGCAGCGCTGGCCGATCTCGTCGGCCACCATGTAGCCCACGTTGTGGCGGGTATTTTCGTATTTTTCGCCGGGGTTGCCCAGACAGACCAGCAGCCAGGTCGCCCCGCCGGAGCTTTTGAAAAACATAGCTTGGTTCCTTTCTTCCGGCGCCATTCCCCGCCCCCGTCCCGGGACAGGGGCAGAGAATGAGACCGGTGGATCTAATGCCCGCGAAACCTTCCCTACCCAGGGGGGAAGGTGGCATCGCCGAAAGGCAATGACTGGGGGATTCCGAAGAGGGCTTTTGTTAGAATCCCCCCGCCACTTCGTGGCCCTCCTCCCTACCCCCTTTGTCCCTGCGGGACATTTCCCCCTGTCAGGGGGAGATGGCCGAAGGCCAGAGGGGGTAGGGACGAGCAGCGGAGCGAGCGAGCCATGGCATTTATGCCGTGGCGAGTAATGCGGAGCTTGTGAGGACGAGGGGCGCCGGGTCGTCGCGCCCTACGCACGAAGATAGAACGTTTCGCAGGGCAAGGACTCTGCCCTTGCCGGTCGAACCCGCTCCGCAAAGGGAAAAAACCGGGGCGGGCAGGCGCCCGCCCCGGAAAACGACGGAGGATCAGGAGAACAGCGGGGAGACGGAGGTCTCCATGTAGATGTGGCTGATGGCCTCGGCAAACATATGGGCCACGGAGATATACTTGATCTTGGGACTGCTCACATCGGGCTTGGAAGGGATGGTGTTCAGGAAAATGACCTCGTCCAGAACGCTCTCGTTGATGCGCTGGATGGCGGGGCCGGAGAGGATGCCGTGGGAGGCGCAGGCGGTCACGTCCTTGGCGCCGCCGATGTCTACCAGAGCCTTGGCCGCATGGCACAGGGACCCGCCGGTGTCCACCATGTCGTCCAGAATGATCACGTGCTTGTCCCGCACGTCGCCGATGATGTTCATCACCTCGGAGGAGTTGGCCTTCTGCCGGCGCTTGTCCACGATGGCCATGGGCATGTCCAGCTTCTGGGCAAAGGCCCGGGCCCGGGCCACGCTGCCCACGTCGGGGGAGACCACCATGGTGTCCGCGTGGACGGGGGCGAACTTGCGGAAGAAGTGATCCACGAAGATGGGGGAGCCCAGCATGTTGTCCACGGGGATGTCGAAGAAGCCCTGGATCTGGTTGGCGTGCAGGTCCATGGTCAGCACCCGGTCGGCGCCGGCCTTGGTGATCAGGTTGGCCACCAGCTTGGCGGAGATGGGATCGCGGGGCTTGGTCTTGCGGTCCTGCCGGGCGTAGCCGAAATAGGGGATCACGGCGGTGATGCGGCCGGCGGAGGCGCGCTTCAGGGCGTCGATCATGATGAGCAGCTCCATCAGGGCGTCGTTCACGCTGAACAGCTTGCCGTCCTTCACGAAGGAGCAGGTGGACTGGACCACGAATACGTCGGAGCCGCGGACCGTCTCATAGAACGAGGCGAAATTCTCCCCGTCGGCAAAGCAGCCGGTCTCGGAGTTGCCCAGGGATACCCCCAGCTCCTTGCAGATGTCCCGGGCCAGCTGCGGGTTCGAGCTGCCGGTGAACACCTTGATGTCCTTCCCGTGTGCGATCATAAGTCAATCTTCCTCTCATTTCCTGGACGGTCCGGCCCTTCCAAACCGGCAGCCCATGTATTTTGACGAGTGCTTCTGGGGCGGGAACAGCCCCAATTCCGTACAATAGCATAATAACAGGGGAAGGCCCGCCGTTCAAGGGGAAAAACAAAAAAATTCCCCCATTTTTGCGTTTGCGGGAAAAGGAACGGGAGGAAACGGGCGGTCATGTGGAAAATGCCGCATTTTGGCGCGCCGCCCGCGCCAAGGCCCCCTTGTGAAAGGGGGCTGGCACCGCCGAATATGGGGTCCCCGGCAAAGCCGAAGGCTTTGTTGGGGAGAGGACGAGCAGCGGAGCGAGCGAGCCATGGCATTTATGCCGTGGCGAGTAATGCGGAGCTTGTGAGGACGAGCCCGCGGGCCGCCACACGGGGCGGCCCCTACGAAAAACAACAAACGATACACACCGCAGGGGCGGCCTGTGGCCGCCCGGCGTTTTGCGGCGCGCGGGTCCGCTCCGCGCCCTGCCGTCCCCCAAAGCCGCAAAAAGCCCCTGTCTGTTGATACAGACAGGGGCTTTTTTGCGATGATCTTATTCCTTGATGGTGCCGTCGGGATTGAAGACGGGCAGCTTCTCCAGATAGACGATATCGCTGCGGGTCTGGGCGTCGCCCTCGGCCAGGATGGCCATGCGGCCGGCCACGACGCCGCCCACCTTGGTCACCAGAGTCTCCAGCGCCCGCATACTCTCGCCGGTGGAGATCACGTCGTCCACCAGCAGGATGCGTTTGTCCCGGATCATGGCGGCGTCCTCGCCGGACAGGAACAGCTGCTGCCGGTGCTGGGTGGTGATGGAGTTCACCTCTACCCCCACGGCGTCGGGCATATAGGTCTTGGCCTCTTTCCGGGCGATGAAGTAGGTCCTGGCCCCGGTCTGGCGGGCCATCTCGTGGACCAGGGGGATGCCCTTGGTCTCCGCCGTCAGCAGATAGTCGTACTCGCCGGGCACGCGCTTGAGCAGCTCCGCCGCCCCGGCCACGCAGATCTCCTGGTCGCCCAGCATGACGAAGGCGCCGATATACAGATCGTCGGTGATGCGGCACAGGGGCAGGTGCCGGGTCAGCCCGGCGATCTTCATTTCATAGGTCATTGGTGGTCCTCTTCCTTTCAAAAGAGAAAATTTGGTCAGTTCCCATAACGTTTATTGTAATCGACTATCCCGCAATTGTCAAACCCGCTGTCGAACTTTGTCTTGTGTTTTTGCGGAAATTTCGATAAGATAAAGGGGTGTGGAAGGGGGGCCTGTCTTCAGGCCGCAGCCTTCCCAGTGTGTGTACGGCCCGGAAGGGTCAAAACAATTCAATAAAAACGGAGGAGATCCCAATGGAGAAGCTGTTTCACCTGAAGGAGAACGGCACGAACGTCCGCACCGAGATCCTGGCCGGTCTGACCACCTTTATGACCATGGCCTACATCATCGCGCTGAATCCCAACCTGCTCACCGGCTTCGGCGCCAACGGACAGGAGCTGTGGAACGCCGTGTTTATGGCCACCTGCTTCGCGTCCGCCGTGGGTATGTTCTGCATGGCCTTTCTGGCCAACAAGCCCTTCGCCATGGCCCCCGGCATGGGCCTGAACAGCTTCTTTGCCGTGGTGGTGGCCAACCTTGTGGCCCTGACCGGCATGAGCTATGTGGAGTCCTTTCAGGCCGCCCTGTGCATCATCCTTGTCGAGGGCATCGTGTTCATCGTCCTGTCCGTGCTGAACATCCGGGACAAGATCGTTCAGGCCATCCCTCTGGGCGTGCGGTACGGCATCGCCCCCGCCATCGGCCTGATGCTGATGAACATCGGTCTGGGCTCCAACGTGGGCATCTATGCCGAGGGCAATGGCTTCACCTCTCCCTTCTACATGATGCGGGACTTCTTCGGCGCCCTGACCCCCTCCGTCATTCAGGACGGCATGGGTCAGGCGGGCTACCGGCAGATGGTGCTCACCGTGATCACCGCCTTCGTGGGCCTGTTCGCCATCGTCATCTTGTCCCGCAAGGGGGTGCGCG
>CAKUHV010000081.1 GCA_934659445.1 uncultured Oscillospiraceae bacterium | reverse complement strand
GAACTCCGCCCCGGGGATCTCCCGGGCCAGGTCAGCGGAGGAGATGCCCAGAGTGTTCTGCTCCCGGGCGGCATAGATCTCCGCCAGAATGGTCTTGTCGGGCAGCTTCAGCACGTCCGCAAAGTCGCGGAACAGCTCGTGGGTGCGGGAGTAGGTGTGGGGCTGGAAGGCGGCGATGACCCGCTGAAAGCCCAGAGTGCGGGCCATGGTCAGCAGGGCGCGGATCTCCCAGGGATGGTGGGCGTAGTCGTCATACACCATGGCCCCGTGGAATTCCCCCTTCTTCTCAAAGCGGCGGCCGGCGCCTGTAAAGCTGTCCAGCCCCTTCTCCACGGCGGAGCCGGGTACCCCCAGAATATAGGCGGCGGCGGCCGCCGCCAGAGCGTTGCGCACGTTGTGCTCCCCGCCCACATGGAGGGTCACATGGGCATATATGCTGCCCCGGATCACCACGTCGAAGGTGGGCAGGCCTCTATCCCAGGTGAGGTTCTGGGCGCAGCAGTCGGCAGCATCGTTATCCAGACTGAAGGTGAACAGGGGGCAGTCGATGCCCTTCAGGGCGTCCATGGTGTTGCCGTCGTCCAGATTGGCCACCACATGGCCCCGGTCGGGCACCAGCTGGGCGAAGGCCCGGAAGGAGTGCTTGATGTCCTCCAGATCCTTGAAGAAGTCCAGATGGTCGGCATCCACATTCAGGATCACCGCCACCGTGGGCAGGAAGGACAGGAAGGAGTTGCAGTATTCGCAGGACTCCAGAATGATGGTGTCCCCATGGCCCACCCGGTGGCCGCAGCCCAGAATGGGCAGAGTACCGCCGATCATCACCGAGGGGTCCCGCCCGGCGGCCAGGAAGATGTGGGTGCACATGGAGGTGGTGGTGGTCTTGCCATGGGTGCCGGAGACGCACAGGGCGTTGGGGTAGTGGCTCATCAGGGCGCCCCAGGCCTGTGCCCGCTCAAATACCGGGATCCCGGCGGCGCGGGCGGCGGCGATCTCCGGGTTGTCGTCGTGGATGGCGGCGGTGCGGATGACGCAGTCCGCCCCCTGCACGCTCTCGGGCAGGTGGCCGATGGTCACCGGGATCCCCAGGCTGCGGAGATGGGCCACGCTGGCGCTCTCGTGCAGGTCGGAGCCGGTGACGGTCACGCCCTTGCCCGCCAATACCTCAGCCAGAGGGGCCATGGAGACGCCGCCAATGCCCGCCAGATGGGCCCGCCGCCCGGGACGGATATAGTTTTTTATGGTCAGATCCATAGAAACACCTCGTTTATCGTGGAAAACAGGGGGGAACGCCTGCTCTGTTTTGGGTTATTATAGTCTATTCTGCCCTGTTTTACAAGGTGAATCTCCCTTTTTCAAGGAAGGACATAAAAATACGGGGCGCAGCTGCGCCCCGTAGAATGGGAAGGATTCAGTCCAGCGTCAGGCCGGTGATGGCGAAGCCGAACATGGAGTCGTCCTCCTCCAGCTGGACGCGGAAGGTGTGCAGCACCTTGCCCGTCTCCAGATACACCATCTCCCCAGTGATGACCCGGCCGGTATTGCCGGTGGGGTAACTGGAGGTGAGGGTCACCTGAGACAGGCCCTCGTCCCCCCGGGACAGCTGATAGGTGTCGCCGCCGGCGTCATAGGTGATGCGGTCAGCCAGCTCCTCCGGCAGCTGGGGTAGGCCGGTCAGCTGGGGGAACATGGGGATGGCAAGATCCATCACGGCCTCGCCGGGCAGGGTCAGGTAGGCGTCGGACAGCTCCGCGCGGTCGTCCATCCGGCCGTACAGGCTGAGCATGTAGTACAGGGCGACCCACTGGAAGCGGGGGTCGTCGGGGGTGTAGTCCAGGTCGTTTTCGTCCATGGCCAGCACCAGCGCGTGAATGGCGGGCTGCATGGCGGTCCAGGCATCGGTCTGGGCGGGGGCGGAGCCGGCCTCGTAAGAGGTATCGGGCTGTGCGTCGGCGTCAGAGGGCAGACGGGGTTCGGCCAGAACGGCTCCGCCCAGAGTGACCATCAGTACAGCGGCGGCCAAAGCAGCGGTGAGAAGCTTTTTCATCAATAAGCCCTCCTTTCCTTTTGTACCCTGAGTATACCAGAACGGACTGTAACCATCTCATCGAAGCCGTTACGCGGCGGTGAAAAAACGGTTACAGATCGGTATCACTTTTCGGGCGGAGGCAACAAAATGACGGAATATTCCGCAAAACAGAGTACCAGATGTTGCGGTTTTGACAGAAGGGGGCAAAAGACTGCCGGAGCGGGAAAAGACGCCGATCCCGGTTGACCCCGGGGAGGATTTGCGATAGAATAAGACAAAAGAACCCGAGAAGTCCCACCCCGCGGGGTGGGACTTCTGCGGCGGAAACAGAGAGATGGGAGACGCACCATGTTAGACCACGAGCAGGAGCTTCAATTTGTTCAGGCCCGCCGGGCGGCCATCGCCCGGGATTTTATCCGCCTGAATCCCCAGCAGCAGCAGGCGGCGCTGGCCACCGAGGGGCCGCTGCTGCTGCTGGCGGGGGCCGGCAGCGGCAAGACCACCGTGCTGATCCACCGGGTGGCCAACCTGATGCGGTACGGGCGGGGCTCCGACTGCCCCGAGGTGCCCGACTGGGTGACGGCGGATGACCTGGCCTTTCTCCAGCGGTACGCCCAGAAGGGGGCCTCCACCCGGGAGGAGCGGGAGCGCCAGGTGCGCCTGTGCCAGGTGGAGCCCGCCGCCCCCTGGTCCATTCTGGCCATCACCTTTACCAACAAGGCGGCGGGGGAGCTGAAGGAGCGGCTGGAAAAGATGCTGGGCCCGGCAGCCAACGACATCTGGGCGGCTACCTTCCACTCCGCCTGTGTGCGCATCCTGCGGCGGGACATCGAGAAGCTGGGCTTTTCCTCCCGCTTCACCATTTACGACACGGACGATTCCCTGCGGGTCATCAAGGAGTGCATGAAGGACCTGAACACCGACGACAAGCAGTTCCCGCCCCGGTCGGTGCTGGGTTACATCTCCCGGGCCAAGGACGCCATGCTGCTGGCCCCGGACTACCTGGCCCAGCAGGAGAAGGCGGGGGATTTCCGCCTGATCAAGATCGCCAGGATCTACTGCGAGTATCAGCGCCGCCTGTGGGAGGCCAGCGCCCTGGACTTCGACGACATCATCCTGCACACTGTGCGCCTGCTCCAGCAGTTTGAGGACGTGCGCACCTATTACCAGCGGAAGTTCCGCTATGTGCTCATCGACGAGTATCAGGACACCAACAATTTACAGTATCTGCTGGCCTCTACCCTGGCGGGGGGATACGAGAACTTCTGCGTGGTGGGCGACGATGACCAGTCCATCTATCGCTTCCGCGGGGCCACCATCGAGAATATCCTCTCCTTTGAAAAGCAGTATCCCGCCTGCCGCACCATCCGCCTGGAGGAGAACTACCGCTCCACCAAGTCCATTCTGGAGGCATCCAACGCCGTGATCCGCAACAACCAGGGCCGGAAGGGCAAGGAACTTTGGACCCGGGCGGGAGCAGGGGATAAGGTGACCCTGTACACCGCCATGAACGAAAATGACGAGGCCCAGTATGTGGCCAACCAGATCCTGGACGGGGTGTCCAAGGGGCGGCACTTCAAGGACCACGCCATCCTCTACCGCATGAACGCCCAGTCCAACCAGATGGAAAATGCCTGTAAGCGCAGCGGCATCCCCTACCGCATCATCGGCGGCACCCGCTACTTCGAGCGGGCGGAGGTCAAGGACATGGTGGCCTATCTGGCGGTGCTGAACAACCCGGAGGACGACCTGCGCCTGGCCCGGATCATCAACAACCCGCCCCGGGGCATCGGGGCCAAGACGGTGGAGACCGCCCAGCAGATCGCCCTGCGGGAGGGGGCGTCCCTCTACTCCGTCATCGACAACGCCCGGATGTACCCGGAACTGGAGCGGTCGGCGGCCAAGCTGGCGGCCTTCACCAACCTGATGGGGGAGCTGGCGGTGCTGGCCGGACAGCTGCCTCTGGACCAGTTCTATGAGGAATTGATCCAGCGCACGGGTTACGCCGTGATGTTGGAGGCCAAGAACACCGTGGAGGACCGCACCCGCCTGGAGAACGTGCGGGAGCTGCTGACCTCCATCCACGGATATCTGGAAAACGCCGGGGATCAGCCCAGTCTGGCGGGCTTCCTGGACGAGATCGCCCTGTATACCGACATGGACAGCCACGACCCCGACCAGGACTGTGTGGTGATGATGACCATGCACTCCGCCAAGGGGCTGGAGTTCCCCGTGGTCTTTGTGGTGGGCACCGAGGAGGGCATCTTCCCCGGGATCCGCGCCATTGGGGAGACCGACGAGATGGAGGAGGAGCGCCGCCTGTGCTATGTGGCCATGACCCGGGCCAAGGAGAAGCTGTACATGACCTGCGCCGGACAGCGGATGCTGTTCGGACGCACCAGCTCCAATCGGCCCAGCCGCTTTGTGGGGGAGATCCCTGAGGAGCTGGTGGAAAAGAAGGGCCGCTCCTTCCTGGCTCAGGACAGCGATTGGGGCGGCATCCCCAGCCGGGACTCCGGCTACAACGGCTACGGCGACCGGCCCGCTTACGGCCAGCGCCGGTCGGAGTTTGACCAGCGGCCCCAGAGCAGCTACGGCGGCTTCACCCGGGCCATGTCCGGCTCCGCCGCCGGAGGGAACGCCCGCCCGGCGGGGACGGGCCGCACGGTGGAGCGCTCCCGGATGCCCCTGCCCCAAACGGGAGGCATGGGCAGCGCGGCGGCGGCCGCGCCCTCTCTCACCGCCTTCCAGAAGGGGGACATGGTGCAGCACAAGGCCTTTGGAAAGGGCATGGTGCTGTCCGTGCAGAAAATGGGGGGCGACGCCCTGTTGGAGATCGCCTTCGACAACGTGGGCACCAAGCGGCTGATGCTGAAGTCCGCCGCCGCCCATATGCAGAAGGTATAAAAACGATCAGGCCCCTGCCCGTTCTTCGGGCGGGGGCCTGATTGTCAGAACTGGCTCAGGTCCTCAATATACCGGTCACAGGCGGAAAACTCCTCCCGCCGGTGGGCGAACAGGTCGTCCCGCACGCCCACGGCGCGCCAGCCCGCCTGCTTGGCCGCGGCGCAGTACACCGGGGAGTCGTCCACCAGAGTGCAGTCCTCCGGCTTCTGGCCGAACTGTCGGGCGGCATACCGGTACATGGCGGGGTCCCGCTTCTCCAGCCCCACCTCCACGGTGGTCAGCACACCCCGGAACAGCTCCGTCAGCCCGTGGTGCTCCAGAGCGGCCCGGCACAGCTGGGGCATACAGGAGGTGAGCAGGGCCAGCTCCTCTCCCCGGGCGGTGAGGGACAGGAGAAGCTCCTTCGCTCCGGGCTTCAGGGGCAGCTTGCGGCCATAGGCGTCCTTGGCCAGCTCCAGCCATGCGGCCATGATCTCCTCCTCTGTCAGCTGGGGCAGATAGTTCACCCGGGTGTAGTGGGCGGAGTCGGGGAAGGAGTGGTGGGCGCAGTAGTCCACATAGCCCTCCGGCACCGCCAGACCGTGGCGGCCCAGAAAGGTGTGGTCGATGTCTGCCCAGGCGCCGTTGGACTCTAAAAGAGTGCCGTCAAAATCGAAAAAAATCATAAAACGCTCCTGTGGTCCGGTTTTCCTTATGGGGCTTTGAGCCAGTATATGCGTTCCCTGCGCCCCGCGTCTTGCATCCGGAAAAGATTTTTGCTATAATAGCCCCGTTTTCGCGTGTGCGGATATTTTAGCATTTTTTTGGGAACGGAGCAAGATACAGATGAAACAGAGCCACATGAAACAAAACATATTCGCCGTTCTGGCCGCCCTGATCTGGGGCACGGCCTTCGTGGGGCAGAGCCTGGGGGCGGAAAATCTGGAGCCCTTCAGCTTTAACGCCGCCCGGTCCATCGTGGGGGCCGCGGCCCTGACCCTGGGGCTGCTGGTCTATCGAAAGATAAAGCCGGCGGCGGATCTGCGCAGCCCGGAGGAGAAGCGGGCCGGACGGCGGGAGCTGCTGAAGGGCGGCCTGTGCTGCGGCACGGCCCTGGCTGTGGCAGCCTGCAGCCAGCAGATCGGCATCAGCATGACCACCACAGGGAAGGCCAGCTTTATCACCGCCCTGTACATCGTGCTGGTGCCCCTGTGCGGACTGTTTATGAAGAAGAAGGTGCCGGGGACCGTGTGGCTCGGCGTTGTGGTGGCGGTGGCCGGGCTGTATCTCATCAGCGTAAAGGACGGCTTCGCCGTGGACACCGGGGATCTGGTCATTCTGTTCTGCGCCTTCTGCTTTACGGCCCAGATCCTGCTGGTGGATCACTTTGCCCGAAAGGTGGACGGGGTGGAGCTCAGCTGCGCCCAGCTGACGGTGTCCGCCCTGTGGTCCCTGCTCTGGGCTCTGGTGTTTGAGCACCCCACCTGGGCCGCCGTGCAGGCCAGCCTGCTGCCCATCCTGTATGTGGGCCTGTTCTCCAGCGCTCTGGCGTACACCTTTCAGATCCTGGCCCAGAAGGGCTCCGACCCGGCGGTGGTGTCCCTGCTGCTCAGTCTGGAGTCGGTGTTCGGCGCCCTGTCCGGGGCGCTGATCCTCCATGAACGGATGACGCTGCGGGAATACTGCGGTTGCGCCCTGGTGCTGGCGGCAGTGCTGCTGTCTCAAATCGACCCCGCCGCGCTGAAAAAGCGGGCGGACTGAGACAGCGGAAAAGACAGCGCAGTTTTTCCGGCTTCGTCAGTCTAAGCGCTCCTCTGGGAAAGCAGAGGAGCGCTTTTTTTGTGCGGGTGCTCAAAGGGAAAGCCGGGAAGCACTGCCGGTTCGTCTTATCTCCTATTGACAAGGTAGGAGTTAGAGGATATAATCTCCCATAGAAACGGTAGGAATTAAAATGGAAAGGGGCTGAAGCGTATGATGATCTCATCCAAAGGCCGCTACGCCCTTCGGGTGATGCTGGAGCTTGCGGAGCACCGGGACGAAGGCTATATCCGTCTGAGCGACATCGCCCGGCGGCAGGAGATCTCCCGCAAGTATCTGGAGAGCATCATGCCGGAGCTGTGCCGGGCCGGTCTGGCGGACAGCGCCCTGGGCAAGACGGGGGGCTACCGCCTGACCCGGCAGCCCGGGGAGTACAGAGTGGGGGAGATCCTCACTGCGGCGGAGGGGGAGCTGGTGCCCGTCTCCTGTCAGGCTATGGACGGCGGCCGGTGCGACCGCATGGGAATGTGCTATACCCTGCCCTTCTGGAAGGGCCTTGAAAACCGCATTACCGAATATGTCAACAGCTATACCCTTCAGGACCTTCTGGACCTGAAGCCCGATCAAAATGAAGCGGTCTGCGGATGTCAGACCGACAGCGAAAAAGAAGGAGCATCCCTATGAAAAATAAAAATCTGCTGGAGATCAAGGATCTGCACGTCAGTGTAGAGGACAAGGAGATCCTCCGCGGCGTGGAACTGAACGTGGGCCACGACGAGGTCCATGTGCTCATGGGCCCCAACGGAACGGGCAAATCCACCCTGGGCTATGCCATCACCGGCAACCCCGCTTATACGGTCACCGGGGGACAGATCCTTTTTGACGGCGAGGACATCACCGCCCTGCCGGTGAACGAGCGGGCCAAGCGCGGCATCTTCCTGTCCTTCCAGAACCCCCTGGAGGTACCCGGGGTGACCCTGAGCGCCTTTATCCGCAGTGCGCTGGAGCAGAAGACAGGCAGCCGCCTGCGCCTGTGGGACTTTAAGAAAAAGCTGAGCGAGACCATGAAGCTGCTGTCCATGGACGAGAGCTACGCCGAGCGCGACCTGAACGT
>CAKUHV010000080.1 GCA_934659445.1 uncultured Oscillospiraceae bacterium | reverse complement strand
TGGAGCTTGGTCAGCTCCCGGCACAGGGAAACCGGGCGATCAGGCCCAAACACCTCCGCCAGATCCTCCAGCGTGGACAGCAGCTTGTGGGGGGCTTCGTAGAAGATCATGGTGCGCTCCTCCCCCCGCAGGGACTCCAGATGGGCACGGCGGTTTTTCTTGTTCATGGCCAGGAACCCCTCGAAGGTGAACCTGCCCGTGGGCTGGCCGGAGGCGGCCAGAGCGGTGACCAGAGCGCAGGGCCCGGGGACGGACACCACGCCGATGCCCTCCTGGGCGCATCTGGCCACCAGATCCTCCCCGGGGTCAGAGATGGCGGGGGTGCCGGCATCGGTGACCAGCGCGCAGCTCTCCCCGGCCAGCAGGCGGTCCACCACCGCCTGTCCGCCCCAGCCGGTGTTGTGCCGGTGGTAGATCACCATGGGTTTCTTGATGCCCAGATGGTTGAGCAGCTTCACCGTCACCCGGGTGTCCTCGGCGGCGATAAAGTCCGCCTCCGCCAGAGTGCGGGCCATGCGCTGGGAGATGTCCCCCAGATTTCCGATGGGGGTGGGTACAAGATACAGGGTCCCCGCCATACAGGTCACTCCTCTGTTACTGATAAAATAGAAAGGCCAGGCCGGGCCTGCTTTACCGCCTCCGTCAGGACGGCATAGGGCGGGTGGGCCGGACTGTGGCACAGCAGCTTCAGCCGCTTGGGCTCCAGCCCCGCGCCCCGCAGGGCGCACAGCAGATCGCACAGCCGCTCCGGCCGATAGCACAGAGCAAGGCGGCCCCCGTTCTTCAAAAGCCGCCCCGCAGCGGCGCACAGCTGCTCCGGCGTGCAGTCCCCCATACGGGCCTGTCTGCCGTCTCCCCCGCTGCCGGGAGCAAAATACGGCGGGTTGCACACCACAAGGTCGAATACCCCGGCGGGCAGGCCGCTTTTCCTCAGGTCGGCGGTGACGATCTCCCCCGACAGCCCGTTGGCGGCCAGATTATCCCGGGCAGTCCCGGCGGCCAGCGGGTCCTGCTCCACGCCGTACAGGGTCAGCCCCTCCGCCCGCCGGGCCAGCAGGAGCAGCAGCGCCCCGCTGCCCGTGCCCAGATCGCACACCCGCCATCCCCGGCGCACCGGAGCAAAGCCGCCCAGAGCCAATGTGTCCGCCCCCAGAGGGAACACCCCGTCGGGCCAGGTCAGGGTGTAGGGCCCCAGCTGCTCCCGGCCGCTCATCCCTGCTCCTTCAGAAAGCGGGTCAGACACCGGGTGATCTTGGCGGTCAGGCCCCAGATGGCGTGATCCTCCCAGGGGTAGACCAGAATCGTCTCTCCCCCGGGCATCCACCGGTAGCTGCGGGGGATGCCGATGCGCTCATAGGGAAAGTCCTCCCCCACCCGGGGGGACAGCTGGCAAGGATACTCCATGGGCGGATGGTCCAGCAGATATGCCAGCGGCACCCGGAATACCTCCCCTACCTCAGCAGGACTGGGCCGCATTTGGGCCACACCCGCGCGGGTCACCTTTCCCACCACGGGATACATGATAAACCCCGCCCGGTGGACCAGAAAGTCCAGAGGACCTAAAAGCGCGACCTCATCCCGGGAGATGGCCAGCTCCTCCGCAGTCTCCCGCAGGGCGCACTGCTCCGGGGTCTCGTCCCCCTCCATCCTGCCGCCGGGGAAGCAGACCTCCCCCGGCTGCCGCCGCAGGGTGCCCGCCCGCACCTCGTACAGCAGGGACAGGCTGCCGTCCGCCTCCTCCACCAGGGGCACCAGCACGGCGTACCGCCCGGTGCTGTCCATCAGGGTGGGCTGGCGGCGCTCCAGCGTCTCCCGGAGCCGCTTCTGATCCGGAGTCACGCGAAATAGCCCAGATTGGCGGGCATGATGAAATAGGTCATAAAAATCCCGATGAGGGCGCAGGTGAGATAGGCCAGTTCCCGGGGCTTCCACCAGAACAGCAGGGAAAAGCCCCCGCTGATCCCCAGATTGATGCCGATGGCCGCCAGCTTGGGCAGGTAGCGGGGCTCCACCCCCTCGGTCACGCCCAGCATGGTCACCTGATCGGGCAGGGACAGCCAGCCGCCCATGGCCCCGAACAGCGCCGCCAGCAGCAAAAGATACAGGATCATGTTCCGGTTGCGCTGGGCGCCGTCCTTCAGGCCGGAGAACAATCCACCGCGCTGTGCCATAAAGATCACTCCTATCTGTTTTCCTCCCCATGGGAGCTATAAAAGGTACGCCCTGGGGGTCTCCCGCCCAAGGCGCACGCGGTATCGTCTTACATCTTCTCCGGTGCGGACACGCCCAGCAGACCAAGGCCGTTGGCCAGCACCGCCCGCACGCAGTCCGCCAGCTTCAGCCGGGCCCGGAGCACTGCGGGTTCCTCCCCCTTGATGCGGCAGGCGTTGTAGAAGCGGTGGAAGTCGCCGGCCAGGGCGGCCAGATAGCGGTTGATGCGGCTGGGGTCGTAGTCCCGGGCGGCCAGGTGCAGCTCCTCGGGGTACTGGGCCAGGGCCTTTACCAGAGCCAGCTCCTCCGGCGCGGTGAATACGGCGGCATCCAGACCACCGACGGCGGGCACAGCCTGCCCCTCCTCGGCCAGACGGGCCACCAGAGAGCAGATACGGGCGTGGGCATACTGCACGTAGTACACCGGGTTCTCGCTGTCCTCCCGCACGGCCAGATCCAGGTCGAAGTCCACCGGGCTGCTGGCAGTCCGGGAGTTGAAGAAGAAGCGGGCGGCGTCCACGCTCACCTCGTCCAGCAGATCGTGGAGGGCGATGGCCTTGCCGGAGCGCTTGGACATACGCACGGGCTTGCCGTCCTGCAGCAGGTTCACCAGCTGCATCAGCACAATGACCAGCCGGTGGGAGCCGTCCAGCCCCAGACCGTCCAGAGCCGCCTGAAGCCGGGCCACATGGCCGTGGTGGTCGGCGCCCCACACGTTGATCACCTTGTCAAAGCCCCGCTTTTCAAACTTGTTGCGGTGATAGGCGATATCGGCGGCAAAATAGGTGTAGAAGCCGTTGGCCCGGCGCAGCACGTCGTCCTTCAGCTCCAGCTTGTCCACCTGCTCCTGGGTCTTGCCCTCGGCCATGAACTTCTGCTTCAGCAGGGCGGTGGTGTTCAGCCACAGGGCGCCGTCCTTCTCATAGGTCCAGCCCTTGTCGCCGAGCAGCTGCACCGTCTCGGCCACATAGCCGCTGGAGTGCAGCTCCGACTCGAAGAACCACTGGTCGTACACGATGCCGTACTTCTTCAGATCCTCCTGCATCTTGGGGATGTTCACCTTCAGGCCGTACTGGGCCATCTTGTCCAGGCGCTCCTCCTCGGGCAGGTCCTTCCAGCTGTCCCCGTGGGCATCATAAATGGCCCGGGCCAGTTCCTTGATATCCTCGCCGTGATAGCCCTCCTCGGGGAAGGGGAAGTTCTCCTCCCCCATGATCAGCTGCATATACCGGGCGTTGATGGACACGGCAAACTTGTGGATCTGGTTGCCGGCGTCGTTCACATAGAATTCCTTCCAGGTGTCATAGCCGTCCCGGGCCAGCACATTGGCCAGCGTGTCCCCCAGCACGCCGCCCCGGGCGTTGCCCATATGCATGGGGCCGGTGGGATTGGCAGAGACGAACTCCACCATGACCTTCTGCCCCTTGCCGTCGTCGCCGGAGCCGTAGGCGGCCCCCTGGCTCTCCACCGCAGACAGCACGTCGCCGTACCACTTGGGGCCCAGAGTGAAGTTCAGAAAGCCGGGGCCGGCGATCTCTACCTTGCTGAAGAAGCTGCCCTCCAGCTCCAGGTTATCCACAATAGTCTGGGCGATGACCCGTGGAGCCTTATGCAGGGCCTTGGCCCCGGCCATGGCGAAGGAGGAGGCGTAGTCCCCGTGGGCGGTGTCCTTGGGGATCTCAATGGTGGCCTTCACCTCCGCCCCCGCGGGCAGAGCTCCGGCGGCAGCGGCCCTCTCATAGGCCGTCTGGGTCAGCTGGGCCACCTGCTGGCGGGCGGCCTGGATCATGTTGCTCATATCATTCACACCTTATCTTTTCTCCCGGACGCCCCCTGTCTGCACATGGGAAAGTCCCCGGGGACTGTTGTTTTTCTGTTACTGCTTCAGGCCCGGGGCCTCTTTCACATTGATCTGAAAGATATTCCGTCCGGCCATGGCGTGGTCTACCTCGATGGCATAGTCGATCTCGATGTCCCCGCCCCGGTCGTGGAGGTCGGTCATCAGATGGCTGGTGTTGATGCCGATCTCAATGGCGCCGTAGGGGGTGTTGTACATGGACATATGGCGGCGGCCCTCCTGAAACACCATCTGGGAGTTCACGCCCCCCTCCCGCAGCAGGGTCACCTGCTCGCCCTCCACCTGAATGGTGGTGCGGGTGCCCTCAAGGCCGGTGAGCTCGCTCTCCTGATAGGTCAGGGTAAAATTACCCTCCCGCTCCGCCAGCCGGCCCTTTGTGATCAGTTCGATCACATCCGGATCGGCGTGCTCATATTTCTGCATCCCCTTGATGGAGATGATCACATCTTTTTCCATAGTCTCCTCCTGAGAAATCTTCTGACAAGGCAATGTATTATACACCGTAAGCATCTGCCTTGTAAAGTCCCTGTTCCCCGCGGGGGTTGCAATTTCCGCCGCCCTGTGGAATAATGGAATGACCGTTTTCTTCCCCAACACGCAATACGAGGTGAGCCCATGACCAGTCTGTTCCGCTGTCCCCTGTGCGCCGCCCCCCTGACCCGGGGTGAGCACAGCTATGCCTGCCCCCGGGGCCACAGCTTCGACATTGCCCGGGAGGGCTATACTCACCTGCTGCCCGCCAATCAGAAGCACTCCAAAAATCCCGGCGACGACAGGGCCATGGTGGCCGCCCGCTCCGCCTTTCTGGACCGGGGGTACTACGCCCCCCTGCGGGACGCCCTGGCCGCTCTGGCCGTCCGCCTGCTGGCGGGCAGCCCCTCCCCCGCCCTGCTGGACAGCGGCTGCGGCGAGGGGTACTACACCGCTGGACTGTATCAGGCACTTACGGCGGCCGGACACGCGCCCCGGATCGCCGGGGTGGACCTGTCCAAATTCGCCCTGAAGCGGGCGGCCCGCCGCCTGCCGGAGGGGGAGTTCGCCGTGGGCTCGGTGTACCGCCTGCCCCTGCCGGACGGGACTGTGCAGCTGCTGACGAACGTGTTCTCCCCCCTGGCGGCAGAGGAGTTCGCCCGGGTGCTGGCCCCGTGGGGATGCTTTCTCTATGTGGTACCCTCCGCCCTGCATCTGTGGGAGATGAAGCAGGTGCTGTACGACCGCCCCTACGAAAACCCCGTCAAGACCGAGGACTACCCCGGCTTTGTCCACCGGGAGACGGTGCCCCTGCGCTTCTCCGTCCGGATCGACCGGGCCGAGGACATCATGGCCCTGTTCGGTATGACCCCCTACGCCTGGAAGACGCCCAAGAAGGGTGTTGACCGCCTTCGGGCGCTGGACTGCCTGACAACGCAGGTGGGCTTTGATATCCATGTGTATCAGAGGGCATAAAAAGCTCCCGGCCTGTGATCACAGTCACAGGCCGGGAGCTTTTCTCTATCAGCCGGAGGAGTTAAGTCTCCCCCGCGCAGGCCGCGTTCTCATGATACGGCTCAGCCGAACATCACCGCATCCGCCAATTTCTGGTTGGCCTCCCACAGCTCCGGGTCTGCGATGGACACCGGAGCGCTGGGCTTCACGTCCTTCTCCCCTGTGAAATCCCAACCGCCGCCGTTGGCAGGCTCGTTTGTATTCACCATGACCTCCATGCCCTGATATACAAACTTCAGCCAGCCCTCCGCAGTGGTGTCCCCGTCGAAATACTCATAGTCGTCCACACTGATCAAAGCGAAGAAGTCCGCAAACGGCATGTCCTCCTTCATGTCCGCAAAAAGGACGCCCGCCGTTGTGATAAAGCCGGCGCATTTCAGCTGATCCGCCCGCTCGTTCATGGCCTTTTCCGCGTTGCCGCTCTGCATCCCGAAAAAGAAGTACGCATAGTCCGCTTTCGGTTCTTCAAAGCATGCGGCGGCGTTCTCCGGAAAGCCCTCCAGATCGACAGAAAGCTCTCCGTCCGGGTGCTCGCCCCTCAATTCGCTCAGCGTTTTTCCAAGGTCGTCGAAAAATTCGGGGGCATCTGCATCACGGTCATCCGGAGCGGACGAGGAGGAACCACTCCCCCCGGGGGCAGAGCCCGCTGATGTCTGGCCGCCGGGAGCCGCAGGCGCGCAGGCCGAAATGGTGAGTGCCGCGAGCAGCAGCATGGCCGCAAGGGCCACGTTCCGTTTCATAGGGATCTCCTTTCCATAAAAAACAGGCACAGCCGGACGCTGTGCCTGTTTGCTTTTGTTAAACCGTTCAGCCCTTCAGCTTCTCCAGACCGATCTTCAGGCGGCGGATGGTCTCCTCCTGCCCCAGGATGCGGCAGATCTCCACGGCACCGCCGGGGGTGACCGCCTTGCCGGCGGCGGCGATGCGCACGGGCCACATCAGGGTGGCCGTCTTTATGTCCAGCCCCTCGGCCAGACCGCCGAGGACCTCCTTGATGTTCCAGTCGTTCCAGGTGTGCACCGCCCCCAGCACGGTGATGGCCGCGCTGAGCATGTCCTTTGCCACATCGGGGTTACACTTGGACTTCTTGTTGGTGAACAGATCCACGCTGTAATCAGGCAGCTGGTCGAAGAAGTCCACTTTCTCCGGGATCTCGGTGAGCTTCTCGCACCGGGCCTGGAGCAGGGGGGCGATCTGGGCGGGATCGCAGGTCTTGCAGCCCTGCTTGATATAGGGCTCCGCCACCGCCAAGAACTGCTCCGGGGTCATGGCACGCAGGTACAGGGCGTTGAAGTGGGTCAGCTTATCGATGTCGAAAATGGCGGGGGACTTGGACACGCCGCCCAGGTCGAAGGCCTGCACCAGCCCCTGCAGATCGAAGATCTCCTGCTCCGCCAGCTCCCCCCGTGGGGACCAGCCCAGCAGGGCCACATAGTTCAGGATGGCCTCGGTAAGGTAGCCCTGGGCCTTCAGATCCTCGTAAGAGGGGTCGCCGTGGCGCTTGGACATCTTGTTCTGGGCGTCCCGCATGACGGGAGAGCAGTGGACATAGGTGGGAATTTCCCAGCCGAAGGCCTGATACAGCAGGTTATACTTGGGGGCGGAGGACAGATACTCGCTGCCCCGCACCACATGGGTGATGCCCATCAGGTGGTCGTCGATGACATTGGCGAAGTTATAGGTGGGCATCCCGTCCCGCTTGATCAGCACCTGATCGTCCAGAGTCTTGTTCTCCACAGTGATGTCGCCGAAGATGGCATCGTGGAAGGTGGTGCTGCCCTCCTGGGGGATGCGCTGTCGGATGACATAGGGCTCGCCTGCGGCCACCCGGGCCTGTGCCTGCTCCAGAGGCAGGTCGCGGCAGGGATCAGCGGCCCGGTCGAACTCGCCGGAGTCCTCCTCGCTCTCCGTCTTCTCGCAGAAGCAGTAATAGGCGTGGCCCTTCTGTACCAGCAGCTTGGCGTACTTGCCATAGGTATCCCGGCGCTCCGACTGGATATAGGGGGCCACGGGGCCGCCCACATCGGGGCCCTCGTCATGGTCCAGCTTACACTCGGCCAGGGTGCGGTAAATGACCTCGGTGGCGCCCTCGACCTGGCGGCCCTGATCGGTGTCCTCGATGCGCAGGATGAAGGTGCCCCCGGCATGCCGGGCGATCAGCCAGGTATACAGGGCGGTGCGCAGGTTGCCCACGTGCATGTATCCCGTGGGAGAGGGGGCAAAGCGGGTGCGAACCTTCCCGTGGGGGATCTTGGCCTCCATCTCCTCAAAATACTTCATGTCCAGTTCCATACTATCCCTCCGCCGCGGCATGGGCCGCGTTATTTCATGGGAAATATTATATGTGATTTTCCGCCGTTTGACAAGGGGCAGAAGCGGGAAAGCGCAGACAGGCCTCCCATCGACGGCACTCCGGCTATAAAAAATCGGAGCAAGCGCCGAAACGCTTGCTCCAATGATGTCATGCCCTGCCACTGTAGATTTTTGAACCCCCGGCTCAAAAATGTCATGCGTAAGTCGGAATTCTTAGCTCTTGTTCAACTTTTCTCAAACTTTGATCACATCAGTGGTTCTTGGCGGCATCAAGCCGAGAATCAGCGTCAAAAGGCCCAGCGCCAGCAGGAACACGCCATAAATGCGGT
>CAKUHV010000079.1 GCA_934659445.1 uncultured Oscillospiraceae bacterium | reverse complement strand
GGCCGACGCTGGGCAACGTGCTGCGCAGCATGTGGGAGCGTGGCTGGAGCTTCATCAAGAAGGCCGGCACGATCATCCTGCTCTCCACGATCTTCGTATGGTTCACCACTTACTTTGGCTGGGTGGACGGCGCCTTCCAGATGCTCAGCGAGGATCAGATCGACTGCTCCATCCTGGCCCGCATCGGCAGCCTGATCGCCTGGATCTTCATCCCCCTGGGCTGGGGCAACTGGCAGGCCGCCGTGGCCTCCATCACCGGCCTGGTGGCCAAGGAGAACATCGTGGGCACTCTGGGCATCCTGTACGGCGGCGGCGGCGGCACCGTGTATCAGAACCTGGGCGCCGCCTTCACCGCAGTCAGCGGCTACTCCTTCCTGGTGTTCAACCTGCTGTGCGCCCCCTGCTTCGCGGCCATCGGCGCCATCAAGCGCGAGATGAACAACGCCAGGTGGACCTGGTTCGCCATCGGCTATCAGTGCGGCTTCGCCTACCTCATCGCCCTGATGGTCAACCAGTTCGGCAATGCCGCTGCCGGCAGCATGAACATCATCGGCCTTGCGGCCGCCATTGTGGTTCTGATCGGCATGCTGTATATGCTGTTCAAGCCCTATAAGGAGGCCGACAAGCTGGTCACCAGGTAAGCGGACCGGCCTATCCCACCTAACCAAAGGAGTGAATGGTATGCTTTTGTGGCTTCAGGAAAATCTGAGCACCATCGTGATCGGTGCGGTCCTTCTGTTGGTGGTCATTGCGATCATCAGGAGCATGGTGAGAGATAAGAAGCAGGGCAAGTCCTCCTGCGGAGCCAACTGCGCCCACTGTGCCATGGGCGGCGCCTGTCACAACAGAAAGTAACAGAACGTAAAAGACCGGGAGGCGCGCGGCAGCGCGTCTCCCGGTTGAGACTGTCGAAAAGACTTTTTCGACAAGCTGAAGAAGTATTCCCGGCGCCGCAGGCGCCGGGGCTTCTTTTGTTTTATAGTCCGTCTACCATGTTCACCAGCATATAGCCGCCGTCCACGTCCACCTTGGGCACAAATTCGTCCACCGCCGGGATCATCAGCTCCCGGGGGCCGCCCCGCACCACATATACGTTGTTGGCCGGCAGGGTCAGCACATCGGCCACCCGGCCCAGAATTGCGCCGCTGGCGGTGTCCCGCGCCTCAATACCGATCACATCGGCCAGAAAGAAGGCACCTTCCGGCAGGTGGGCGTCGTCCCGGTCGATATACAGCACGGCGTTGCGCATGGCAAGGGCGGAGGGCACATCGTACACCTGCTCGAACTTGATGATGGCCATGTTCTTGTGGGGCCGGGCCCGCTCCACCGTGTAGGGGACGAGGGCCTTGTCCACATACAGGGTCTTGAACTGGCACAGGAACTGGGGGGAGTCCGCCCAGGGCTGCACCCGTACCTCGCCCATCACGCCGTGGGTGGCAACCACCTTGCCCACCTCTAAATATTGCTCTTTCATGGAAAACCTCCTGGAAAAGAGAGTGGAACCGCCCGCGGGCGGAGAAGCTGTAAAAAAGGCGCGGGGAAATTCCCCGCGCCTTGGGTCAGTCTACGATCTCCACGCAGACACGCTGTCCGGTGCGCTGAGCCACGGAGCGGATCAGTGTGCGGATCTCCTTGGCGATGCGGCCCTGACGGCCGATCACCTTGCCCATGTCCTCGGGGGCGACCCGCAGCTCCAGAACCGTCTCCCCGTCCTCCACCGTCTCGGTGACGGTGACCTGATCGGGGTGCTCGACCAGATTCCGGGCCACATAGGTCAGAAGTTCTTTCATTCCCTGTCGAACCTCCAGCCTTACAGAGCGCCGGCCTTTTTCAGCAGGTCACGGACGGTCTCAGTGGGCTGAGCGCCGGTCTTGATCCAGGCCTGAGCGCGGTCCACGTCGACCTTCAGCTCGGCGGGATTGACCACGGGGTTGTAAGTGCCGATCTCCTCGATGAAACGGCCGTCGCGGGGATAACGGGAGTCAGCCACCACGATGCGATAGAAGGGAGCCTTCTTGGCGCCCATACGGCGCAGTCTGATTTTGACCATTTATATTCACCTCCATAAATTGATAAGTTCTATATGGAAAGCACGCGGGGTGCCTTGCCAACGGTTCAGAAGGGCATACCGGGGAAGCCGCCGCCCATACCGCCCATGCCGGGGAAGCCCTTGCCCCCCTTGCCCATCATGCGGCGCATATGCTTGGGCAGCTTGCGGCCGGTGAGCTGCCTGGTCATGGTCTGGATCATCTCGAACTGCTTCAGCAGACGGTTCACATCCATCACCTGAGTGCCGGAGCCGGCGGCGATGCGCTTTTTCCGGCTGGAGTTCAGCAGCTTGGGGTCCTCCCGCTCGGCGGGGGTCATGGACTGGATAATGGCCTCCATGCGGGTGAACTGTCTGGTGTCCAGCTGGGCCCCCTCCAGGTCGGAGGCCTTGACCCCGGGCAGCATGGCGGCAATCTCGGTGATGGAGCCCATCTTTTTCAGCTGCATCAGCTGGTCGTAGTAGTCGGACAGGGTGAAGCGGTTTTTCTTCAGCTTCTCCTGCAGTTCCAGGGCCTTTTTCTGGTCGAAGCTCTGCTCCGCCTTTTCGATGAGGGAGAGCACGTCGCCCATGCCGAGGATCCGGCTGGCCATGCGGTCGGGGTGGAACACCTCGATCTGATCCAGCTTTTCCCCCATGCCCACAAATTTGATGGGCTTGCCGGTGACGGCCTTGATGGACAATGCCGCGCCGCCCCGGGCATCGCCGTCCAGCTTGGTCAGCACCACGCCGGTGATATCCAGCGCGTCGTCAAAGGCCTTGGCGGCGTTCACCGCGTCCTGACCGATCATGGCGTCCACCACCAGCAGAATCTCGGTGGGATCCACGGCGGCCTTGATGCGCCGCAGCTCGTCCATCAGCTCCTCATCTACATGGAGCCGGCCGGCGGTGTCCAGAAATACGATGTCGTTGCCGTGCTTCACGGCGTGGGCCACGGCGGCCCGTGCGATCTCCACCGGGTCGGTCTGACCCATCTGGAACACGGGGATGCCCAGCTGCTGTCCCACCACCTCCAGCTGCTGGATGGCGGCGGGGCGGTAGATGTCGCAGGCGGCCAGCAGGGGCCGCTTGCCGTTCTGGCGCTTGAGCATACCGGCCAGCTTGGCACAGTTGGTGGTCTTGCCGGCGCCCTGAAGACCCACCATCATCACCACCGTGGGCGGCTTGGAGGCGATCTCCAGCTTGGCGGCGGAGCCGCCCATCAGCTGGGTCAGCTCCTGATCCACGATCTTGATGATCATCTGGGAGGGGGACAGGGCCTCCAGCACGTCGGCGCCCACCGCCTTCTCCGTCACCTGGGCGATGAACTGCTTGACGACCTTGTAGCTGACGTCGGCCTCCAGCAGGGCCAGGCGGATCTCCCGCATGGCCTCCTTCACGTCGGCCTCGGTCAGGCGGCCCTTGCCCCGCAGCTTTTTGAAGGCTGCGGATAACTTTTCGGAAAGTCCTTCGAATGCCATGGCTTACTCCTGACGCAGCTTGTGGGCGGAATCGGCCATGCGCCGGGCCAGCTGCTCCAGCTCGGGGTCGTCATACCCCTCGGCCTTCTTCACAACGGCGAGCGCGTCCTGCTCCAGCGCGGCCAGTTCCTTACCCATGGACAGAAAGCGCTTGATCAGACCGGTCTTGTCCTCTAAATCGGTGAGGATGGCCTCGGCCCGGACGATCACGTCCCGCACGCCCTGGCGGGTGATGCCGTTGTTTTCGGCGATCTCGCCCAGAGAGAGATCCTCGTTGTAGTAGAGGTCGTAGAACTCCTTCTGCCGGTCGGTGAGCACATCGCCGTAAAAATCGAACAGCAGAGCCATGCGGTAAGCCTGACTTTTCATTTTCGAGGGTCTCCTTTCCCAAAACTGTAAAGGCATAAAACTTTACCTTGGAAGTCTAACACATTTGCCCGTCCTTGTCAAGTGAAAATACTTGCGTAGAGGACAAAAATCCTTCCTCCGGCGGCGGACCGGACAGAGACGGCAGGGGGTATAAAAAGAGGGAAAGGAGGAAAACTTTGCATTTGAAGGGAAAGCGTGGTACAATAACGGAAAATTGACCCTGCTCCGCCCCTGCGGAGCGGAAAGGACGACGTATGGAAGGAAAGCGGACTCAGCTGTTCCCCGGCGTATGGCTGCGGACGGTACACACCGATAAATTCAAAAGCGCCTATCTGTCCCTGACGCTGCTGGCCCCTCTGGAGGAGGAGAGCGCCAGCCTGAACGCTCTGCTGCCCCGGGTGCTCCGCCGGGGCACCCAGACCCACCCGGACATGGAGTCTATGTCCGCCGCTCTGGACGAGCTGTACGGCGGCGCCATCGAGCCGGTGGTGCGGAAGAAGGGAGAGACCCAGTGCGTGGGCTTTCTGGCCAGCTTTCTGGACGACGCCTACGCCCTGAATGGGGAGGACATCCTGTCCGGCGCGGCCGCCCTGCTGGGGGAGCTGCTGCTGCACCCCCTGACCCGGAACGGCGTCTTTGATCCCGACTATGTAGAGGGGGAGAAGGCCAACCTGATCGACGAGCTGCGGGGACAGATCAACGACAAGCGGATCTACGCCACCCGCCGCCTGACCCAGATCATGTGCCGGGGAGAGGGCTTCGGCGTGGACAAGCTGGGGGATGAGGGCCGGGCGGCGGCCATCACGCCCGAGAGCCTTTGGGAACAGTATCAGAAGCTGCTGCGTCAGGTGCAGATCGAGGTATACTACTGCGGCAGCGCCGCCCCGGAGCGGGTGGAGCAGATCATGAGGAGGGCTCTGGCCGCCCTGCCGGTGAACGGGGAGCGGGAGGAGCCGGCCTGCGAGGTGCGCATCCACGCGGAGCCCGAGCCCCGGGTGATCGAGGAGGCCATGGACGTGAGCCAGGGCAAGCTGGCCATGGGCTGGCGCACCGGGGGCATCACCGTGTGGGAGGAGGAGTGCCCCGCTCTGGCCGTGTGCAGCGCCGTGTTCGGCGGCACCAGCATGTCCAAGCTGTTTATGAACGTGCGGGAGCGGCTGTCTTTGTGCTATTACGCCAGCTCCGTTCTGGAGAAGCAGAAGGGGCTGATGCTCGTCTCCTCCGGCATCGAGTTCAAGAACTATGAGACGGCGAAGAATGAGATCCTGGCCCAGCTGGAGGACGTGAAGGCGGGGAAGATCGGCGATGACGAGCTGGAGGGCGCCCGGAGCATCCTCATCAACAGCCATCTGTCCATGGAGGATGACCAGGGCCGGCTGGAGGAGTTCTGGCTGGGACAGGCCGTAGCCGGTACGGAGAGGACGCCGAAGGAGCTGGCCGCCCGGCTGGAGACGGTGACCCGGGAGCAGGTGGCCGCCGCCGCCCGGAGGCTGGAGCTGGACACCGTCTATTTCCTGAAGGGAAAGGAGCAATAAGCCGTGGAAGTGCTGAACTATGACAAGGTGGGGGAGAAGCTGTACCACCAGGTGCTGGAAAACGGCCTGAACGTGTTCGTCAGCCCCAAGCCCGGCTATCAGAAGGGCTACGCCTTCTTTGCCACAAACTACGGCGGCATGGATACCCGGTTCTGTCTGGGGGACGAGTGGAAGCAGACTCCGGAGGGGGTGGCCCACTATCTGGAGCACAAGATGTTCGACACCAGGCAGGGCAACGCCCTGCAGGACCTGGCCGCCAACGGGGCCAGCCCCAACGCCTTTACCTCCTCCGCCATCACCGGGTACTACTTTGAGTCCACCCGGAAGTTTGAGGAGAACCTGAAGATCCTGCTGTCCTTTGTCTCCATCCCCTGGTTCACTCAGGAGAGCGTGGACAAGGAGCAGGGCATCATTGGGCAGGAGATCGGCATGATCGAGGACAACCCGGACTGGAAGGTGTTCAACAACCTGCTGGGGGCCCTGTACCGGAATCACCCCATCCGCACCAGCGTGGCGGGCAGCGTGGAGTCCATCTCTCACATCACGGCGGAGACCCTGTACGACTGCCACAGGGCATTCTATGACCCGGCCAACATGGTGCTGTGCGTGGCGGGGGACGTGGACCCGGAGCGCATCTGCGCCCTGGCCCGGGAGATCCTGCCCGGGCAGGCGGGGCCCATCGCCGCCAAGGACTACGGCCCCAGGGAGGAGCCCCGGGCCGCCAAAGAGCTGGTGGAGCAGGTCATGGAGGTGGCCCAGCCCATCTTCCAGCTGGGCTTTAAGGGGGACGACCCCGGCAAGGGGGAGAAGAACCTGCGGCAGGAACTGGTGGGCGAGTTGGCGCTGGAGTGTCTGCTGGGCAGCTCCACCCCCCTGTACGCCCGGCTGTACGGGCAGGGGCTGATCAACTCCGGCTTCTACTACGGATATGAGAGCTACCCCGGCGTGGCCTTTCTGGTGGCCGGGGGTGAGTCTAAAGATCCCGCCGCCGTGCGTCAGGCCGTGTGGGACGAGGCCGCACGCATCGGCCGTGAGGGCATCGACCCCGCCCTGTGGCGGCGGGTGAAGAAGGGCGTCTACGGCGGCAAGGTGCGGGGGCTGAACTCCTTCGACGCCCTGTGCATCGGACAGGCTCAGGCGTTTTTCGCCGGGTATTGCAGTCTGGACTTTGCCCGCCTGTTCGACGTCATTACAAGGGAAGAAGCGGAGGATATGATCGCCCGCTGGACAGCCCGGGAGCGCACCGCCCTGTCCGTCATCCGACCCAAGGAGAACTGAAACGATATGGTAAATCAGGTTTTCTTTCCCGGCCTGGGGCTGGAATTTACGCTGAACCGGGTGGCCTTTCATGTGCTGGGCCGCCCGGTGTACTGGTACGGCATCATCATCGCCAGTGGGCTGCTGCTGGCGGTGTGGCTGTGCTGCAAGTGGGGCAAACGCTTTGGCATCACGGAGGATCAGATCACCGACATGATGCTCTTTGCCGTGCCCGCGGCTCTGGTGTGCATCCGGGCCTACTACGTTATTTTCAATCTGGGACAGTACAGAAACGCCGACGGCTCCATGAACTGGGCGGCGGTGTTCCGATACAGCGACGGGGGACTGGCCATCTACGGGGGGATCATCTCCTCTGTTCTTGTGCTGCTGATCTTCTGCAAGGTGAAGAAGATCAGCTTCCTGTCCTTTGCCGACCTGGGCGTACACGGGCTGTTCATCGGCCAGCTGGTGGGCCGCTGGGGCAACTTTATGAATGTAGAGGCCTACGGCGCCCCCACCACCCTGCCCTGGCGGATGTGCTCGGAGTCCATCGCCAATGACCTGTATGCCCAGGGCATCGCCACAGCGGCGGAGTATCAGGAGATTCTGGCCGGGACGCTGGGGGTGCACCCCACCTTCTTCTACGAGTCCCTGTGGAACCTGGTGGGTTTGCTGCTGGTGTATCAACTGGGCAAACGGAGAAAGTTCGACGGCCAGTGCTTCCTGTTTTACATCTTCTGGTACGGTCTGGGCCGGGCCTGGATCGAGGGGCTGCGCACCGACAGCCTGTACCTCTATGTGGGCAGCACCATCCGGGTGTCCCAGCTGCTGGCGGCGGTGTCCGCACTGGCGGCGGGGGCCGTACTGCTGCGGCGGCTGCATCAGGTGCGGCAGAAGCCTGAGACCCTATATGTGCAGCGCCTGGCGGAGGAGAAAAAGGCGCAGGAAGAACGGGAAGAACAGAAAGAGAAGTGAAAAAGCGGCCGGCCGTCCTGCGGATGGCCGGCCGTTTCAGTGGGCCGGACCCTGTGCATGGGGAGTTTCATAAAACTTTAAGGGAAAAACAAGAAACGGGACGGGTGGTCTGTGGTATGATAGGAGAGACGACAGAAAAGAGGTGAAAGACCCGGTGAAAAAGCGATCCTTCTGGCTGGCCGCCGCGGCGGCTGTGGGGCTGTGCGTCGGCGGCGGGCTGTTTTTGTACCGCAGCGGCTTCTTCTCCGCCTGCGCCTCGCCCGAGCAGCTGCGGGCCTATATCTCCGGCTTTGCGCCGTACTCCCACCTGTGCTTTTTCCTGCTCCAGTTCCTCTCCGTGGTGCTGGCCCCCATCCCCAGCAACATCACCGCCGCCGCAGGCGGAGTGCTTTTCGGCACCTGGCCGTCCTTTTTCCTCACCTTTGGGGCGGTGACCGTCGGGTCGCTGCTGGTATTTGCCCTGGCCCGCGCTCTGGGGCGCAGCTTTGCCGACCGCATGGTCAGCCGGGCCCTGTCGGAAAAGTACCTCCACCTGATCCGGGAGAAGACGGACATTTTCCTGCTGCTGGCCTTCCTGTTTCCCTTTTTCCCCGACGACATCCTGTGCATTCTGGCGGG
>CAKUHV010000078.1 GCA_934659445.1 uncultured Oscillospiraceae bacterium | reverse complement strand
GGGGCATATATCGCCCGTAATACCTTGTAGGGGCGGATATCATCCGCCCGCCGGGGGTCATAGGGGGCGGAGCCCCCTATACCAAAAACGGGTGGGTGGGAGGGTTATAATTTACCGGATAAAATGGGTGAACACGTGCTCCTCCTGCTCCGGCAGGCCGTACTTCTCCTTCCCCAGCGCAATGCTCCGCATGAGGAAGGTCATGTTCCGGGCCAGCACCCGCATGGTCTGAAGGCCCTCGGCATCCTGAGCGGCCTGACCGGGCTCCCGGCCGTGGACGCTGTTCCAGTACTGGCTGCTGGCGATGGGCATTCCGCTGATGGTGAAGAACTTGTTCAGCTCGTCAAAGGTGGCGGACAGTCCGCCCCGGCGGGCGGCCACCACGCTGGCCCCCACCTTCATGCTCTTGTCAAAGGGGGTGCTGTAAAACAGCCGGTCCAGCAGAGCCACCAGAGTGGCATTGGCCGAGGCATAGTACACCGGGCTGCCCACCACCAGACCGTCGCAGGCTTCAAGCTTGGGGGCCAGCTCATTCACCGCGTCGTCAAACACGCAGTGTCCCAGCTGTCTGCACCGGCCGCAAGCAATGCAGCCGCGGATGTCCCTCTGCCCCACCTGAACGATCTCGCAGGTCACGCCCTGCTGGGCAAAGACCTTCTCCATCTCGTGCAGGGCGACGGCGGTGTTGCCGTTGGCCCTGGGGCTGCCGTTCAGCATCAAAACGTACATACTCGACCCCTTCTTTACTTCTTCGCAGATTCGGTCTTCCTGACGGCGGTTTTCTTTTCCGCCGGCTTTTTGGCCGCAGTGGTCTTCTTCGCCGCCGTTTTCGCCGCAGGCTTTCTGTCGGCGGCGGTCTTCTTCGCGTCAGCAGCGGTCTTCTTCGCGGTGGTCTTTTTCGCGGCGGCGGTCTTCCTGATTCCGGCAGCCATCTTTTTCGCCGTTGTTTTCTTGGCGGCGGGCTTCGTCGTCTCCTCCGCCGCCGGGGCAGCCCCCTCCTCCCCGGTCTGGGCGGCGGCGGGCCTGCGCCAGCCGCCCCGCTTCTCCTCCGGGGTGAAGTTGGAGCACGCCTCGTTGATGCAGAAGGGCTTCTTGGCCCCGCGGCCCGCCTTCTTGAACATAGTGTGGCCGCACACGGGGCAGTTGTCCTTCACCGGCACGTCGAAGGTCATAAAGTCGCACTTTTTGGCCTCGTCCTTGCTGCTGACGTGCTCGCAGGCGTAATAGGTGTACTGCTTGCCCGTCTTTTTGCTCTTGCCCGTGCGCTTGAGCAGCCGCCCGCCGCACTTGGGGCACTTGCCGGGCATCTCCACCACCACAGGCATGGTGAAGTCGCACTCCGGCCAGCCGGGGCAGGCCAGGAACCGGCCGAACCGGCCGGATTTCACCACCAGCCTGCGGCCGCACTGGGGACAGACCTCCTCCGACACCTCGTCGGGGATCTTGACCCACTCGCTTTTCTCCTCGGCCTGCCTCAGCTCGCTCTGGAAGGGCACATAGAAGTCGTTCAGCACCGCCCGCCAATCGGCGGCGCCCTCCTCCACCTTGTCCAGCTGCTCCTCCATCTGGGCGGTGAAGCCGGTGTCCACCACGTCCCGGAACCACTGGAGCATAAACTGGGTGACCACCTCGCCCAAGGGGGTGGGCCGCAGGGCGCGGCCCTCCTTCACCACATACTCCCGGTTCAGGATGGTGGAGATGGTGGGGGCATAGGTAGAAGGACGGCCGATGCCCTTCTCCTCCAGCGCCTTGATCAGGGTGGCCTCGGAGTACCGGGCGGGGGGCTGGGTGAAGTGCTGGTCCTTCTTCAGGCCGGACTGCTTCAGCTGCTCCCCCTCCTTCAGGTCGGGCAGGGGGGACTGGGGGGCCTCCTCCTCGTCGTCCCGGCCCTCCTCATACACGGCGGTAAAGCCGGAGAACTTGATGGCGGTGTGGCTGGAGCGGAAGGTATATCCGGCGCACTCCGTCTCGATGGACACGCTGTCGTACACGGCGTTGGCCATCTGGCAGGCCAGAAAGCGGCTCCAGATCAGTTTGTACAGCTTGTACTGCTCGCTGGTGAGGTCCTTGCGGATGTCCTCGGGCACCAGAGTGACGTCGGAGGGGCGGATGGCCTCGTGGGCGTCCTGGGCGCTGCCCTTGGTCTTGAAACGCCGGGTCTGGGGCGGGTAATAGGCCGCCCCGTAGCGCTGGGTGATAAAGCCCCTGGCGGCGGCCAGGGCCTCCTCCGACAGGCGGAGGGAGTCGGTACGCATATAGGTGATCAGGCCCACGGTGCCCTCGCCGGTGATGTCCACGCCCTCATACAGCTGCTGGGCGATGGACATGGTGCGGGCGGGGGTCATGCCCAGCTTGCGGCTGGCCTCCTGCTGCAGGGTGGAGGTGGTAAAGGGGGGCGCGGGCTGGCGGCTCTTGTCCTGCCGCTTCACCTTCGTCACGGTGAAGGGCCTGCCGTCCACAGCGGAGAGCACGGTGTCGGCCTCCTCCTCGCTGTGCAGGTCGATGCGCTTGTCCTTTCCGTAGAACTGGGCCTTAAAGCTGCCCACATCGGGGGCGGTGCGGTCCAGGGCGGCCTCGATGCTCCAGTACTCCTGGGGCACAAAGGCGCGGATCTCGTTCTCCCGCTCCACCACCAGACGGGTGGCCACCGACTGCACCCGCCCGGCGGACAGGCCCCGGCGGACCTTCTTCCACAGCAGGGGGGACAGCTGATAGCCCACGATGCGGTCCAGCACCCGCCGGGCCTGCTGGGCGTTGACCAGATCCTGATCGATGGCCCGGGGGTGGGCGATGGCCTGGTTGACCACGTTCTTGGTGATCTCGTTGAAGGTGACCCGATAGGTCTTGTCGTCCGGGATCCCCAGCAGCTCCTTCAGGTGCCAGGAGATGGCCTCGCCCTCCCGGTCCGGGTCGGTGGCCAGATAGACCCTGCCGCTGTTTTTGGCGGCCTTTTTCAGGTCGCGGATCACGTCCTCCTTGCCCTTGATGGGCTGATAGCTGGGCAGGAAGCTCCCTCCGTCCAGATCCACGCTCATGGTGCTCTTGGGCAGGTCCCGCACATGGCCCATAGAGGCCTTCACCTCATACCCGGGGCCCAGATATTTTCCTATGGTCTTCGCCTTGGAGGGGGACTCCACGATGACTAAGTCTGTTTTGGTTGGCACTTACATGACCTCCGAATTTGTCTCCCGTCCCGGGGTCTTTCTCGGGGTTCAGGAGCATATTATCAACGGCAATCGCCGTGGAACTCGTTTTTATTCCGCTTCCTCCAGGCGCACCAGAGCCGAGAAGCGCCGGCCGGGCAGCTCCTGGGCCGCGCCGTCCACCTGCAGCATGGTCAGGGCGGACTGCACCCGCCGGGCGGGGATCTGGGTCAGCTCCACCAGGGCCTCGGCGGACCGGGGCTGCCCCTTCATGGCCCGCAGCAGGGCCAGCTGGTCGTCGGTGAACCGCTCCTTCTGCCTGTCCAGAGGGATCAGCTCAGGCTTCGGCTCCTCCCCGTCCTCCTCGGGCGCAGCTTTCTTTGCTGGAGCGGGCGGAGCCGTCCGCTCCTCCTGCCGCTCCAGCCGCTGGCGGGCGGCCTCCGGCGTCAAGGGGGCGGAGCTTTTCAGCTTTAAGGGGAAGCGACTCCAGTACTCCTCTAAAACATCCTGTCCGCAGGTGACCAGCTTGGCCCCCTGCTGGATCAGGCGGTTGGTGCCCTCGCTCATCACCATGTCCACCGCACCGGGCACGGCGAACAGGTCCCGGTCCTGCTCCAGGGCGCGGCCCGCGGTAATCATGGTGCCGCTGGACAGGCGGCACTCCACCGCCACAACGCCCAGAGACAGGCCGCTGATGATGCGGTTGCGGGCGTGGTAGTGATCCCCCAGTGCGGGCGTGCCCGGGGGATACTCCGAAATGAGTGTTCCGGCGGCGGCAATATCCTCCACCAGAAAGCGGCTGGTGTAAGGATATCCCGTATCCAGCCCTCCGGCCAACACGGACACCACCCGGCCGCCGCCCTTCAGGGCGCCGCGGATGGCCTCGCTGTCCAGCCCCCGGGCGATGCCGGACACCAGCAGCGCTCCGCCCCGGGCCAATTCAAGGCCCAGCCGGGCGGCCATTTTCCGTCCGTACTCCGAGGGCTCTCTGGCCCCCACCACGGCGATGGCGGCCTCCTCGTCAAAGTCGACGGCCTTTCCCCGCAGATAGAGCACCACCGGCGGGTCGGGGATCTGGCGCAGGCGGTCGGGGTAATCCCCGTCCTGAATGGTCATGATCCGCAGCCCCAGATACTGGCAGTCGGCCAAAATGCCCTCTGCCCGGTCCATGCTCTTGTCCAGCAGGGCCTTCCGCTGGAAGGCGCTCAGCCCCTCCACCAGTTCGTACTCCTCCGGATCGGCGTAATACACCCGCTCCGGCGTGACGAACCAGTCCAGCAGCCGCAGGGCGGCGGGGGCGCCAAGGCCCTTCAGCCCGGTCAGCCACAGCCAGTATTTTAAGCTCGCCACACCTGCTCCTCCTTTCGCCGCCCGAAGGCGGGCGGATCGGGCGGGAACACAGGCCCTGCGCGGCCTATATGGTATCCTGTTCCCACCCGGTTGTCAAATCATTTTTCTCGTCCCGGTCCGACTTTTTTCGACTTTATGGGAAAAATCATCTTAAAACCGCTGTTTTTCTCTTTATCTGGCCATTTCCCACAGCACCACGGCGGCGGCCGCCGCCGCGTTCAGCGACTCGCACCGCTGTCGCATGGGGATCTTCAGCGTCCGGCAGCTGGCCTGTAAGAGCTGCTCTGAGACGCCCCGCCCCTCGCTGCCGATGACCACGGCGCACCGGGACAGGTCCGCCCGGCGGAGATCCACCGTATCCTCCCGCAGAGCGGTGGCGTACAGGGGCAGACCGGAGCCCTCCAGCAGGGCGGGCAGTTCATCGGTCTCCACCTCCCACACGGGCAGGCGGAAGCAGGCCCCCATGGTGGCCCGCACGGTCTTCCAGCTCCAGGGGTCGGCGCAGCCGTTCACCAGCAGAAGGCCGTCCGCTCCAAGGGCGTCGGCCGTGCGCCAGATGGCGCCCACATTTCCCGGGTCCTGAAGGCCGTCCAGCACCAGATAGCGCCCGCCGGGCAGGGTCTGGGGCGGCTGCATCTCCTGCTGTTCACACAGGAACAGCGCCCCCTGGGGGGCCTCCATGGGGGAGACGGAGGCCATCACGTCCTCCGGCACCGCCACCACCCGCACCCCCTCGGGCAGGTCGGGCAGCGGCGCGCCCTCCGTCACCACCACCGCTGTCAGCGGGGCCTTCCAGCGCACCGCCTCCTCCAGCAGCTTCCGGCCGTCCCCCAGAAACAGGCCGCTCTGGCGGCGATAGCCTCTGCTGCCCGTCAGCTTTCTGATCTGGGACAGCAGGGGATTTTTCCGGCTGGTCACGTGCTCCATGGGTGCGCTCTCCTCCTGCCCGCCGGACATTTTCCCTGCCGTCGGGTCTTTTTCTTTATTATATGTATCCCCCGCCCCTTGTCAAGCGCAGGGCAAGATCACCAGAATT
The DNA here is from genome assembly GCA_934659445.1 of uncultured Oscillospiraceae bacterium. Lineage (GTDB taxonomy): Bacteria > Bacillota > Clostridia > Oscillospirales > Oscillospiraceae > Lawsonibacter. The sequence continues at coordinate 2,878 of CAKUHV010000078.1, read as the reverse complement.
TCTTCTTTTTGCAAATCCACAGGCTCAGCGCCACAATCAGGACGCTCACCGCCGCCACCACGGGGTAGCCGTACTCCCACTCCAGCTCCGGCATCCCCTTGAAGTTCATGCCGTACCAGCCGGTGAGCAGGGTCAGGGGCAGGAAAATGGTGGTCACGATGGTCAGGATCTGCATGATGCGGTTCTGGCGTATGTCGATCTCCGACTGGAACATGGTCTGGATCTGGCCGCAGTACTCCCGCAGAAGCTGAGACTCCTCCCGCAGACGGATCACCCGGTCCTCAAACAGGCGGAAGAGCATGGTTTCGCTCTCGGTAAAAAAGCCGTTCTCGTTCTCCCGCAGCTCGCAGGCCACGTCATCCAGCTGGGAGTAGTACCGGAACCAGGCCATGGTCTGCTTCCGCAGGGCGGTCATGGGGGCGCTGAAGTTCTCCAGCTCGTGGGCCAGCACCTGGTCCTCCAACTGCTCCGCCCGCTCCTCGACCTCCTCCAGCCGGTGGAGATCCCGGGCGATCAGCTGCTCGAAGAAGGCGTACAGAAACCGTCCCACACTGTGCTCCACCGGGCGCTTGTCCTTGATCAGCCGCTTGAGCACCGGCTGGACAAAGTCGCCGTCGTCCACCAGCACCACCCGGTCCTTCGTGACCAGATAGCCGCAGGCCGGGCGCTCGCCCCCCTTTCCCTGTCTGGGCAGCACAAGGGTGCCCGATAGACACTCTGACCGCACCTCCGCCTTGCACACCCGGGCATCCCGGGCGGGCGGCGTGTGGCACAGCACCTCCTCCAGCCCGGGCAGGGCGGGCTGTCCGGACAGTTCCTCCGAGGTGAGCAGAACGACGGCCGGACTGTCCGCCCCGGGCTCCCGCTCCGCGGGGTACAGCGTCTGTCCGATCACATACCAATACATACAGTTCCCTCCTGACGGGCGCCCTCCGGCTGCCCGGTCTGTTCCTCATTGCGGGGCGGCTCCGCTGCAAAAGGCCGCGGAGGTCCGCCGCAGCCAGCGCCCCTCCGCGGTGTTCCCCGCGCCGGCTCCGCCCGGCCGGACGCCGCAAGTATACAGGGCGGCATCCCTTGGCGGAGCGCTATTTCTTTTTTCCTCCGGACAGCAGCAGCATCACAGCGAACAGGCAGAAGGCCCCGCCGCCCAGCTTGCCCATCAGCCCGGGCACCTTCAAAATGCCCCCCAGGCCCAGAGCAAGCCCGGCGATGGCCCACAGAACGCGCCGCTCCTTGTCAGACACAAAGTGGATATGTCCGTCCTCGCCCCGCTCCAGCCGTCCCATCCGGGCGATCTGGGACAGGGGCCGTTCCTCCTTCTTCATGCGCCCAACTCCTCTCTTCGCCGCAGCCCTCCGGCCGCCTCTTGTCCCTTATTTTACCTGCCCCGTCCTCTATCGTCAAGCAAAAGCTCTCCGCGGGGCGGGATGCGGTTTTCAGAAAATTTTAATTTCCGTCTCGGGAAAAATCCGTTGCGGTTTTCTTCAAAAGCGGCTATGCTATAGGGTATGCAGGCCGCCCCACCCGGCGGCCAATACGGGAAAGGATGTTTTTTCATGGCAAATGCCCCTAAAAAGTTCCGCCTGCCCTCCAGCGGGCTGGGCCGAACCCTGCTCAGCCTGCTCATCACCGCCGCGGTGGGGCTGGTATACTTCTATGTCACTCTGCCCGCCCTAAACCTGCACGACAGTCAGTTTTACGGCTTTCTGATCCTGCTGTGCATCGTGTACACTCTGTGCGTGTTCCTGCTGTCCGGCGGGCTGCACGGCGACGTGGTGGCCACCCCCAAGGAGAAGGTCAAGTCCTGGCTCGCCTTTGTGAAAAGCCGCTGCCTGCCCGTGATGATCGCGCTGATCGCCGTATTCGCCGTGGCGGCGGTGGGCTATGTGGTCTCTCTGCCCGTCTTCCGGGCCGCGGCCTACCGGGATCTGCTCACCGTGGAAAACGGGGACTTCGCCCATGACGTGGCCCAGATCTCCTTCAGCGAGATCCCCACTCTGGACCGCACCTCCGCCGAGTATCTGGGCGACCGGCAAATGGGCACCCTCAGCGACATGGTCAGCCAGTTTGAATACTCCAACGACTCCACCCAGATCAACTACCAGGGCCGTCCCGTCCGGGTGGCCCCCATTGCCTACGCCGATCTGTTCAAGTGGCTGACCAACCGGGGCAACGGTCTGCCCGCCTATGTGGTGGTGGACATGGTCACCCAGGAGGCCACGGTGGTCCGTCTGAGCGAGGGGATGAAATACTCCTTCTCCGAGCCCTTGAACCGGAATATTTACCGCCACCTGCGCTTCCACTACCCCACCATGATGTTCTCCACCCCGGAGTTCGAGATCGACGAGAGCGGCCACCCCTGGTGGATCGCCCCCCGGGTGGTCAAGACCATCGGCCTGTTCGGCGGCACGGACATTAAGGGCGCCGTGCTGGTGGACGCCGTCACCGGCGAGAGCCAGTATATGGAGCAGGTGCCCACCTGGGTAGACACCCTGTACGTCCCCGACCTGATTATGGAGCAGTATGACTACCACGGCACCCTGATCCACGGCTTCCTCAACTCCATCTTCGGCCAGCGTGATGTGACCCAGACCACCGAGGGGTACAACTACATCGCCATGAACGACGATGTATACGCCTACACCGGCGTCACCTCCGCCAACGCCGACCAGTCCAACCTTGGCTTCCTGCTGTGCAACATGCGCACCAAGGAGACCCACTTCTACACCGCCCCCGGCGCCACCGAGGAGGCCGCCAAGCAGTCCGCCATGGGCGTGGTGCAGGATCTGGGCTATGTGGCCACCTTCCCCCTGCTGCTGAACATCGCCGACCAGCCCACCTATTTCATCCCCCTGAAGGACGCCACCGACCTGGTAAA
>CAKUHV010000077.1 GCA_934659445.1 uncultured Oscillospiraceae bacterium | reverse complement strand
GCCGCCGAAGCCGGCCATCAGGCCGGAGAAGCCGATGGCGATGTACTTGACCTTGAGAACGCTGACGCCCACGGAGGCGGCGGCGTTGGGATTCTCGCCCACGGAGCGGATGTTCAGGCCCAGGGGGGTCTTGTACAGCAGCACCCAGGTGAGGAACACCAGCAGGAAGGCGATATAGGTCAGGATAGAGTGACCGGACAGCACATCACCCACCACGGGGATATCCTTGATGAGGGGGATGTTCCAGGAGGGGATCTGGTTGACGGCCGTGATCAGCGAGGTGGTGGAGGCCAGAGGCTTGCCCTCGGTGATGTTGGTGATGACCTTTACCAGGAACAGGGTGCCGCCGGAGCCGATCATATTCACGGCGATACCGGTCAGGATGATGTCGGTCTTCAGGTTGAAGGCGAAGAAGCCCATGAGCAGGGCCTCCAGTATGCCCACCACCAGAGCCACCAGCAGGCCGACGGCCCAGGAGCCCGTCCAGTAGGCGGTGAGAGAGCCGAACAGGGCGGACATCATCATGATGCCCTCAAGGCCGATGTTGGACACGCCGGCCTTTTCGCCCACCACAGCGCCAAGGGTGGCGAACAGGATGGGGGCAGTGATACGCAGGATGGCAAAGAAGAAATCAGGGGTCATGATCAGATCCAGCATGTTACTTCACCTCCCCTTTCTCTTCGGCCTCAGCGGCCAGCTTCAGCTCCTCCTGAGTGCTCTTGACCACCAGCTTCTGCCGGTAGCCCGCCAGGAACTGCTCGGCGGCGAAGAACACGAAGATCACGGCCTGCAGAATGTCGATCAGCTGGGACGGCACGCCGCAGTAGGTGCTCATCAGGTTACAGCCCTTGTTCAGGTAGGCCATGAAGAAGGCAGCCAGGGGGACAAAGGCGGGGTTGTTGCCCGCCAGGATGGCAACGGTGATGCCCGTCCAACCGTAGCCGGGCAGGGTGTTCCAGTTAAAGGTGGTATAGCGGCCCAGCACCTCGATGCCGCCGCCCATACCGGCCAGCAGGCCGCCCAGCACCTGGGACAGGATGACCACGCCGGCTACCTTCATGCCGGAGTACATGGCGAAGTCCTGATTGATGCCGATCATGCGGATGGAGTAGCCCCAGCGGGTGCGGTACATGAACAGATACACCAGCACCACAAAGATCAGGGCCACCACAAAGCCCCAGGACAGCTTGGAGCCGTTGTCGATCAGCTGGGGGATGGCAGCGTGCTCCTGGAAGGGGTAGGACATGATCTGGCCCTTGCTCTTGTCGGCCAGATGGCTGTTGAGCAGGTACTTGATGAAGTACAGCACCACGTAGTTCAGCATCAGGGAGTTCACCATTTCGCTCACCCCCAGCTTGGCCTTCAGCACGGCGGGGATCAGCATCATGGCGCCCACTGCGGCCGCGCCGATCAGGATGGCGGCGATGGGCAGGACCACGGGGGGTAGGGGGACGTAGATGGCCACCATGGAGGCCACAAAGGCGCCCAGCATGATGCCGCCCTCGGCGCCCAGGTTGAACTGGTTGGCGGAGAACATGACGCAGGTGGCCAGACCGGTGAACACGATGGGGATCATGGCGGCCAGCACGTCAGACAGGTTCTTCACGCTGATGCCGCCGCTGCTCTTGAAGGCGGGGCCGAGAAGCAGCTGGCGCATGGCGTCTACGGTCAGGGTGAACCTCTCCCCGGGGGTGGCCCCCTCGGAGGAGACGAAGATCAGCAGGGCAGCCACCAGCAGGGCGATGAGAATGGCGGCCGCGCCCCGGACGATGCTGAAGGTCAGATCCCGGCGGCGGGAGGCCTTCAGCGCACGATTGGTATCACTCATGGCAAACCCTCCTGACTTCCTCAGGCGTCTGCCGCTTGAGGCCAAGCATGTATTCGCCCATCATTTCGTCGGTGAGCTCGGATGTATCCTCGAAATAGGCGGCGATGTGACCGCCGCACATGACGATCAGGCTGTCGGACAGCTCCATGACCTCGTTCAGGTCGGCGGACACCAGCAGCACCGCGATGCCGGAGCGGGACAGCTCCACCAGCTTCTTGCGGATGAACTCGGTGGCGCCCACGTCGATGCCCCGGGTGGGCTGGTCGGCGATGATCAGGCAGGGGCCGTTGGAGAACTCACGGGCCACCACCACCTTCTGGATGTTGCCGCCGGACAGGTTGTCCACCCGCTGGTCACGGGATTTGCACAGAACGGTGTAGTCCCGGATCAGGCGGTCGGTCTCCTCGTGGATGGCCTTCATGTCGAACAGCAGGCCCTTGTTCAGGCGCTTGTCACCGCAGCGGTCGGAGATGATGTTCTCCTGAATGGTGGCGGCCCCGGCGATGCCGTAGAGCATACGGTCCTCGGGCACCAGAGACACGCCCTTGTTCCGGATGTCCCGCTGGGGCAGGCCGATGATGTTCTCGCCGTTGACGGTGACGGTGCCGGAGTTGGGGGTGTTCAGGTGGAACAGCATGTCCACCAGCTCCTTCTGGCCGTTGCCCTCTACGCCGGCGATGCCCAGGATCTCGCCCTTGCGCACGGAGAAGGAGACGCGGTCCAGCATCTTCTTGCCCCACTCGTTGACATACTCCAGGTCGCGCACCCGCAGCACCTCGTCGGTGGGCTTGGCGTGCTCCTTCTCTACCTTCAGCACCACGTCGCGGCCCACCATCAGGCGGGAGATGACCTCCGGCGTGACGTCGCAGGTGTTGTGAACGCCCATGGAGCGGCCGCCCCGCAGAATGGTCATGCGGTCAGTGATCTCCATGATCTCGTTCAGCTTGTGGCTGATGAAGATGATGGTATAGCCGTCCTCCTTCAGGTGGATCAGCTCCTTGAACAGCTCGCTGGTCTCCTGGGTGGTCAGAACGGCGGTGGGCTCATCCAGGATCAGGATCCTGGCGCCCCGCACCAGGGCCTTCAGGATCTCTACCTTCTGCTTCATGCCCACGGGGATGTCCATCACCTTGGCGGTGGGGTCTACGTGCAGGTTAAAGCGCTTGGAATATTCCTCCGTGAGTTCCACGGCTTTTTTCGTATCAATGAACAGTCCGGACTTCTTGGGTACCATGCCCAGGACGATGTTTTCCGCCACGGTCAGGCTGGGGACCAGCATGAAGTGCTGGTGCACCATGCCGATGCCCTTGGAGATGGCCACCGTGGGGGAGGTCAGATTGACTTTCTCGCCGTTGACCCGGATCTCGCCCTCGGTGGGCTGCTCCAGACCGAACAGCATTTTCATCAGTGTGGATTTGCCGGCGCCGTTTTCGCCCATTAGCGCGTGGATCTCACCCTTGCGGATGTTCAGATCAACGCCCTGATTGGCGGCGATGCCGTTGGGATACACCTTGGTGATCCCCTTCATTTGGACAACATATTCCTCTGCCATGAGGGGTTCCCTCCCGTTTTATGAGTTAGGGCGGAGGGCCCGGAGCCCTCCTTGTCTTTGAGCGGCTTCACCCTGCGGAGCAGGGTGCGGGGAAAGCGGGGGATGCGTTAAGATGGGATAAAGGGGTCTGTCAAGAACCGAGGGGGCTGGAGAGACCCAGCCCCCTCGGTCAGGGATATGACTTTGTCAGCGCGTCACTCAGGGACGGACAGCGGCGATCAGCTCGGCGACCTTGCCGGTCTTGTCGCCCACGGCGGAGTCCACGGTCAGAGTGCCGGCCTTGATGGCCTCCTCAGCGGCGGTGATGGCAGCCTTGCAATCATCGCTGGCATAGGTGGCGAAGTTCTTGTCGGTGACGATGCCGACACCGCCCTCGGCCAGACCCAGAGACACCTCGGTGCCCCAGTGCTCGTTGCCGGCATCCAGCTCGTCAAAGACCCAGATCAGGGAGTTGCCGATGTTCTTCAGACCGGAGGTCAGGGTGATGGCGGCCAGATCGGCGCCGAAGGTCAGCTCCTGGTCGGAGTCGACGCCCAGGAAGTAGGCCTTGCCGGTCTCCAGAGCGGCCTCGGCGGCGCCGTTGCCGGCGTTGCCGGCCACGCCCCAGATCAGGTCGCACTTGTTGTCGTTGATCATGGACAGGCCATACTCCTTGGCGATGGCGGTGTCAACATAGTCGTTGGTGTAGCGCACGTCGACCTTGATGTCGGCCTTGACGGACTGAGCGCCCTCGATGTAGCCGATCAGGAAGTCGTTGATAACGGGGGAGTCCACGCCGCCCACAAAGCCGATGACGGGATCAGCATTGATCTTGTCGATGGAGGTATCGGTGGTGACATAGGCAGCGAAGATGCCCATCAGGTAGCCCATGTCGTTCTGACGGTAGGTGATGTTCAGCACGTTGGAGTTGTCGCCCACATAGGTGTTGTCGTCGAAGATGACGTACTTCTGCTCGGGGTACTTGGTGGCGACTTCCTTCAGGTAGTCGGGCATCTGATAAGTACCGCAGATGATCACGTCGTACTCCTTGGACTCGGACACCTCGTACAGGGTCTCCAGCCACTTGGGCTGATCCTCGGCGGTGCCGCCCAGCTCGATGGTACGCAGGGTGATGCGGCCGTCGGCCTTCAGGGTCTGCAGGCCGGCCTCGGCGGAGTCGAAGAAGGACTTGTCGCCCAGGTTGCCGTTGACAACGTAAGCCACGTTATAGACCTTCTTATCGGTGGTGCTGGTGGAGCCGGCGTTGGAGCCGGAACTGGCGGGGGGCTCCTTCTTGCCGCAGGCGACCAGAGTCAGGGACATGGTCAGCGCAAGGGCGAGAGCAAGAAACTTTTTCACGTTCGTAACCTCCTAAAAATCTTCTTCCTGAAACTGTCTTCCTGCGGAAAACGGTTCCGGAACATTACGATTGTATTCTTTTTCTATGGTGTTGTCAATTTGTTCTTGCGGTTTTATCCCTTTTTTACAAAATATCGGCGGCGTTGTTGCCATTTTCGCCAAAGACTGAGTCATAAAAACTGCTTGACGGGGGACCCCGGGGGGGATATGCTTATAATAAAAGGAAAAGTGTGCGCGGCAGAACGACAACTGCTGCGCGGAAGGAGGACAGTATGAAGCATTCTGATTTTCCCAAGGTGGATCTGCATCTGCATCTGGACGGCTCCGTCCCACCGGAGATCCTGTTCCGGCTGGCGAAGGAGCAGGGGGTCCCTGTGCCAGGTGGGACGCTGGAGGGCTATCTGGACTATATCCGCCGCAGCGCCCTGTGCGGCAGTGTGAACGAGTATCTGAAGATGTTCGATCTGCCCGTGGCGGTGATGCAGGACGGGGACAGTCTGGCCCTGGTGACAAAGGAGCTGATCTGCCGCCTGTATGCCCAGGGACTGGCTTACGCCGAGATCCGCTTTGCCCCCCAACTGCACACCCGGAAGGGCCTGACCCAGGCCCGGGCGGTGGAGGCGGTGCTGGCCGGGCGGGAGCAGGGGCTTGCCCTCTGCCCCGGCTTTGATGTGGGCATCCTGTGCTGCATGATGTGCATCGGGCCGGAGACGGCGAACTGGAAGGAGAACGCCGAGACGGTGGAGATGACAAGGGCCTATCTGGGCCGGGGCGTTGTGGGCCTTGATCTGGCGGGGGCCGAGGGCATCGTGCCCCTGAAGAACTTCGCCCCCCTGTTCCACCGGGCGGCGGAGCTGGGCGTCCCCTTCACCTGTCACGCCGGGGACAGTCAGGGGCCGGATACCGTGCGGGACGCCATGGACTTCGGCGCGAAGCGCATCGGCCACGGCCACCACATCTACGACGACCCGGAGCTGGTGCGGCGGGCCATCCGGGAGGGGGTCGCCATCGAGGTGTGCCCCACCAGCAACATTCAGTGCATGACCCAGCCCTCCTATGGGCAGCATCCGGCCAAGAAGCTGCTGGACATGGGGCTGAGGGTGACCATCAACACGGACAACATGACCTTTGCCGGGGTGGATCTGGAGGCCGAGTATGACCACTGCCTGAAGGACATGGGCTTTACCCCGGAGGATCTGGTGAAGATGAGCGAAAATTCTGTCCGGGCGGCCTTCCTGCCCCAGGAGAAGAAAAAAGCCCTGCTGGAAAGTAAGTAAAACAAAACCCGTCATTCCGAGGCAGTGACCGATGTCACTGCCGTGGGAATCCGTATCCCCAAAGTTTGAGAAAACGGATTGTCGCGCCAGTTTGTGAACTGGCTCGCAATGACAGGATATTGACGGGAAAGAGAAGGCAAGACAGAGTAAAAGGAGAACACACAATGGACATCCTGTTTGTCATCGACTATCAAAAGGACTTTGTAGACGGGGCCCTTGGCTTTGCCGGGGCGGAGAAGCTGGACGAGAGGATCGCCGCCCGGGTGCGGGAGTACGGCCCCGGCCGGGTGTGGTACACCATGGACACCCACTGCGAGGACTATCTGGACACCCGGGAGGGCAGGAATCTGCCCGTGCCCCACTGCATCCGGGGCAGCGAGGGCTGGCAGAACTACGGCCAGACCGCTGAAGCCCTGGCGGAGGTAGGCGCCGTAGGCATCGAAAAGCGCACCTTCGGCATGGATCTGGGGGACCCCGCCGTGCTGGACAAGCTGCCGGAGCGGGCGGACAGCATCGAGCTGTGCGGTCTGGTGTCCAACATCTGCGTGGTCAGCAACGCCGCGGTGCTCCAGGGGCACTACCCCAACGCCCAGCTGACGGTGGATGCCCGGCTCACCGACAGCTTTGACAAAGAATTGAACGAAAAGGTGCTGGACGTTCTGGCCGGCCTTCAGGTGAAGGTATTGAACCGCTAAAAGGAGGAAATTCTATGCTTCAGCCCCATATCCAACTGGACGACACCTTAAATGTCAAATATGCCATTCTCCCCGGGGATCCCGGCCGTCTGGACCGCATCGCCCTGCAATTGCAGGATGTGCAGGAGCTGGCCTATAACCGGGAGTTCCGCAGCCTGCGGGGCCTTTACAAGGGCGTGCCCGTGCTGGCCATCTCCACGGGCATCGGCGGCAGCTCTGCCGCCATCGCCATCGAGGAGTTGCACAGGATCGGCGTCACCGCCATGGTGCGCATCGGCTCCTGTGGGGCGCTGCAGAAGGGCATTGCCATCGGCGACCTGATCTTCGCCTGCGGGGCCATCCGGGACGATGGGGCCTCCAAGGCCTATGTGGACGCCCGGTATCCCGCCGTGCCCGACACCGGTCTGCTGGTGAACTGCGTGCAGGCCGCCCGGGAGGAGGGCTGGCCCTATCATCTGGGGGTGGTCCACAGCCACGAGAGCTTCTATATCGACACCAACGACGCCGAGTCCGCCCACTGGTCGGCCCTTGGAGCCCTGGGCGCCGACATGGAGACGGCGGCCCTGTTCACCGTGGGCCGCATCCGCGGAGTACGCACGGCGTCGATCCTGAACAATGTGGTGCTGTACGGGCAGGATACGGCGGACGCCGTGGCCGACTATGCCGGGGGCGAGGATATGAGCGCCGTGGGCGAGCGGCGGGAGATCGCCGTGGCTCTGGAGGCTCTGTACCGCACCGCCAAAGAGGACGAAAAACGATGAAACAGCTGCTGTATATCGACTGCTGCATCCGGGGGGAGCAGTCCCGCACCCGGAAGCTGGCAGAGGCATTTCTGGCCGCCCTGCCTCAGGAGTGGCAGGTGACCCGGCTGGACCTGATGCGCGAGGGACTCCAGCCCCTGATGCCCGACACCCTGGCCAGCCGGGACGAGACCGCCGCCCGGGGGGAGCTGGATGCCCCCCGCTTCCGCTACGCCCACCAGATCGCGGCGGCGGACGCCGTGGTCATGGCCGCCCCCTTCTGGGATCTCAGCTTTCCCGCCCTGCTGAAGATCTACATCGAGAACGTGTCGGTGGACGGGATCACCTTCAAGAGCACGGCGGAGGGGCTGAAGGGCCTGTGCCGGGGCACGGAGCTGGTGTTCCTCACCACCCGGGGCGGCATTTACGGCGAGGGCAACGACTGGGAGCAGGGGGTGCCCTATCTGGCCGCCATCCAGAAGTTCTTCGGCTTTGACCGCTTCCACGCCATCGCCGCCGACGGGCTGGACGTGCAGGGCTTTGACGGCGCGGGGGAGCTGCGCCGGGCCATGGAGCGGGCGGAGGAGCTGGCCCGTATGCTGCACTGAGAGCAGAAGACCGCGCCGGAAACGGCATCAGAGACCGGAATCGGAAAATCGGAAAATAAGAGCTGGCCGCCCGAAATTCGGGCGGCCGGCTCAGCTTGCCGAAAAAGCCCTCCCGCAGGGAGTTCCGCCGTCCGCAGACGGCGGAATTGATTTTTGATCCGTCATTTCCGATGACATGCGCGTCGGAAATGACACTTCTCGCGCAGGGCAGCCCGACTTTTTCGCAAGAAATCGAGGGCTGGCCTGCGTGCATCCTGACTCGAAAAAGTGGCGAAGCCACTTTTTCGACAGTCTCAGCCCCGCGCAAAAGCGCGGGGCTGTATCCAAAAAGGAGGCTTCTCCATGAAAATTCTCTTTGCCGCGTCCGAGGC
>CAKUHV010000076.1 GCA_934659445.1 uncultured Oscillospiraceae bacterium | reverse complement strand
GATGTTCATCACCCGGTTCACATCATACCCCGTCCAGCGCAGATATTTCTCCAGCACGTCCTCCATGATATAGCTGCGCAGGTTGCCGATATGGGCAAAATGATATACGGTGGGCCCGCAGGTATACATTTCCACATGGCCGGGGGTGTGGGTGACAAATTCGTCCTTCCTGTGGGTGGCAGAATTATAAAGCAGCATACTGATGTTCCTTTCTCCGGGGGCGTTCCCCTTATTTCGTATATTCCTTCCCCTGTCCGGGCCGGTCCCTTTGCGTCTGCGGTCCGCGGGTCAGATACTGTTCGTCCAGCAGCCGTTCGATCAGATCCAGCCGGGAGGACAGGGCATCCAGCCGTTCCGCCGTGGGATTTTCCACGCTGGTCTGGTCCACCTCGTCCGCGTAGTGGGTGCTCTGTCCGGCGATGCGGACGATCTGTGCGGGGATGCCCACGGCGGTGGCGCTGTCCGGCACCTCTCTGAGCACCACGGCGTTGGCCGCGATCCGGGCATTGTCCCCCACCCGGAAGGGGCCCAGCACCTTGGCCCCGCAGCTGATCAGAACGTTGTTCCCGATGGTGGGGTGGCGCTTGCCCTGATCCTTGCCTGTGCCCCCAAGGGTCACCCCGTGGTAGAGCAGGCAGTCGTCCCCGATCTCCGCCGTCTCGCCGATGACGATGCCCATGCCGTGGTCGATGACCAGCCGGCGGCCGATGGTGGCCCCGGGGTGGATCTCGATGCCGGTGACGTGTCGGGCGATCTGTGAGTTCAGCCGGGCCAGAAAGTGCAGCTTGTGCTTCCACAGAAAGTGGCTGACTCTGTGGAAGATGATGGCATGTACCCCCTGGTACAGCAGAAAGATCTCCAGCTTGGACCGGGCCGCCGGGTCGCGGCGCTGATAGGCTTCAAGGGTTTCGTTCAATGCGTTGAACATGGGTCCTCCTTGCTCCAGATTAGCGAGCCGGAGAGAATGAAAAACGCCTCTTATATCCTGTCGGATATAAGAGGCGGCACTGCCGCGGTTCCACTCTCGTTTCTCACTTTCCGGCCGATATCGGGGCCGACCCGGGCGGCATTGCCCGCCGCGCTCCCGGATGCACTTCACGCGCTCCTGCCGTGGGACCGCTCTCAGTCGGCGGCGTTCCCTCTCTGTCCGTCGGTGTGGACGCTACTTTTCCGTTCTCCGCGCTTACAGAACAGTATATTATCATCAGGCCGGGCCGGTGTCAAGTGCCCCGCCCCCCTTCCGGTCATTTTCCCCTAAAAAAGGCAAATACAGCTCTGTCCCCTGATTTTTGTGGATATTCGAGGGGAAATATTTGTTTTTGAGGGAGAAAAACCTCTTCCTTCTCCATTCTTTTTATGTTATTATATCATAAGAAAGAAATTATGAAATGACAGGAGTCCGGTGACCATGTATTTGAAGAATCCTGAATACTTTCTTACCATTGTAAAGGAGCGCAGCATCTCCCGGGCGGCCGAAAAGCTCTATCTGTCCCAGCCCTACCTCAGCCAGTATCTGGCCAAGCTGGAGTCCAACCTGGGGGTGACTCTGCTGGACCGCTCCCGCTCTCCCCTTCAGCTGACTCAGGCGGGCGCCCTGTTCCAGGCCTATCTGGAGCGGCAGTCCTTCCTCAACCGGCAGCTGGAGAACGACCTGCAGGACCTTCAGGACCGGAAGCGGCCCGAGCTGCACATCGGCGTGTCCCCCTGGCGCGGCTCTGTGGTGCTGCCGGACATCATGCCCCGCTTTTCTGAGCTCTATCCCGACGTCCATCTGGTGCTGCACGAGTGTCCGGTGCCCCAGCTGCCCGCCCTGGCCCAGGACGGGATCACCGACTTCTGTCTGGGCCCCACGCCGATCGATCTGGGGGAGCTGACCTATGAGCAGGTGATCCACGAGCGGGTGCTCTTGTGCATCCACAGGGACAACCCCCTGGTGAAGGGGGTGGACAGCCCCTTTACCGCCCCCAAGCACTTCGACCTGTCCCGCCTGGGGCAGGAGCGGGTGATCATGCTGCCCGCCGACTGGTGGGTATCCAAGCTGCTGTACAACGCCTTCTCCTCCCACAATATGGAGCCGAAGGACATCCTGATCACCACCAACAACAACACGGCCATCAACCTGACGGCGGAGAAGATGGGGGTGTCCTTCCTGTTTGAAAGCGGCATCCTGCGCACCCCCTACATGGACAAGCTGTCCTTCTTCACCGTGGGCGAGCCGCCCATCACCGCCAATCTGATGGCGGCCTATAAGAAAAACGCCTTCCTCTCCCCCGCCGCCCGCGCGTTCATCGATCTGGTAAAGGAGAAATACCGCTCCTTTGACCGGATGACCCCCTGATCGGCAGCCGATCTTCCCGTTGAAAGGAGCATTCCCAATGGATAACGGATTTCTCTCCCCCGCGCAGACCGTCGCTCTGTATGCCCAGGCCGGCAGCGCAAAAACAAAACGTCCCGCCGCCCAGCTGGTCCTGCTTGGTATGCTGGCGGGGGCCCTGATCGCCTTTGGCTGCGCCGCCACCAATACGGCGGCCTACGGCATTACCGACACCTGGACGGCCCGCATGGTGTGCGGCCTGCTGTTCCCCTTCGGGCTGGGCATGGTGATCATGTCCGGGGCGGAGCTGTTCACCGGCAACTGTCTGATTGCCATCTCCCTGCTGGAGCGCCAGTGCACCTTTGCCGGGATGCTGCGCAACTGGGCGATCGTATATCTGTCCAACCTCGCCGGCTCTCTGCTGGTGGCGGCCGACTGCGCCTTCTCCGGCCAGCTGAACTACTCCGGCGGACTGCTGGCCGTATTCACCATGAAGCTGGCCGCCGGAAAGTGCGCCCTGTCCTTCGGTAACGCCTTTGTGCTGGGCATCCTGTGCAACCTGCTGGTCTGTCTGGCTGTCATCCTGGCCATGACCGCCAAGGACACCGCCGGACGCTTTATCGGCGCCTTCCTGCCCGTGTGCTACTTCGTTCTGTGCGGCTTTGAGCACTGCGTGGCCAATATGTATTACATCCCCGCGGGGCTGACGGCCAAGGCCGTCCCCGCATACGCCCGGCTGGCCGCCGAGATGGGGGTGGACCTGTCCGCCCTCACCGTGGGCAATTTCCTGTCGCGCAATCTGCTGCCCGTTACTCTGGGCAACCTGGTGGGCGGGGTGGGCATCGCCGCCCTGCTGTGGTACTGTAACCGAAAAAAATAATGCGGTCACGGAACAGACACAGCGCGGGCTGTGCCTGTCTTTATCCCCTTGACCGGCGGGGCAACAGACGGTTGCTTGCCCATCCGCCCATCCCGTGGTAAAGTTCTGCCGAGGAGGTGATCTGTATGGAAACCAAAAACATTCTGTTGGAGCTGAGAACCAAAAAGGGTCTGTCTCAGGAGGAGCTGGCGGAGCAGCTTTTCGTGACCCGCCAGGCCGTATCCCGCTGGGAGAACGGCGAGACCACCCCAAACCCGGAGACGCTGAAGCTGCTGTCCAAGCTCTTCAACGTCTCCATCAACACCCTGCTGGGCTCCCCCAGACAGCTGATCTGCCAGTGCTGCGGGATGCCCCTTGACGACACCACCATCAGTAAGGAGTCCGATGGCGCCTTCAACGAGGATTACTGCATGTGGTGCTACACAGACGGTCAGTTCAAATACACCAGCAAAGAGCAGCTGATCGACTTCTGCGTGGCCCACATGTCGAGCGAGAGCTGGCCCGCCGAGCAGGTCCGCGCCCATATGGAGGCCGTTGTGCCGAAGCTGAAGCACTGGGCCGACTGATCCCCGCAGCCCACCCCGGTTGGCGGAACATCTGTCTGACCGCAAAGCAAAAAGGAACACCCCCGGAGTCTGCGTCTCCGGGGGTGTTCTGGTATGGGGGCCTGCGCTCCCCCACACCGTTCTGGCAGTTAGAGTGTTTTGTGTCAATGGGAGGTGTATTGAAAAGAAGGAGTAAAGCTTCTCTAACCACGATTAGATTAGCATATGCTAACCGATTTGTCAACCACTTTTTTCAGTCTTTTCAAAAAAACCAATTTCATTTCGTGTTCCTTTGCAGAAGAACTATCAGTGTTCCCCGCCCCCTGCGGGGGCGGGGAACACAAAAAAGAATTGGGAGTTCAAAAAAACTTTCAGAGCGCTTCAGCCCCCCTCCTGCTTCGCAGCTGCCTGCTGCGCCCAAAAACGACCCCCGGCGGACATCAGCCCGCCGGGGGTCATTGCTTACTTCTTCAGCTTTGCGATGGCCGCCTTGGCCGCCATCTGCTCCGCTTCCTTCTTGCTGTGGCCCTGACCGGAGCCCACGGGACTGCCGTTGAGCTGTACCTCCACAAAAAAGCGCTTGTCGTGGTCCGGCCCCTCGGAGCCGGTGAGCTGGTATTTCAGCACCTGTCCGCTCTCCCGCTGGACCAGCTCCTGCAGAGCGGTCTTATAGTCCCGGGTGGCGTTCAGCCCCTCGATCTCCCGGGAGAGGATATATTTCTGGATGATCTTCCGGGCGGAGCCGATGCCCCCGTCCAGATAGACGGCGGCCAGAACGGCCTCTACCGCGTCGGCCCGGATGGAGGGACGGGTGCGGCCGCCGCCGGCCTCCTCCCCCTTGCCCAGCTTCAGATAGTCGCCCAGACCCAGATCCCGGGCCACCTCTACCAGGCTCTCCTCGCACACCAGAGCCGCCCGGGTGCGGGTCAGCTCCCCCTCGGGCAGGTCGGGGTGGTTGCGGTACAGGTGCTCGGCCACCACCATGCCCAGAATGGAGTCCCCCAGGAACTCCAGCCGCTCGTTGCTCTGCAGCCTGCCCTTGCTCTCGTTGGCACAGGAGCTGTGGGTCAGGGCATTCTCCAGCAGGGACTGATCCCGAAAGGTATAGCCCAGCTTTTCTTCCAAACTCTTCATAGAGCCCTTCCTTTCGCACGCTCTCAATCGTTCTTTGCGGCTCCGGCCCCCGCAGAGCCGGAAGCACAAAGAGCAACTGGGCCTGAATAGTCTCAGCGCCCCGCCTCTCCGGCGGAGCGCTGTCCGGCAGCCCCGTGGGGCTTAACCGTCGATCTTCTTCTGCAGCAGGCGCACCAGATCGCCCACGGTGGTAATGCCGCTGGTCTCGTCCTCCTCGAACTCGTCGATGCCGAAGGCCTCCTCCAGCGCCATGCTCAGGTCCACGATGTCCACGGAATCGGCGTTCAGGTCGTCCTCAAAAGCGGTGTCCATGGTGATGGAGTCCGCGTCAACGTTAAATTGCTCGGCGATCAGCTCGCACAGCTTTTCAAAGATCACAAAGATCGCTCCTTTTTTCTTGTTGCTTTGCCCCACGGCACAGTACTTCAATACTATATGCATATTCCCCTGTGCTGTCAATAGGGTTTTTCCATTTTATGACGTGAGATCACTCCGGCTTTTCCGGCTTTTCCAGGCGCATCTGCTCCACGTTGGCGGTAATATTCTCAATGATGCCGGAGGAGGCAAACCGGGCGGCCTGGGCGATGGCGTTCACAAAGGCGTACTGGCCGGAGGAGCCGTGGGCCTTGATCACCGGCTTGGAGATGCCCAGCAGGGCGGTGCCCCCCACCTCGTCGGAGCTGATAAGCTTTTTGAACTGCTTCAGCTGATCCTTCATCAGCAGGGCGGCCACCTTGGTCCTGAAGCTGCTTTTGAACATCCTCTTCATCTCCCGGGCCATGAACAGGCCGGTGCCCTCCATGGTCTTCAGGAAGATGTTGCCGGAGTAGCCGTCGCTGACGATCACGTCCACCGCGCCCTCCACGGCCTCCCGGGCCTCTACGTTGCCCGCGAAGTTGATGCGGCCCTCCTGCCCCGCCTTCTCCAGCATGGGGTACACCGCAGTCTGAAGGGCGGTGCCCTTGCTGGGCTCCGCGCCGATGTTCAGCAGGCCCACCCTGGGCTCCGGGCGGCCCAGAATATGCTCGGCGTAGTAGCTGCCCATATAGGCAAACTGCATCAGATATTCCGGGGGGCACTCGGCGTTGGCGCCGCAGTCGATGAGCACCGCGCCGCCGCCGCCCGTGGGCACCACGGGGGCCAGAGCCGCCCGGCGGATGCCCTTGATCCGCTTGGTCACCAGGGTGGCGGCGGCCAGCAGGGCCCCAGTGGAGCCGGCGGACACAAAGGCGTCCCCCTGGCCGTTTTTCAGCATGGTCAGGCCTACGGTGAGGGAGGAGTCCTTCTTCTCCCGGAAGGCGGTGGCGGGGTTGTCGCACATCTCCACCACCTCGCTGGCGTGGACGATCTCCACCCCGGCGGGCAGGTCCTGAATGCCGTTGTCCGCCAGCACCTTCAAAATCTCCTCGCCCCGGCCCACCAGCGCAATGTCCAGCTTCTGCTCCCGGCTGGCCTGAACAGCGGCCAGAACGGGGGCCTGGGGGGCGTTGTCCCCGCCCATGGCGTCAACGATGATCTTCATAGGTACCTTCTTTCCTCTATGGCAGTCTAATTCTTTCTATGGATACAGGATGTTCCTACGGTTTCCTTCCCCCGTGATCTTGTAGGGGCGGATATCATCCGCCCGCGGGCCGCTGGCACATCGGCCCCTATGTCATCCTCGCAAATCTTGCATAGGTACGGCGCGCCGGGTCGTCGCGCCCTACGGTGTTTCCATGTTCGTAAGGGAACTCTTCGGCCACCCAGGGGTCACAGGGGGCTTTGTCCCCTATATCCGGGAATCAATTCAGATCTAATTGCCCCAGCTTCTCCAGCGCCCGTCTGGCGATCTCAGCGTTTTTGTTCCGCTTGCCCTTTACCCGGTAGCCCAGGGGCGGGATCAGGCCAAAGTTCACATTCATGGGCTGGAAGTTCACCACGCTGCCGTCACTGACGTACAGGGCCATGGCCCCCATCGCGGTCTCCCGGGGGAAGTTGACCGGCTCCTTCCCCTCCAGACGGCGGGCCAGCTCCACGGCAGCCAGACAGCCGGAGGCGGTGGACTCCACATAGCCCTCTACCCCGGTGATCTGCCCGGCGAACATAATGCGCTCGTTCCCCTGCACCCGGTAGTACCGGTCCAGCAGCCGGGGGGAGTCCAGAAAGGTGTTCCGGTGCATCACGCCGTAGCGCACATACTCCGCGTTTTTCAGGGCGGGGATCATGGAGAACACCCGCTTCTGCTCCGGCCAGCGCAGGTGGGTCTGGAAGCCCACGATGTTGTAAATGCTGCCCTGGGCGTTGTCCTTGCGCAGCTGCACCACGGCGAAGGGCTCCCTCCCCGTCTTCGGGTCCCGCAGACCCACGGGCTTCAGGGGGCCGTAGCACAGGGTGTCCCGGCCCCGGCGGGCCATGACCTCAACAGGCATACAACC
The DNA here is from genome assembly GCA_934659445.1 of uncultured Oscillospiraceae bacterium. Taxonomy (GTDB): domain Bacteria; phylum Bacillota; class Clostridia; order Oscillospirales; family Oscillospiraceae; genus Lawsonibacter. The sequence goes on along the minus strand of CAKUHV010000076.1, from coordinate 1,338 downwards.
CTCGAACACGCCGGAATCCTCAAAGCCGTGGACCTCCGCCTCCTGAGCGTGGGTCAGCTCCTGCCAGAAGGCCAGATACTCCTCCTCTGTCATGGGGCAGTTGATGTAGTCCGGGGTGCCCCGGTCATAGCGGGAGGCAAAGAAGGCGCTGTCCATGTCGATGCTCTCGAAGGTGACCAGCGGGGCGGCCGCATCGAAGAAATTCAGATACCTGTTCTGGGGGAACAGCTCCGCGATGGCCCCGGACAGGGCGTCGGAGGTCAGGGGCCCGGTGGCCACAATGACCTGACCCTCCGGGGGGATCCGGGTGACCTCCCCCTCCTCCACGGTGATGTTGGGGTGGGAGCGGAGCTTCTCCGTCACCGCGGCGGAAAAGGCGTGGCGATCCACGGCCAGAGCGCCCCCAGCCTCCACCCGGTTTGCGTCGGCGCAGGCCATGATGAGGGAGCCGCAGCGGCGCAGCTCCTCCTTCAGCAGGCCCACGGCGTTCTCGAGCTGGTCGGAGCGCAGGGAGTTGGAGCACACCAGCTCCGCAAAGTCAGCGCTGTGGTGGGCGGGGGTCATTTTTTGGGGCTTCATCTCCAGCAGGCGCACGGGGATGTCCCGCCGGGCCAGCTGCCAGGCGGCCTCGCTGCCCGCCAGTCCGGCGCCGATGACGGTAACAGGTTCCATATCTCTCTCCCTATGTCATTGGTCTGTGCGCCCCACCAGATAGTCGATGGTGACGCCGTATAAATCAGCCAAAGCGACCAAAACGGACGCAGCAGGCTCCCGTTCCGCATTTTCATAACGCTGATAGGTACGCTCTGCAATTCCGATTTTTTCCGAAACAACTTTTCGGGTCCATTTTCTTTCTGCGCGCAAAGCAATTAAGTTTTTCGCCAAAATTTCCATTTTGCGCTCATTCTCCTCTTGACACGACCGTTCGGTCTGAATATAATGTAAGCAACTTTAGACCATATGGTCTAAAAGGAGTTGTATCTCTGATGAATGACTTAACAAATGCGCTCTATGAATTCGTCACGGCCCGCCGCATGGGCCGCGTCTTCGACGACCCGGAATATCACAGCATCACCGCCAGCGTCCAGAACAAGGAAAACCGGCTGCGGGAGCTGCTGGACCGGGACGGCAATAAACTCCTCACCGACCTTATGAATGAGCAACTCCTGCAGTTCGCCCTGGAGATGGAGGCCATGTTCCTATCCACCGTGGAGCTGTGCCGGGAGTTGGATCAAACGTTGCGGTAGGGGCATATATCGCCCGTAATACCTTGTAGGGGCGGATATCATCCGCCCGCCGGGGGTCATAGGGGGCGGAGCCCCTTATACCAAAAACGGG
>CAKUHV010000075.1 GCA_934659445.1 uncultured Oscillospiraceae bacterium | reverse complement strand
TGCCGTTGACCACAATGGCCTTCTCGGTGGAGGAGATCTCAGCCTCGCACTTGCCGTGCATGGTGTCGTACTTCAGCATATAGGCCAGATACTCGGCGGGGCACAGGTCGTTGATGCCCACGATCTCGATCTCGGGATGATTCAGGCTGGCCCGGAAGACCATACGGCCGATACGGCCAAATCCGTTGATACCGACTTTGATGCTCATAACTATTGCTTCCTTTCTTTTTCAAACTCCCCGGACTGTCCGTGCAGGCCGGACACGGGGGAAATGGCTGCCGTTGGGTAGCCCTCAGTTGACAGAGCCGGACGCGCACCGGCGTACTCATCCGTCTCTGTCAACTGAAGGCGTCCATATTATACCCCATCTTCACGATTTTTGTATAGGGGAAAAAGCGCAATAATTTGCACAAATTTTTTGGTTTTGCGCATATTTTCCCCGCCTTTTCCCGCTTTCCTTTTCCCTTTATTTCCGTCCCGCCTCCCTTTGGTCCCGGCTAACGTCACTTTCGCCCCGCGCTGACGTGGCTTTAAGGGTGCTCCGGCGGCGGCAACCCGGCGGTCCACGCCCGGCGGCGGCCCTTTTCCGCTGACCTGTCCCCTTTTTTCTCCCTTCTGCGCGGCTCCTGTGCCTGTTTTTACACTTCTCTGCTCTTTGCCCCTTGTTCCGCCCCGCTTTTTTTGTTATACTGGTAATAATTTGATGCTGCAGCACGGCCTGCGGAAGACACACTATCTCCGTCCCCATGCTCCGGAGCATTGCCCGCCGCCGCGCATCCCGAAAAAGAAAGAGCGGCCCCTGGCCGCGGGAGGTACTTCATGTCCCAGTCCTCTTCCTTAGATCAGATCCCCCAGGCCGCCTTCGACCTGGAGCACGGGGCGGTGTCCGCTCTGAACGCGGCGGCCCGGCGGCTGCTGCCCGGACTCGAGCCGGGGGACCCCGCTCCGCTCCATCTGCCCGCAGGGGACGAGCCCCAGTCCCAAAGCGGCTCTTTTTCCTGGGGACAGACCAGCTTTTCCTTCCATCTGACCTGTCAGCAGGGCAGCGGCCGGGTGCTGCTGGCCCCGGCGGCGCAGACGGCCCTCACCTCCGCCCAGCTGGAGGGCTTTACCCGGCAGCTGCGGCAGGTGCAGAACGACCTGCTGCTGGAATTCCGGCAGCTCACCCCCGTGCTGGAGCGCCGGGCGGACAGCGATACGCTGTATCATCTGGCAGCCTTCCGCCAGAGCTTTTACCAGCTGTGCCGGATGAACCGGAATCTGGAGTATCTCTCCCGCGCCCAGCAGGGGGAGATCGTCCCCCATCTCATCCCGCTGGATCTGGCCCGGCTGTGCACCCAGCTGTCCGGCGAGGCGGGCGCCCTGCTCAGCGAGGGGGACGTCGCCCTGACCTACCGCGGGGGGGCGGGCTCTCTGCTGATCCCCGGCGACCCCGAGCTGCTGCCCATCGCGGTGCTGGGGCTGCTGTCCAACGCCGCCAAGAACAGCCCCAGAAGGGAGCTGGTGCTGCGCCTGCTCCAGCGGCCCGGACAGGCCATCCTTCTGCTGCGTCAGGGGGGCGCTCTGACCCCCCGTCAGCTGGACGAGCTGCTCACCCTCACCTCCACCGGACCGCTCCCCCTGCCCGGCAAGGGGGCGGGGATGGGGCTGGCCGTGATCCAGCACATCATATCCCTGCACCGGGGGGCGCTGCTGTGGCGGCCGGAGGAAAACGGCCTGCTGGCGGCCATGTGTCTGCCCACGGGGCCCATGCCCTCCCCCAACGTGCCTGTGCGCTCCCCCATCCTGCAAACCGGCGGCGGCCTGTCCCCCGTGCTCATGGAGCTGAGCGACGTGCTGCCCGCGTCCGCCTTCGAGTCGGCGGGTCTGGAATAAACAGCTATGCCCCCCTTGCTGCCGCAAGGGGGGCTTTATCATGGGAAATTTTTATGCCCACCCTCCCACCCATTTTAGTGGTGTGGGGCCCCGCCCCCGTGTCCCCGCAGGGGCGGATATCATCCGCCCGCGGGCCGCCACATGGGGCGGCCCCTACGGGAAAATACGAACGTTACACGCCGTAGGGCCCGATGATCCCTACCCCTTTTGTCCCTTCGGGACATTTCCCCCTGATAGGGGGAATCGGCCTCATCGCGCCGCCCGCTTTGCCCCCTTACCGGGGGGTCATCCTCTCCTGCTCCAGATCAGGTCCGCCAGCCAGCCCAGCCCCCACCCCGCCAGCGCCAGCACGCCGTCGGCCAGATAAAACAACGCCGCAAGGCCGGAGAACAGGCCGCCCTCCCCCACAGCCCCCGCGGCCAGCAGAACGAACACCGCGGGGATGGCCAGCAGCAGCCAACGGGCAAAGCGCAGGCGGGGATGGCGGCGGCTCAGGCGGAGCAGGGCCAGCTGGCCGCTGAAGGGCAGCAGCAGAGCGGCGGCGAAGAAGAGGTACAGCTCCATGTTCAGCCCTCCCTTCTGGCCCGGCCCCAGGCCCCCAGCAGGTTGCCCAGCAGGGCGGGGACAAAGGCCAGCAGCAGATAGAACACGGGGTAGACATTCAGCCACAGCGCCGCCGTGGGCAGCCAGCACAGGGCGCACATCAGGGGGAACAGGGGGCAGAAGCCGCTGCGCCGCCCCAGAGAGATCCCGGCGCACAGGCAGGCCACGGGCAGCAGTATATAGGGGTACAGCAGCTGGGTCAGCACGGGCACGTCCGGCGCGTCGATGAAAGACAGCAGCAGGGGCACCGCCATCCCCGCCGTCAGGGCGAAGAAGAGGTAGGGCAGGGTCTCCCGCCATTTCAGGGGGGAGGGGGCGGGAGAAAGCCCCAGCAGGGCGCGCAGGTCGGCCACCTCCATATACCACCCCACCCAGCGGCCCAGCCAGATCAGGGCGTACAGGGTGATGTAGAAGCACAGCACCACATAGGGGGGATAGACGAACCACCCGGCGGCCACGGCCAGCAGGCCGGTGAGAATGAAGTGGAGCAGGGAGCGCTTCAGCAGGGTGGGGCCGTCCTCGGCAAAGGGGGCGGTGGAGATCCCCACGGCGGCCCCCAGCAAAAACACGGTGCCCACCTGATAGGCCGCCGCCCAGAAGCGGCTGCCGAAGAACAGATACGCCTCGTCCGTGGCCAGGTCCATGCGGTAGAGGGTGTCCGCCAGATCGAAGCGTCCGCCGAACAGGTTGATGCCCGCGATGAAAAAGCACAGCAGCCACAGGGCGGCGGCCGCAATGACGCCGCCGGTCAGAGCGGGCCGCAGATAAGGTCGAAATCGGTTCATCCCATCCGCCTCCTTTCCAGGTTCAGGGTCTGTTTGATCTTCTTCACATACCGCCGGGAGACGTAGGTGACCACGCCCCCGGTGAGGGTCATCTGAATGGTGCCCGTGAGGGACAGGTCCAGGGCGGTCACCGCCTTCAGATTGACGATCTCTCCGTTGGAGATGCGGGCGAAGCGGGAGGGGGAGAGAAGCTCCTCCAGCTCGTACAGCCGCAGGCGCAGGGTGTACTCCTGCCCGTCCAGAGTCTGGGCCAGCACCTTCTGGCCGGCGGTATAGCACCGCAGCAGGTCGTGGTGCTCCAGAGGGGTGACCCTGTCCCCCTGCCAGCCGGAGATGGGAGGGGGACACTCCCGTTCCAGCCGCCGCAGAAGGGCCTCCAGCTCCGGGGTCAGCCGCTGGGCGGACAGGGTGAGAACGGGCTCCTGCTGGCCCGGGGTCGGTTTGAATTGGATCTTCAGGGGGAACACCTCCTTTTTTAGATAGCCCACCCGCCCGCCCTTTTAGGTGTATAGGGGGCTGTGCCCCCTATGACCCCCAGAGGGGCGCATGATATGCCCCCCGACAAGTGAAATGGGGCCCCCGCAAAAGCCCAGCAAAGCGGGTTTTGTGGGGAGAGGAGGAGCAGCGGAGCGAATGAATTTTCGCCGCCCCGGCGGAAATGAATGATGCGTAGCTTGCGACGACGATGTAGGGGCGGATATCATCCGCCCGCGGGCCGCCACGCGGGGCAGCCCCTACGGGTATTACGGAACATTACATGCCGTAGGGGCCGCCTTTGGCCGCCCGCCCCAAGCCTCCCTCATCAGAGGGAACCGAAGATTCCTTCCTCTCTTTTGTACTCTCAGTATATCCTCCCGTCCGGATTCCGTCCAGCAAAACCCGGCGGACGGTCATTTTTCAACGGCAGGCGGCGAAGAAAATGGCCGTCCCCCTTGAAAACCGCGGAAAAACTGCTATACTAAAGGGTAACTTTTTACTCCTCCGCCCGGCGGGCGGGGGCAAACTGCAAATGGAGTGGATCAATATGGAACGCACCACCATCGCCGCCATCTTTGCCGACCGTGAGGCACTGAGCGGACAGACTGTCACCGTATGCGGCTGGGCCCGCACCATCCGGGATATGAAGACCTTCGGCTTTATCGAGCTGAATGACGGCTCCTGCTTCAAGAATCTGCAGGTGGTCATGGACGCCAATGTGCTGAACAACTATAAGGAGATCGCGGGCCAGAACGTGGGCGCCGCCCTGATCGTCCGCGGCACCGTGGTGCTCACCCCCGACGCCAAGCAGCCCCTGGAGGTGAAGGCCGCCTCCATCGCCGTAGAGGGCCCCTCCGCCCCCGACTACCCCCTGCAGAAAAAGCGCCACAGCGTGGAATTTCTGCGCACCATTCAGCACCTGCGGCCCCGCACCAACCTGTTCTCCGCCGCCTTCCGGGTGCGCAGCGCCGCCGCCCACGCCATCCACTGCTTCTTCCAGGACCGGGGCTTCGTCTATGTCCACACCCCCATCATCACCGCCAGCGACTGCGAGGGCGCCGGAGAGATGTTCCAGGTGACCACCCTGGATCTGGACAACGTACCCAAGACGCCGGACGGCAAGGTGGATTACAGCCAGGACTTCTTCGGCAAGAAGACCAGCCTGACCGTGTCCGGCCAGCTCAACGCCGAGAACTTCGCCATGGCCTTCGGCAACGTATACACCTTCGGCCCCACCTTCCGGGCGGAGAACTCCAACACCCAGCGCCACGCCGCCGAGTTCTGGATGGTAGAGCCCGAGATGGCCTTTGCCGACCTGGGGGACTACATGGACACCGCCGAGGCCATGATCAAGTATATCATCAACTACGTCATGGCCAAGTGCCCCGACGAGATGGACTTCTTCAACTCCTTTGTGGATAAGGGGCTGAAGGAACGGCTGGAGCATGTGGCCTCCTCCGACTTCGGCCGGGTGAGCTACACCGAGGCGGTGGAGCTGCTGAAAAAGAGCGGCCAGAAGTTCGACTACCCCGTGGAGTGGGGCATCGACCTGCAGACCGAGCACGAGCGGTATCTCACCGAGCAGATCTTCAAGCGCCCGGTGTTCGTCACCGACTACCCCAAGGAGATCAAGGCCTTCTATATGCGCATGAACGATGACGGCAGGACCGTGGCCGCTGCCGACTGCCTGGTGCCCGGCATCGGCGAGATCATCGGCGGCAGCCAGCGTGAGGAGCGTCTGGACATACTGGAGAGCCGCATCAAGGAGCTGGGCATGAACCCGGAGGACTACAAGTACTACTGCGACCTGCGGCGGTACGGCTCCTGCCGCCACGCCGGCTACGGCCTGGGCTTCGAGCGGATGGTCATGTACCTCACCGGCATCAACAACATCCGCGACGTGGAGCTGCATCCGAGAACGGTGGGCAACGCGGAGTTCTGAGAAAAGGAAACGGAGCATCGCGGCTTGCACCTTCCCTGGCTCCACGTCGGGGCCCCATCGCAGATGGGGCGGCGCTGTGCGCCGTAAATTCGCAGCGCAGCGAGAATTTGCGCAGGCGGAATTCACTTCCGCCAAGCGCATTTCAAATCGGGGTCCCCACAGGCTGTGCCTGTGGGGCGGAGCTGCATCCGAGAACGGTGGGCAACGCGGAATTTTAAGTTTTGTGAAAATCAAAAACGGGGGCGGGGCTTGTCCCCGCCCCTGTTTTTGGGAGGATGGCACATATCCGCATCCCGTAGGGGCCGATGTCCTCATCGGCCCGCCGTTCCACCGTTCGCCCCCTCATCCGGCCCTGCAGGCCACCTTCCCCCTAGGTGGGGGAGGCTTAGCTGCAACGGCCGCGTCCCCCATGTCCCATCCACATCCGACCCAAAGGAGAACATCCCATGATAGATCTTGCCTGTATCTGCCTGTCCGTGCTGCTGGCGGCGGGAGCCGCCATGCCCGCCCCGCCGCCGGAGCCCCAGCCGGAGCCCACGCCCCCCGCCCTTCTGTACGACGACACCGACTTCGTCCTTCACGCCGGGGGCGTCACCCCGGCGGACCAGGCGGGCAGCAACAGTCTGGAGGCCCTAAACCACTCCTACGCCCAGGGCTACCGCACCCTGGAGCTGGACTTCTGCTGGACCACGGACGACCAGCTGGTGTGCGTCCACGACTGGCAGGCGTGGTACAGCGATTATCACGGCCTGACTCTGGCCCAGTTTGAGCAGGTGCGCACCCAGTACGGCTTTGAGTCCCTCACTCTGGACACGCTGGCGGACTGGATGGGGGCGCACCCCGACGCGAAGATCGTCACCGACGTGAAGGAGCGCAGCACCGACGCGGCCAGGCTGATCGCCCGGCGGTATCCCGAACTGCGGGACCAGTTCATCGTGCAGATCTACAGCACGGGGGAGTATCAGGCGGTGCACGACGCGGGGTTTTCTCACATCTGGATCACGCTTTACCTGATGACATGGAAGGAGAAGGCCGACCCCGTCCGGGTGGGCGGCTACCTTAAGGGCCGGCAGATCGAGGCGGTGGTCTTCGACTGGTCCCTGTCCGAGGTAAAGGGCTACATCAGGGGGATGAAAGCCCTTGGCGTGCCCCTGTATGTCCACACCATCAACGGGCTGGAGGCCCAGAACGCCGTCCGGGCCGCGGGCATCCGGGGGATCTTCACCGACTACGGGGACGCCCGGGCGGAGGAAAACGGAGCATAACACACAAACAGGCCCCCGGCGCGGCTGCGCCGGGGGCCTGTTGGAGCCTGTCGGAAAAGTGGCTTCGCCACTTTTTCGACAGTCAAAGGCCGGAGAACACCTGGGCGGCGCTGACGGCGAACAGCCGCGCCCCGTCCAGCGCCTCGGTGAGGGTATTCCCGTGTCCCCCCACCTCCACCAGCAGGCTGCCGGGCAGACAGTCCTGATTGTACTTTCCGCTGCGCAGCACCACCGGCCGGGCCAGGGTCACATAGTCCGCCAGCAGCTCCCGCTGGACGCGCACTCCCAGGGCCAGATTGTCCCTCCAGCCCTCGTGCCCCGTGCCCACCACCAGCATCACCTGGGCCGCCCGGCGGCCGTTTTCCTGACTGATGAGCTTATAGACAGCCCCGTCGCTGCCCACCAGCGCGTCCCGGTGTACGTCCAGAGTCAGCCGGATGGTGGGATACTCCTCCAACCACCGGCGCACCGCCGCCCCGGAGCGCTCATAGGCCCCGCTGTAGGCGGGGTAGTCGTACAGCTCCGTGTCATGGATCACCTGAAAGCCGTAGCTGCGGAAGATCCGGGCCATCTCCTCCCCCACCCGGACCACATTGCGGGTACAGTCGGTGGTGCGGTAGGGGTCGCTCTGGGTATAGGTCTGGCCGTCGCTCTGGGTATAGGCCTCGCTGCCGTGGGTGTGATAGATCAGGATCTGGGGGCCCTCCCCAAGGGTAAAGTCCACCTTGCCCTCGTCCAGCACCGCCGGAGTCAGCTCCAGCTTGCTGCGGTTATAGAGATACAGCCCGTCCCGGGACAGATACTGGCTGCCCTCCTTCCCCTGCGCCGTCAGCTCCACAACACCGTCCTCCCCCACCGGGGGCTGAAGCTGGGGCTGGTCCGTATCGTCGTCGTGCTCCTCTATGGACTGCCCGGTCTGTGGGACCTCCCCGTTGGCCTCTCCGGGCAGGATGAGCCCGCGCCCCCGGGCCAGAAGGGGGACGTGCCGGAGCAGCAGCTCCAGCGCACCCTCCTGCCCCTCCGCTGGCGGCACCCGGGTCTGCCCCGCCAGAAGGGCCACCGCTGCACGTTCCTCCCCGCCGCCCAGGGCGCTTTCCACCGCCGCCGGATCGGCTGTGACCGCCGCCATCCACACCAGCACCGCGCACACCGCCAGCCCCACGCCCCGGCGCACCGCCCGGAGCAGCCTGTCCCCGTTTTCCTTCAACGCACCGCCCCCTCTTTTGCAGGATCATGCCACTCTATGCCCCGGGGCGGCGGGATATGCCCGTATAATCGGCCGCAGGCCGGGGCAGGATAGGGGCAGGAACGAAAAGGCGGTGGTTTTATGTTGGTAAAGGAGCTGATGACCTCGGGCGTGGTGACGGTGGAGCCCGGCTCCTCGGCGGCTCTGGCCGCCCGGCTGCTGTCCCGGCACAACGTGGGGGCCCTGCCCGTGTGCAGCCGGGACGGGCGGCTGCGGGGGATGGTCACCGACCGGGACATCATCCTGCGGTGCATCGCCCCGGAGGACGACCCGGCCCAGACCCCCGTGCGGGACATCATGTCCCGCGCCTGCGCCTACACCAGCCCGGATATGGACTGCCTTCAGGCGGGGGCCCTCATGGCCCAGCAGCAGGTGCGCCGCCTGCCGGTGGTAGAGAAGGGCCGGGTGGTGGGCATCCTCACTCTGTCCGACCTGGCCCGCTGCGGCCGGTATGATATGGAGGCCGCCCGGGCCCTGAGCGAGATCTCGGAAAACGTGGTGTTCCGGTGATCGGGTTTTATACCCTCCCGCCCGACGTTTGGCGGCGCGCCGGGTCGTCGCGCCCTACGCACGGGGGTTCGGCCCGATGAGGCATCGGGCCCTACATGATGCATAAAACGAACCAAATGGGGCCCCCACAAAAGCCCAGCGGAGCGGGTT
>CAKUHV010000074.1 GCA_934659445.1 uncultured Oscillospiraceae bacterium | reverse complement strand
TCATAAGATTTTGGAACTTTTTCAAAGTTTCAAAATCTTCTCCAGCTTGTCGAAAAGACTTTTTCGACAAGCTGGAAGCCCCGGCGCCGTTTTGGCGCCGGGGCTTTAATTTTATCCCCATTTCATTTCGTGTTCCTTTGCAGAAGAAATACCAGTGTTCCCCGCCCCCTGCGGGGGCGGGGAACACAAAAAAGAATTGGGAGTTAATTTTTCCTGCCTTACCGGGCGATCAGCCGCAGGTTGGCGTCGGTGGCGAAGTTGCTGGCGGAGTACAGCACCAGCACCTGGCCGATGCCGTTCTCCTCCACATACTGGGAGATAGGGGTCAGGTTATACCGCAGGTCGAACAGGTGCACCTCCTGATAGTCCTGGGCCAGGAAGGGGGCCAGGCTGTCGGAGTAAGAGTCCCGGATGACCAGCAGCCTTCCCCGTGTGCCGTTGGGGTTTTCAATGACGCACAGGGGCTGGTTGCCCCCAAGGAACATGGCGTATTTATCCTTTGTCTCCAGCTTTTCCCGCACATACAGCTGCCCCTCCACGGGCTTGCCGTTGGGATAGGCGGTGACCTGAAAGCCCAGCTTGTCGGACACCCAGGTGTAGATGCTGTCCGGCTTGACCCAGGTGGCCCCGGAAGAGGACCATGTGGTGCCGAAGAACCGGTCGCTCTCCAGCCTGGGCTCGTCCTCCATCAGGGTGGAGGAGCCGTTCATGGCCTGACTCAGGGTCAGATACCCCGTATAGGCCCCCATGGTGGTCCAGTGGTGGTCGGTGCGGTAAAAGCTGTCCTCCCCCCACCGGGCGGAGTACAGGTCGATAAAGGTGATCCTGTCGGAGCACAGCCCCGCCGCAGCGGCGCTGGCGGAGCCGTCGTCCCGCAGGGGCGCTCCCTGGGGCAGCAGCCCGGCGTACACATAGCTCTTGTCCGGCACCAGCGAGAAGTACACCGGCACGGACAGCTTATCCGCCATGGCATTGAGATAGCCCATGCGCTCCTCCAGATCGGCTGGTGGGGTATACTGTGCGAACAGGGTCTCGCCGTCGGTGCCGAAGTAGACGCCGTTGTTCTCCTTCTTGCCCAGCAGGGTCTCGCACCGGGCCTTCAGGGTCACCCAGAAGTCCCGCCCGGCGATGTGGTCGGCGGTCCAGTCCTCCGCCTGAGACATGAACTTTCCGCTTTTGATGTTCTTCCAGGACAGGACGGGGGCGGACTGCAGATAGCGGTTCTCCTGGGGGGAGAAGCTCTGCTTGGGCAGGATCAGGCTGACCGCCGTAATCCCCGCCAGAAAGGCGCAGAACAGCGCCGTCAGAAACCGGGAAAACTTTTGATTCACTGTGCTCGCCTCCTCTCAGAACCGGAAATACAGGAAGGGGTTATAGGTGCTGGCCACCAGATAGGCGGTGCACACCACCAGACCCCCGGCCACCAGTACGCCGGACAAAACCATCTTTTTCTGCTCCGACAGGCGGCCATACACCGTCACTCCCACGGGGGTGGCGGCGATGCAGGCAATGACCAGGCTGGGCAGATAGTTCATCAGGCAGTAGCCGAAGGCGCTGTTCACCACCGGCACGCCGCCCAGGCCGAACATGACCTTCAGATACTGTCTCAGCCGGTCGAAGTCCTCAATGGCGAAGATGGCCCAGGACACCAGCACCAGAAACAGGGTATACACATGGGCAAAGACCCGATGCCGCCCCAGCCAGTCCAGCCAGAAGCGCTTTTCCAGCACCAGCAGCACACCGAAGTACAGCCCCCAGATCAGATAGTTCCAGCTGGCCCCGTGCCAAAGGCCGGTGGCCCCCCACACAATGAGCAAATTCAGATATTTCCGGATATGGCCCACCCGGCTGCCCCCCAGGGGGATATACAGATACTCCTTGAACCAGGTGCCCAACGAGATGTGCCACCGCCGCCAGAACTCGGTGATGGAGCGGGAGACATAGGGGTGGTCGAAGTTGGGCAGAAACTCAAAGCCCAGCATCCGCCCCAGACCCACGGCCATATCCGAGTAGCCGGAGAAGTCGAAGTACAGCTGAAGGGAGAAGGCGGCCACCCCCAGCCACGCCCCGGCCACGGACATGCCCCCCGTTCCGATCAGGCTGGCGTCCCACAGCTGGCCCAGATTGTTGGCGATCAGCAGCTTCTTGGCCATGCCCACCATGAAGACCTGCACGCCGGAGGCGAACTTCTCCGCGGAGCAGGTGCGCCGGTCGATCTGATCCCCCAGATCCTTATACTTGATGATGGGGCCGGCGATGAGCTGGGGAAACAGGGTGACAAAGGTGCCGAAGTTCAGGATGGACCGCTGGGCCCGGGCGTCCCCCCGGTACACGTCCACGGTGTAGCTCATGGTCTGGAAGGTGTAGAAGCTGATGCCGATGGGCAGGTGGATGTTCTTCACCTGCATGAAGGTCAGCCCCATGGACTGGAGGGAGGCGGCAAGGAAGTCCCAGTACTTGAAGTAGAACAGCAGGGCAAGATTGAAGATCACCGAGGAGGCCACCGCCATCCGCGCCCCCCTGTCGTTGCCCTTCGCCTTGCACCGCTCTACCAGCAGGCCGTGGGTGTAGTCGATGGCGGTGGACAGGAACATGATGACGGTGTAGCTCCGCTCCCCCCAGTAGTAGAATACCAGGGAGGACACCAGCAGCACCCCGTTGCGCCACCGCCGGGGGACGACGTAGTAGACCGCCAGGGTGAGCACAAGGAAGTAAAAGCAGAACAGCGGGGTGGAAAATACCATGGAGAGTCCTCCCAGTAAAGTTAAGTAAGCAGAGCCGCGCCCTTAGAACAGGGCGTTGAAGTCAGATACGATGCTGTCGCAGTTCTCGCACACCACCAGCATCACATAGTTGCCGTTGGACACCACGCGGGACTCATTCTCCCACATGTCCGTGGGCTCTGGATACCAGGCGCCGCCGGGACGGGTGCCGTCCCCCACCATATAGCTGATCCGGGCCTGAAGCAGGGCCTTCACAGTGTCCACATCCTTGGCGTCGGCCACCTCCACCAGCACCAGGTCGCCGATGGGGGCGGGGTTCATGGCACACATATACACCAGCCGCTGGTTGGTGTTCACCTGCATCAGCTCGGGGTAGAAGGTCTCCTGCACGGCGGCGTCCACGGGCTCCAGACGGCTCATGTCGTACTTGCCGGCGATGGTGGTGTAGAAGCCCGCCAGATCCACGCTCTTGGCGGCGGAGGTGCTGTCCCCTTCGGAGCCGTCGGAGGTGCTCTCGGTCCAGCGGCAGCGCACGATGCACTGGGCGGTCAGGTCGCCGCTGGCGGCGGTGATGGTGGCCTTGCCGGGGGCCACGGCGGTCACGGTGCCCTCCTGGGCCACGGTGGCCACGCTTTCGTCGCTGGAGGTGAACTGCACCTGCTCCCCGTCACCGCCGGAGACGGTCAGCCTCCAGCTGGCCCCGGCGGACTTCAGGGTAAAGTCGGTCTTACTCAGGGTCAGGGCGGGCTTGCTGTCCGTCCCGGGCTGGGAGGCGTCGGGCTGCTCCGGCTGAGAGACATCGGGGGCGGACACGTCCGGCTCGGATACATCGGGGGCGGAGGAGGAGGTCCCAGTGGAGGTCCCGCCGGAAATTGCGCCGCCGGAGGAGGCGGAGCCGCTGCCCCTGCTTCCGCAGCCGATCAGCAGGGACAGGGACAGGGCGGCCAGAATGGCCAATGAAATAAAGCGCTTCATAAGTCAGACTCCTTTTATGTAGTTGTCAATTCCATTTTGCCTTCTCCGGGAGACGGAGAACCATGCCCCCGCCCCCTGCGGGGACGGGGAGGGGGAAAAGGATCGGGCATTGTGCAGCGGGCCGGTCTCAAAAAGCTCCCGCAGCGCTCCGCGGGAGCTTTTCAGATCCGTTTTTCGCTTAGAACAGGGCGTTGAAGTCCTCAACGACCTTGTCACAGTCCTCGCTCACCACCAGCATCACATAATTGCCGTTGGCGACGATGCGGGACTGATTCTCCCACATCTCGGTGGGCTCGGGGTACCAGGCGCCGCCGGGGCCGTTTCCGTCCCCCACCATATAGTTGATGCGGTCCTGCAGCAGCTGCTTCACGGTGTCCACATCCTCAGAGGAGGCCGCCTTGACCAGCACGAAGTCCCCCACAGGGGCGGGGTCCCGCTCACACATATACACCAGCAGTTCCTGGTCGTCCATCTTCTTCAGCTCGGGGTAGAAGGTATCCACCACCTCGTCATCCATCTTGGACAGCAGATCCATGCTCTCATACTTCTTGATCTCATCCTGGGCAAAGGCGGACAGATCCACATTCTTCTCGCTGTCGGAGGAGGCGTCCCCCTTCCCGCTGCCGCAGCCGGCCAGCAGGGTCAGGGATAGGGCCAGCAGCAGGGCCCGGGTCAAAAACTTTTTCATCTGATAACTCCTTTTGTGTTTTCCGCGGCAAAAGCCGTTCGGGATAGATAGACGTTCCACACAGAAAAGGTTCCCCATTTTCTGAAAAAATATTTTTCGTTGTGGTTTTCTTCCCGATTATATCAGCTTTCCCCTTAAAATAAAATCCCAATTTCATTTTGTGTTCCTTTGCAGAAGAAATATCAGTGTTCCCCACCCCCTGCGGGGGCGGGGAACACAAAAAAAGAATTGGGAGAAAATAAAAGAGTTCAAATTTTTCTGTATATCCCCTTGACAACGGGCATACAAAGGAGTACCATAACGTCACAATAAATGAACAATTATTCATGTGTTCACAGAAAGGAGATGGAGCATGATGCAGGAAAATATCCCCATCTGTCAGGAGGAGGAGCTCCACCCCGAGGCCATCCGTCAGGTGCGGGAGAAGCTGCCCCGGGAGGAGGTACTCTATGATCTGGCCGAGCTGTTCAAGATCTTCGGCGACAGCACCCGGGTCAAGATCCTGTACGCCCTGCTGGAGGTAGAGGAGCTGTGCGTGTGCGACATCGCCGGGCTGATGGACGTGACCCAGAGCGCCGTGTCCCACCAGCTGCGGGTGCTGAAAAACAGCAAGCTGGTCAAGTTCCGCCGGGAGGGCAAGACCGTCTACTACTCCCTGGCCGACGGCCATGTGGCCCGTATCCTGTCCCAGGGCATGGAGCACATCTGCGAGTGAGCCGATCCCCCGGGGCGCGCGCCCCGGATACATACCGATCACAATGTAAAAGGAGCGTTTACGATGAAAAAGACCTTTAAGCTGGAGGATCTGGACTGCGCCCACTGCGCCGCCAAAATGGAGGATGCCATCCGGAAGATCGACGGGGTGACCGACGCCGCCGTGAACTTTCTGGGCCAGAAGATGATGATCGAGGCCGCCGACGACAAGTTTGACGAGGTGGTCAGGCAGGCGGTAAAGGCCTGCAAGAAGATCGAGCCCGACTGCGAGATCCTTGTAAAATAAACCTGAGAAGGGGAGATCTGTGGCCCATGTCATTTAGTTAAGCAAAACCTGTCATTCCGAGGCAGTGACCGATGTCACTGCCGTGGGAATCCGCATCTAAAACGTTAGAAAAAGCGGATTGCCGCGCCAGTCTGCGGACTGGCTCGCAATGACAAAGCCCTTAGCTTAATGATATTGGGGCTGCGGCGCTCCCCTTTCGTTCAAGGAGGGAACCCCCTATGACAAGAAAGCAGAAAAAGATGCTTGCCCGCATCCTTGTCTCCGCCGCCCTGCTGGCGGCGGCCAGGCTGCTGCCCACCATCTGGCTGTCCGGCCCGCTCCCCTTCCTCAGCGTCAGCCATGCGGCGCAGGACGGCACCGCCGCCTTCTCCCTGTCCATGTGGCCCCTGTACGCGGCAGCCTACCTTCTGGTGGGCTGGGACGTACTGTGGCGCGCCGTGCGCAACATCGCCCACGGACAGGTATTTGACGAAAACTTCCTGATGGCGGTGGCCACCGTGGGCGCCGTGGGCTGCGGAGAGCTGGCCGAGGGCGTCGCCGTGATGCTGTTTTATCAGGTGGGCGAGCTGTTCCAGTCCGTGGCCGTGGGCCGCAGCCGCAAGTCCATCTCCTCCCTGATGGACATCCGCCCCGACTACGCCAACATCGAGCGGGAGGGCCAGCTGGTACAGGTAGACCCGGACGAGGTGGCCGTGGGCGACACCATCGTGGTCAAGGCCGGCGAGCGGGTGCCTCTGGACGGCACAGTGCTGGAGGGCAGCTCCACTCTGGACACCGCCGCCCTGACCGGCGAGTCTCTCCCCCGCTCCGTCAAGCCCGGGGACGAAGTCATCAGCGGCTGCGTCAACCTGTCCGGCCTACTGCACGTGAAGGTCACCAGACCCTACGGCGAGTCCACCGTGTCCAAGATCCTGGATCTGGTGGAGAACTCCGCCTCCAAGAAGGCGAAGGCGGAGAACTTCATCACCAAGTTCGCCCGGTACTACACCCCCGCCGTAGTATACGCCGCTCTGGCTCTGGCGGTGCTGCCCCCTGTGCTGGGCTTCGGCGGGTGGCTGGACTGGCTCCAGCGGGCCCTGACCTTCCTGGTAGTGTCCTGCCCCTGCGCTCTGGTCATCTCCATTCCCCTGTCCTTCTTCGGCGGCATCGGCGGGGCCTCCCGTCAGGGCATTCTGGTGAAGGGCGGCAACTATCTTGAAGCACTGGCCGAGGCCGACACCGTGGTCTTTGACAAGACCGGTACCCTGACGAAGGGCAGCTTCGAGGTTTCCGTGGTCCACCCCCAGGAGATGAGCGAGCAGCAGCTGCTGGAGTACGCCGCTCTGGCTGAGCGCTCCAGCGACCATCCCATCGCCCAGTCTATCCTGCGGGCGTGCAAAGAGCTGCCCTCTCTGGACCGCATCTCCGCCTCGGAGGAGATCGCCGGGCACGGGATGCATGTCACCGTGGACGGCCGCGAGATCTACGCGGGCAACGCCCGCCTGATGGAAAAGATCGGCGTGCCCATCACCCTGAGCTGCAAGCACGACGGCACCATCATCCACGTGGCCGTGGATGGGCAGTACGCCGGACACATCGTCATCGCCGACCAGATCAAGGCCGAGGCCGCCCAGGCCCTGAAGGACCTGAAGGCCGCCGGGGTGCGCCGCACGGTGATGCTCACCGGCGACGCCCAGGCCGTTGCCCAGTCCGTGGCCGCCCAGGTGGGGGTGGACGAGGTCCACGCCCAGCTGCTGCCCGGGGACAAGGTGGAGCAGGTTGAGCGGCTGCTGAAGGAGAAGGCCCCCAACCGCACCCTGCTGTTCGTGGGCGACGGCGTGAACGACGCCCCCGTGCTGTCCCGGGCGGACATCGGCGTGGCCATGGGCGCCATGGGCTCCGACGCCGCCATCGAGGCCGCCGACGTGGTGCTCATGGATGACGACCTGACCAAGCTGCCCCGGGCGGTGGCCATCGCCCGCAAGACCATGCGTATCGTCAGGGAGAACATCGTCTTCGCCATCGGCATCAAGTTCCTGGTGCTGGGCCTGTCCGCCATCGGCCGGGCCAATATGTGGATGGCCGTGTTCGCCGATGTGGGCGTGTGCGTGCTGGCGATCCTCAACGCCGGACGGATGCTGCGGGCAAAGTAAAGCAGAACAGACAGGCGGCGCGCCCTTCGGGCGCGCCGCCTTGTTTGTCTTATTCCGGTCGCTCAGTTCTTGCTCCGGTTGGCCATCAGGATCACCAGCAGCACCACCGCCGCGGCCACGCCCAGCCGCCACACAGTGTTGGGCAGGCCCACCGTCAGGATCACCAGGATCAGCAGGGGCAGCACATACCGCAGGTAGCCCCGCAGCAGCGGGCTGCGGGAGAACTTCAGGCCCTTGCCGGTATTGGCCTCGTCCAGATACTTGTCATAGCCCCAGCCCCACTTGCTGACGCAGAACAGCAGGTAGATGAGAGAACCCAAAGGCAGCAGCAGCTGACTGACGATAAAGTCCTCGCAGTCCAGCACATCCTTGCCCAGGAAGGGGCGGAACTCCGCCCACACATTATAGCCCAGCAGGCAGGGCAGGCTGGCGATCAGGATGAAGGCGCAGTTGACCCACGCGGCCTTCTTTCTGCTCCAGCCGAAGTTGTCCATGCAGTTGGCCAGCAGGTTCTCGAACACGGCGATCACCGTGGAAAAGCTGGCAAAGGTCATAAACAGGAAGAACAGGGCGCCCCACAGCCGGCCGCCGGCCATGTCGGCGAACACCCGGGGCAGGGTCATGAAGATCAGGGGTGGGCCCTGAGTGGTCTCCACCCCGAAGGCGGAGCAGGCGGGGAAGATGATCAGACCGGCCATAACGGCCACAAAGGTGTCCAGGGCACAGATGCGCACGGCCTCGCCGGGCAGGGAGTGCTGCCGATCCATGTAGCTGCCGAAGATCTCCATGGCGGCGATGCCCAGGCTGAGAGTAAAGAAGGACTGATTCATGGCGGCCACGATCACGTTGCCCAACCCCATCTCTCTGGCCCGGTCCCAGTCGGGCAGCAGGTAGAAGCGCAGGCCCTCGCCGCCCCCCTGAAGGGTCACGCTGCGGGCGGCCAGCACCACCATCAGGGCCAGCAGACACAGCATCATGTACTTGGAGATGCGCTCCAGCCCCCCCTGAAGGCCCAGACTGACCACCAGGAAGCCCAGCACCACCACCAGCACCATCCAGACGGTCATCTCGCCGGCGCTGCCCAGCATGGCGCCGAACACGCCGTCGATAGCCTCTCCGGACAGGCCGTCAAAGCTGCCGGCGGCAAACTTGAAGAAATAGCCCAGCATCCAGCCGGACACCGTTGTGTAGTACATCATCAGCAGGTAGCAGCCGATGACGCAGAACCAGCCGTGGATGTGCCAGCGGCTGCCCCGGGGCTCCAGCGCCTGATAGGCCTGCACGGCGCTTTTCCGGCTGCCCCGGCCCACGGCCAGCTCCATGGTCAGAACGGGCACACCCATGATGATCAGAAACAGCAGGTAAAACAGGACGAATACACCGCCGCCGTTGGCGCCGGTGACATAGGGGAACTTCCAGACATTGCCGATGCCGATGGCGCAGCCGGCGCTCACCAGCAGAAAGCCCAGCCGGGATTGAAAATTCTC
>CAKUHV010000073.1 GCA_934659445.1 uncultured Oscillospiraceae bacterium | reverse complement strand
GATATCATCTTCTTCTGGGTGGCCCGGATGATCTTCTCCGGCTGCGAGCAGATGAAGAAGATCCCCTTCCACACCGTCCTCATCCACGGCCTGGTCCGGGACGACAAGGGCCGCAAGATGTCCAAGTCCCTGGGCAACGGCATCGACCCCCTGGAGATTGCCGAGCAGTACGGCGCCGACGCCCTGCGCTTCAATCTGATCACGGGCAACAGCCCCGGCAACGACATGCGCTTCTACACCGAGCGGTGCGAGGCCATGCGCAACTTTGCCAACAAGATCTGGAACGCCAGCCGTTTCCTCATGATGAACCTGACCATCGACAAGTGCCAGCTGCCCGAGAAGCTGGAGCTGGAGGACAAGTGGATCCTGTCCAAGCTGAACAGCCTGATTCCCGACGTGACGGAGAACATGGACCACTACGAGCTGGGCGTGGCCGCGCAGAAGATCTACGACTTCATCTGGGACAGCTACTGCGACTGGTATATCGAGCTGACCAAGTCCCGCCTTCAGGGGGAGGACGCGGCCGCCAAGGAGCAGGCCCAGCAGGTGCTGTGCTATGTGCTGACCCAAATGCTGAAGCTGCTGCACCCCTTCATGCCCTTCATCACCGAAGAGATCTGGCAGGCTCTGCCCCATGAGGGCGACTTCCTCATGCTGTCCGACTGGCCCCGGTATGACGAGAAGCTGGCCTTCCCCGCCGAGGAGCAGGCCATGGAGCAGATCATGGACGCCATCCGGGCCATCCGCGCCCGCCGCAGCGAGATGAACGTGCCCCCCTCCAAGAAGGCCCACCTCACCGTGGTCACCCAGCAGGCGGACATCTTCCGGCTGGGCGTGCCCTTCCTGAAGCGGCAGGCCTACGCCAGCGACGTGACCATCGTGGCCCCCGATCAGGCCCCCGCCTCCGCCGGCATGGTGGTGGTGGTCACCCACGCCGCCCAGCTGTTCATCCCCATGGGCGAGCTGGTGGATCTGGCCAAGGAGCGCGCCCGCATGGAGAAAGACCTGAAAAAGAAGCAGGGCGAGCTGTCCGGCCTGAAGGCCAAGTTGTCCAACCCCGGCTTCCTGAACAAAGCCCCCGAGCAGGTGGTGAACGCCGAAAAGGAGCGCTGCACCAAACTGGAGGAGCTGGTGGCCAAGCTGGAGGAGCAGCTGAAGGAGATGTAAGTAAACCAAAGCCGCCGCGGTCGTTGACCGCGGCGGCTTTATGTTTGTTGTGCGCTGCTTACGTCGAATTTATATGACTCCCATCAGCACCAGCGCCAGAGTGACAAAGGTGGCCAGCAGAGCGGCGGAGAACAGCAGGAACCCGGCGCTGCCCTTTCTCCCCTGCTGTCCCTGCCCGTGAGAGGGGGGCGCCAGTCTGGCCCGGCGCAGGGCGGTGACGATGGGCTTATACAGCAGCAGGGTGACGGCCATGTTCATGCCGCCCTTGGCCAGATTGAAGGGGAGGAACACAGGCAGCAGCATAGCGGCCACGGACTGCCGGGGCAGTCCCATGTAAATGGGGGTGATGAGGTAGTTCCACAGCAGCATCACCGCCACCAGACACACAACGCCCAAGGACAGGCCGATCACAGCGCCCCTCTTGGTGTGCAGCCGCTTATAGAGGTAGGAGGCGGTGCAGCAGAAGGCGCAGGTGGCTAGGCAGTTCATCAGAAAGCCCCAGAGACCGGTACCGCTGATGGTGACCATTTCGATAAAGGCCACCAGGATGGACATAAGGGCGGCGGACAGGGGGCCGTAAACAAAGCCGCCGACGCAGATGATCACATCCTTGAAGTCGAAATCCAGAAAGCCGTTGACACTGGGCAAAGACTTGCTGAGGAGCATCACCGCATAGGCGATGGCGCTGAGCATGGCCAGCGTGACCAGCTGCTTGGTGTCAAGGCGGGAGCCCGCCCGCTCCGCGGGCTTTGTGAGAGTAGATGCGGACATAAAAAAGTCCTCCTTCATTGTTTTCTGAACACCTGAAAAAGCCATGCCTTCCAGGTGTCAAAACAATCAAAAGGAGGTGCGCCGCAAGAAATATGCGGATCGTTTTGTACACATCTTCTTCCATCCGGACTGTAACCGTTGGTCTCGGAGTTGCACCGAATCAGCGGGCCTTCCGGCCCGGTCGCGGACTATACCGCCAGTGGGGGATCTCACCCCGCCCTGAAGACATTCATTCAGTTGTCCGCCCTTATATTAGCACATTCCCGCAAAAATGCAACCCCCAATTTATCCCCTGAAAGGAATGATGCCCCGCCGGGATGACCGCGGCGGGGCCTGGGGTCAGGACAGCTCGATGGCGCTCACCGGGCAGCTCTCGGCGGCCTCCTGGGTCTGGGCCTCCTCCTCGGGGTAGATAGCGTCCTTGGCAGCGGCCTTGCCGTCGTCAGTCATGGTGAATACGCTGGGGGAAATGCCGGTGCACAGGCCGCAGCCGATGCAGGCGTCGTTCACATGGGCTTCCACAGAAAACTCCTCCTTCCGTAAGCTTCCTTTAGGATGCCCCAAAAGGCCGCCGCTATACAAAAACGTTTCATTTTTATGTTTCCCGCCCCCTGCGGAGGCGGGAAACACAATGATCGCCCCTCGACCGGAACACGAAAAATGCGGCCCGCCGGATCGGCGGGCCGCACAGGGAACGCGATCGCTTTTTACTCAAATGTGCCCAGGAACAGGGGCAGGCCGGTCTGAAGGTCCACGATGCCGTAGAGGAAGGGCCGGTCGAACACCAGGCGCACCCCGTCCTCCGGGGGCATAGCGGTGCATTTCACGTCCACGATGGTGGCGGCAGCGGCTTCGGTGCCGTCCTCATTCACAGCGATCTTGGCGGACTGGATCACCTGGCTGATGAAGTAGCCGTTGGGGTCGTCCCCGAGAGCGGAGAAGTCAGCAAGGCCGGAGTCAAAGGCCCGATCCAGCCCCATGGCCTTCAGGGCATCCCCCAGCTGGCCGTTCCACTCCTGCTCAAATTTGGGCAGGCCCAGACCGAGGAAGTAGGCGCTCTCCGCACCGGTCACCAGGGCGGCCAGCTGCTCCCCCGTCAGGCCGGACAGCCAGCTGTCCAGATCGCCGTCGGGCAGCAGGGCGGCAAAACCCAGGCGGCCGTCGTCATAGGGCAGCACCACGCCCTGCACGCCGTCCCCCTTGATATAGTCAAAGCCCGTGTAGCCGTCGTTGAGGAAGTCGATCTTCTGGGTCTTGCCATCGGCGTGGGTAAAGACGCGCTTGCCTGTGCTGTTGGGGTCGAACTTGCTCAGCCAGGTGTTTTTCAGGTACAGGGCGTTGATCAGCAGCGCGGCGGAGTCCTCTCCAAAGGGCTTGTCGATGATGTTGGGGATCATCTTCTCCGTGTTGTCGGACACCCAGCCGTTCACCGCCTTGACGATGCTCTTATCAGACAGGTCGGCCTGGAACACCTGGGCGTCGAAGATGCCCTGGCACTTGCCCACAAACTCGTCCTTGATCTGCCCCTCCGGGTCGGCCCAGACGCTGTTGGCGATGTGGCACTGGGTGGAGCCGCCCAGGGTCTGATACTCCTGCATCAGCTGGGCGCAGGCGGCATTGATGGCCTCCAGATCGCCGCCGAACAGGACCTCGAACTGCTTCAGGGTGTCCCCCCGGGCCCCGTTGGCGCTCATGGACAGGGCCAGGGCCGCGGACAGGGGAGAGATCAGCACCTGCTTCCCCTCCTGGGTGCGTACCTGCCGCAGCAGCTCTACCCCAAAGCCGGACAGGGCGTCATAGACGGCTGCGCTCCCCTCCGGCTGATCCCCGCCGGTGACATAGATGGGGGTGGCGGACAGCTGCCGCACTTGGGCGCCGCCTTGGGTCCCGGGGGCGGCGCAGCCGGCCAGCAGGATCACTCCGGCCAGCAAAGCGGTAAACAAACGGTTCATAACGGTTCCTCCTTACTTCTCCGCAGCCGCGCCGCGGGCGTTTTTGTTTGCCTGTATTGATTTGGACGCTCCCCGGAAGAAAAGGTTCCCATTTCCCCGAAAAATTTTTCCGTCCACCCTTCCGTCCAAAAGATCCCGCCGGCCGCTGAAAACTCTGTGGTTTTCCCCCATAAGAAGTGCTTGACGGGGCGGAAATACCATGGTATAATTTCAAATTGCGGTGGTAGGGGCTTTGCGCCCTTTTCCCCGATGAGATCACCCCCAAAAAGGGCAAGGAGGGGCGCCGAATGTTAGAGACTCTGGATCACACCAACACAGTGGTGGGGGCCAAACAGGCCCGCCGCGCCCTGTCCTCCGGCCGGGCCGAGGCCCTGTTCGTGGCCGACGACGCCGACCCCCGCGTCACCCAGCCCCTGATGGAGCTGGCCCGGGAAAAGGGCGTGACCGTAAACCACATCCCCCTGATGAAGACGCTGGGGGCCGCCTGCGGCATCGCCGTGGGCAGCGCCGCCGCCGTCCGCGTTTCCTTTTGATTTTAACAGGAGCGGGGAATAAACCTTCCCGATCTTGTTAAAATATATACTATGCCCGGAACACCGGGCAACCTTTGAGAAAGGAGGAACATTATGCCTACTTTTAACCAGCTGGTTCGCAAGGGCCGTCAGCAGGTGGCCTACAAGTCCACTTCTCCCGCCCTCCAGCACGGCCTGAACACCCTGAGCAACCGTCAGACCGACCTGCCCTCCCCCCAGAAGAGAGGTGTCTGCACCGCCGTTCGTACTTCCACTCCTAAGAAGCCGAACTCCGCTCTGCGTAAGATCGCCCGTGTGCGTCTGACCAACGGCATGGAGGTCACCGCCTACATTCCCGGCGTGGGCCACAACCTGCAGGAGCACTCCGTGGTCATGATCCGCGGCGGCCGTGTCAAGGACCTGCCCGGCGTGCGTTACCACATCATCCGCGGCACTCTGGATACCCAGGGCGTGAACGGACGTATGCAGGCCCGCTCCAAGTACGGTGCCAAGCGCCCCAAGGCCGGCAAGAAGAAGTAATTTTCTCTGCTGAGTCCGGACGAAAGTCCAACCTGAATTGCATTGTGCGTTTGCGCAAGGCAACGAAAGGGGCCTGCGCGTAAGGCGCAAGCCCGCAGCCTTGCCGAGCGTTTACCTATATGATAGGCAGACCTCGGACAGGCATTACACGGAGCATGGACATGCTTCGAGTACCTATGATTTCATTTTAATTCTATATGAAGGAGGGAAGCAAAGTGCCCAGAAGAGGAAATGTACCCAAGCGGGAGGTTCTGCCCGATCCGCTTTACAACTCCGTCCTGGTTACCAAGCTCACCAACAGCGTCATGCTGGATGGTAAGAAGGGCGTAGCGCAAAAGGTAGTCTACGGCGCCTTCGAGATCATCAAGGACAAGACCGGCAAGGAGCCTATGGAGGTCTACACCCAGGCTCTTGAGAACATCATGCCGTCTCTGGAGACCAAGTCCCGCCGTGTGGGCGGCTCCAC
Organism: uncultured Oscillospiraceae bacterium; assembly: GCA_934659445.1. Classification (GTDB taxonomy): domain Bacteria; phylum Bacillota; class Clostridia; order Oscillospirales; family Oscillospiraceae; genus Lawsonibacter. The sequence goes on along the minus strand of CAKUHV010000073.1, from coordinate 3,702 downwards.
CTATCAGGTCCCCATGGAGGTGCGTCCCGAGCGCCGTCAGACCCTGGGTCTGCGCTGGCTGACCACTTACGCCCGCAACCGCGGCGAGAAGACCATGAAGGAGCGCCTGGCCGCCGAGATCATGGACGCCGCCAATAACCTGGGCGGCGCGGTGAAGAAGCGCGAGGATACCCACAAGATGGCCGAGGCCAACAAGGCCTTCGCCCACTATCGCTTCTAAGCCAGAAGGAGAGCGACATGGCAAGAAAAGTTTCCCTGGAGAATACGCGCAACATCGGCATCATGGCCCACATCGACGCGGGCAAGACGACCACCACCGAGCGTATCCTCTACTACACCGGCGTCAACTACAAGATCGGCGAGACCCACGAGGGTACCGCCACCATGGACTGGATGGCGCAGGAGCAGGAGCGCGGCATCACCATCACCTCCGCCGCCACCACCTGCTATTGGGAGGGGACCAAGCACCAGTTCCCCAAGACCCGTCTGAACATCATCGACACCCCGGGCCACGTGGACTTCACCGTAGAGGTAGAGCGCTCCCTGCGCGTGCTGGACGGCTCCGTTACCGTCATGTGCGCCAAGGGCGGCGTCGAGCCCCAGTCCGAGACCGTCTGGCGTCAGGCGGACAACTATCACGTTCCCCGCATGATCTATGTCAACAAGATGGACATCATGGGCGCCGACTTCTACAACGTGCTGCACATGATCCACGACCGTCTGAAGTGCAACGCCGTGCCTATCCAGCTGCCCATCGGCTCTGAGGATACCTTCAAGGGCATCATCGACCTGGTGGAGATGGACGCCGACGTGTACTACGACGAGCTGGGCAAGGACATGCGGGTGGAGCCCATCCCCGAGGATATGATGGAGCTGGCTCAGGAGTACCGCAGCAAGCTGCTGGACGCCTGCGCCGACATCGACGAGGAGATCATGATGCTGGTCCTGGACGAGCAGCCCGTTCCCCAGGACATGATCCGCAAGGCTCTGCGCAAGGGTACCATCGACAATCTGGTGGTCCCTGTCACCTGCGGCACCTCTTACAAGAACAAGGGTGTGCAGAAGCTGCTGGACGCCATCGTGGACTATATGCCCTCTCCCATCGACATCCCCCACATCAAGGGCATCAACCCCGAGACCGACGAGGAGGAGGAGCGTCCCTCTGACGACAACGCCCCCCTGGGCGCTCTGGCGTTCAAGATCGCCACCGATCCCTTCGTGGGCCGTCTGTCCTTCGTGCGTGTGTACTCCGGCATCCTCAATACCGGCACCACCGTTCTGAACTCCACCAAGAAGCAGAAAGAGCGCATCGGCCGTATCCTTCAGATGCACGCCAACCACCGCGAGGACATCGAGTGCTGCTATGCCGGCGACATCTGCGCCGTCATCGGTCTGAAGAACACCACCACCGGCGACACCCTGTGTGATGAGAAGCATCCCATCATCCTGGAGTCCATGGAGTTCCCCGAGCCCGTTATCCGTGTGGCCATCGAGCCCAAGACCAAGGCCGGTCAGGAGAAGATGAGCGTCGCTCTGGCCAAGCTGGCCGAGGAGGACCCCACCTTCCGCACCTACACCGATGAGGAGACCGGTCAGACCATCATCGCCGGTATGGGCGAGCTGCACCTGGAGATCATCGTGGATCGTCTGCTCCGCGAGTTCAAGGTGGAGGCCAACGTGGGCGCGCCCCAGGTGGCCTATAAGGAGACCATCCGCAAGGCTGTGGACCAGGATACCAAGTATGCCCGTCAGTCCGGCGGTAAGGGCCAGTACGGTCACGTGAAGATCCATGTGGAGCCCAACGAGTCCGGTAAGGGCTACGAGTTCGTCAACGCCGTGGTGGGCGGTGCCATCCCCAAGGAGTACATCCCCGCCATCGACGCCGGTATCCAGGGCGCCATGCTGGCCGGTACCGTGGCCGGTTATCCCGTGGTGGATGTGAAGGTCACGCTGTTCGACGGCTCCTACCACGAGGTGGACTCCTCCGAGATGGCGTTCAAGATCGCCGGCTCCATGGCCTTCAAGGAGGCTATGCGTAAGGCGGAGCCCACGCTGCTGGAGCCCATTATGAAGGTCTGCGTTATCGTGCCCGACGAGTATATGGGCGACGTTATCGGCGACCTGAATGCCCGCCGCGGTCAGATCCAGGGCTATGAGATGCGCTCCGGCGCACAGCAGATCGACGCGTTCGTTCCGCTGGCTGAGATGTTCGGTTATGCCACCGACCTGCGTTCCCGTACACAGGGTCGCGGTCAGTACACCATGGAGCCCAGCCACTATATCGAGCTGCCCAAGGGTCTGCAGGAGAAGCTCATCGCCAAGCGCACCGGTAAGGAAAATTTGTAAAAGCGTATTTTACGATTGATTTTCCCACCGAAATATTGTAAAATGGCAGTGTTAGACTGTAACGCTGCCCACACATGATACAAAAATGTTAAGGAGGATCATTTCAAATGGCTAAGCAGAAATTTGAGAGAACTAAGCCCCACGTTAACATCGGTACCATCGGTCACATCGACCATGGTAAGACTACCCTGACCGCAGCCATCACCAAGTTCCTGGCTCTGCAGGGCGGTGCTGAGTACACCGATTACGCTTCCATCGATAAGGCTCCCGAAGAGCGCGAGCGCGGCATTACCATCAACACCTCCCACGTGGAGTACGAGACCGCCAAGCGTCACTATGCCCACGTTGACTGCCCGGGCCACGCCGACTATATCAAGAACATGATCACCGGTGCTGCCCAGATGGACGGCGCCATCCTGGTCATCGCCGCCACCGACGGCCCCATGGCCCAGACCAAGGAGCACATCCTGCTGGCCCGTCAGGTGGGCGTGCCCGCCATCGTGGTGTTCCTGAACAAGGTCGACCTGGTGGACGACGAGGAGCTCATCGAGCTCGTTGAGATGGAGGTCCGCGAGACCCTGAGCTTCTACGAGTTCCCCGGCGACGACATCCCCATCATCAAGGGCTCCGCCCTCAACGCCCTGACCTGCGAGTCCAACGACCCCAACGATCCCGACTACGCCTGCATCCGCGAGCTGATGGACGCGGTGGATGACTACATCCCCACTCCCGCCCGTAATGACGATCTGCCCTTCCTGATGCCCGTCGAGGACGTGTTCACCATCACCGGCCGCGGCACCGTGGCCACCGGCCGTGTGGAGCGCGGCGTTGTGAAGATGGGCGACAAGGTCGAGATCGTCGGCCTGCGCGAGGAGAAGAAGGACACCACCGTCACCGGCATCGAGATGTTCCGCAAGCTGCTGGACTACGCTGAGGCCGGCGACAACATCGGCGCTCTGCTGCGTGGTGTTGACAAGAAGGAGGTCGAGCGCGGCCAGGTTCTGTGCGCCCCCAACTCCATTCACCCCCACACCAAGTTTGTGGGCCAGGTGTACGTCCTGAGCAAGGACGAGGGCGGCCGTCACACCCCCTTCTTCAACAACTATCGTCCCCAGTTCTACTTCCGTACCACCGACGTGACCGGCGTCATCACTCTGCCCGAGGGCACCGAGATGTGCATGCCCGGCGATAACGTCGACATGAACGTGGAGCTGATCACTCCGATTGCCATCGAGAAGGGCCTGCGCTTCGCTATCCGCGAGGGCGGCCGCACCGTTGGTTCCGGCGTCGTCATCGACATCAAGGAGTAATTTCCTGAAATCGGAAGCCCCCCGCCCATCTGGGCGGGGGGCTTTT
>CAKUHV010000072.1 GCA_934659445.1 uncultured Oscillospiraceae bacterium | reverse complement strand
GTCCGGGACAAGGAAGAGATCCGCGACCGGTTCTGCCGGGATCTGGAGTTCGGCACAGGCGGCCTTCGGGGCGTGTTGGGGGCCGGGCCTGGCCGCATGAACCTTTACGTAGTGCGCCGGGCCACCCAGGGTTTGGCGGACTATATGGTGGCCGCAGGGCTGCCCCGCCGGGCGGCCATCGCCTATGACAGCCGGCACGGCTCCCCTCTGTTTGCCCGCGAGGCCGCCCGGGTACTGGCCGCCAACGGGATCACCGCTCTCCTTTATCCCCGGCTTCAGCCCACCCCCGCCCTGAGCTGGGCGGTGCGGTATTACCGCTGCGGCGCGGGCGTCTGTATCACCGCCAGCCACAACCCGGCGGCCTATAACGGATATAAGGTCTACGGACCGGACGGCTGCCAGATCACTCTGGACGCCGCCCGGGCGGTGCTGGCCCGGATCGGGGCCACGGATATGTTTACCGGCCCCCGGCTGTGCTCCTTTCCGGAGGCACTGGAGCGGGGCGGCATCCGCATGATCGGCGAGGACTGTCTGGAGGGCTTTCTGGACATGGTGCGGCAGCGCAGCCTGTGGGACGGGGACAAGTCCGCCCTGAAGGTGGTATACACCCCCCTGAACGGCACGGGACGGGAGTGCGTCACCAAGATCTTGCAGCGCATCGGGGTCACGGATGTCACGGTGGTGCCGGAGCAGGAGCGGCCCGACGGGGACTTTCCCACCTGCCCCAAGCCCAATCCGGAGGAGCGCTCCGCCCTGGAGCGGGGGCTGGAGCTGAGCCGCGCGCTGGGGGCCGATCTGCTCATTGGCACCGACCCGGACTGCGACCGCATGGGGGCCGCCGTGCCGGAGAACGGGGGCTGGCGGCTTTTAAGCGGCAATGAGATGGGCATCCTGCTGCTGGACTATATCTGCCGCCGGCGGCAGGAGCGGGGAGATATGCCCCGGGACCCTGTGGCGGTGACCACCATCGTCTCTACCCCCATGGCCGACGCCGTGGCCGCCCGATACAGGGTGGAGCTGCGCCGCACCCTGACAGGCTTCAAGTTCATCGGCGAGCAGATCGGCCTGCTGGAGCGGGCAGGCCGGACGGACCGGTTCCTCTTCGGCTTTGAGGAGAGCTACGGCTACCTGTCCGGCAGCCATGTGCGGGACAAGGACGGGGTGAACGCCGCCATGCTGTGCTGCGAGATGGCCGCCTGGTACCGCACCCAGGGGCTGACTCTGGGGCAGGCCATGGACCGGCTGTACGGCGAGTTCGGCTATTACGCAAGCGGTCTGGAGAGCGTGGCTCTGCCTGGGGCCGACGGCATGGAACGCATGGGCCGCGTCATGGCGGGCCTGCGCTCCGCCCCTCCGGCGCGGCTGGGGGGCGAGACAGTGGAGCAGATCACCGACTATCAAAAGGGCGCGGAGGGACTGCCCCCCAGCGATGTGCTGGCCCTGTCCACAGCCCACGGACGGGTGACCGTCCGCCCCAGCGGCACCGAGCCCAAGCTGAAGCTCTACTTCTCTGCCCGGGGCGGCTGTATGGAGGACGCCCGGCGGCTCTGCGCCGCGCTGCAGGGAGATATGGCGGCGTATGTCAGTTGAAGACATGCCGCCCCGCGGGCAGCAAAAAAGCGGACGGGAAGCGTTTTTGCTTCCCGTCCTCCTATCGAAGCAGCCACGGTGCAGCCAGCAGCAGGCCGAACCCGGGCAGTCCCAGGACCCCCAGAACCGCCGCGTTGGTCAGATTGGCCCCCAGTCCAAGGGCGGCCAGCACCCCCGTCTGCTCCGCCGCCGTCAGCACCCCCAGCCACAGCGCCGAGCGCCACACAGCCCGGACCGCAGCCCGGGCGGGACGGCGCAGCAGCACCAGCGCCGCCAGCACCGCCGCCGCTGCTCCCGCCCAGGGCAGCAGCCCGCTCACAGCGTTGCCTCCAGCTCCTTCGCCCTTCGCAGCAGATAGTTATAGCGGGACTGAAGGGCATTGATCTCGTACACATAGGAGTCGATCAGATCGGTGTCATCCGTGGTGTTAAAGCCGCCGTAAGCCTGACTGATCAGCGCTCTGGTCTGCGCCAGAGAGCTGAGCAATACCTTTCGTTCCTGCTCACGCTGTTTTCTGTCCCGGCTGCCGGCCGGACGAAAAAGCCTCCGCTCCGCCATGGGGTCACTCCTTTCCGTTCTCTTATATTGTGTAGTCTGGCCAATTATTCCCAAAGGCAAACGGAATGAAGGCAAATTTTTCGGGCACAATAAGGGCGGACGGCAGCCCGGCGGCTTTGGAGCCGCATACTCCTTTGGCGAAAGGCGGGCGGAGACGGCGCGTCTCCCCTAAGCCGGTGCCGGAGCACGGGGCGGGATACGACCCGCCCCTTCCCCGCAGTCCCTGAACACAGGCGCGGGGATCGGCCCGAAGGCCCACCGCAGCAGGTCCCCGCTCCGGGGCCGTGCCGGCGGCAGCGGCCGCCGTTCCAAAAAAGCCGGGCCGCCCTGTGGGGCGGCCCGGCTTTATGATCCGCATTCTGTCATTCCTTGGCGGCGAGCAGCTGGTCCAGACGGCGCAGCACGGCGGCGCACTCCCCCCGGGTGACCGCACCGGCGGGGTCCAGCTTTCCGCTGCTCCGCGGGGACAGCAGCCCATTGGCCACGGCCCACTCCGCCGCGGGCTCCGCCCAGGGGCTGACGCTGCCTGCATCCGTACAGGCGGACAGCGGCTCCCCCTCCCGGCCCGCGCCGCCGGTGTACTGATACAGGATCAGCGCCAGCTGCTCCCGGGTCAGTAGGCGGTCCGGGGCAAATTTTCCTCCGCCCACGCCCTGCATGATGCCCTGGGCCTGGGCCCAGTTGGCTGCGGCGGCATACCAGCTTCCGGCGGCCACATCAGCAAAGTCCGCAGCTGCCTCCTGCGGCCGCCCGTTCATGGCGTACAGGATCTGGGCCAGCATGGCCCGGGTCAGTTGTCCATCGGGAGAAAAGGCGTCAGCCCCCGTCCCGGCCATCATTCCCCGGCTGGTCACATAGTCCACTGCGCTGTAATACCAGCTGCCCGGCTCTATATCCCGGAAGCTGGCGGCGGTGGCTGCGGGCAGCTCGTTTTCATAGAGGATCAGGTAAAAGCAGTCGCTCTCCTCCCCGTCGGCCTGCCACAGGCGCGCCATATACAGCAGCTCGCCCCACGGGTCCTCCGTCGTCAGGCCCAGCCGCGCCAGATAGGCCTGTCCCCCCGCCAGCAGAGCTGCGGCAGAGAGGGAAACAGGCTCCTCCGCAGGCAGCGGGACTCCGCTGCCGTTCCAGGGCACCAGCGTGTCCCCACCGGTCAGGCTGTCCCCGCCGGGGCCGTCGTTCTCGGGGCCAAAAAGCTCATAGACGCCGTCCCGGTCGCTGTCCAGCAGATAGTCCACCGTGACCCACATGCCCTCCGTCCGGGGCAGGACAAGGGCCGCCCCCGCCGCCGTTACGCGGTTGACCGGGGTGGAAAAGGTCATCTCATCCCGGACCTCCGCCCCCGGGGCGGCCAGCAGGCGCACCGCCAGTTCCCGGTTCATGCTGTCCGCCGGCGCCACCAGATAGAACTCCGCGTTTTCGTCGGCCACCGCGGGGACGGCCATACACAGGGCCAGGATCAGGGCCGCCGCTGCTGCTTTGGTCCATACTTTCATAGGATCTCGCTCCTTACTTTGTTGATCGGATCTTTAAATTGGAAATTTTCTGGGATTTTATTATACCTGTTTTCCGGTCAAAAAGCAAGTCCGTCCCCAAACTGTAAACTTTATGCTATGTAGGGTTGACATTCTCTCTCTCCCGTTATATTGTATACCTGTTAAATATCTTAGTTTACGATCAGGAGGCCACCCCATGACTGCTCAACATTCCCCCAAGCTCCGCGATCTCACCCTTACCGCCCTGGCCGCGGCGATCCTGTGCGTCGTCTCCCCCTTCACCCTGAGCATCGGCCCCATCCCCCTGTCCCTGTGCACTCTGTTTCTGTATCTGATCCCCTATCTGGTGGGCTGGAAGCGGGCCGCCGTGGCCACGCTGGTGTATATTCTTCTGGGCACAGCCGGCGTGCCTGTATTCAGCAACTTCGGCGCCGGGCTGGCCAAGGTGGCCGGCCCCACCGGCGGCTACATCGTGGGCTATCTGCCTTTGGTGCTCATCAGCGGCCTGTTCGTGCATCTGTTCCCGGCCAGGCGCTGGGGGCAGCTGCTTGGCATGGTGCTGGGCACTGCGGTGCTGTACGCTCTGGGCACCGCCTGGTTCTGCGTCCAGTCCGGCAAGGCGCTGGCCGCCGCTCTGGCCCTGTGCGTGTTCCCCTTCCTGCTGGGGGACGCCATCAAGATGGCAGTCTCCATCGCCTTCGGCCCCATGATCCGCGCCCGCATGGAAAAGGCCGGCCTGCTGGCCGAGTGACTTTTCCGCATACCCGCTGCCGCCCAGGCATACCATAAAGGGAACCAAGGAAACAGGAGGAGGTTCCCCTTATGAAGTTGACCATTCCCGGCGAAAACAGCATCCTGCTCCGGGGCCGGCTGCTGGCCGCCCCCGTCCCCTCTCATCAGAATCACCAGATCCGGTTTTTCCTGCTGCCGCTGGAGGTGCGCCGTCTGTCCGGGGCGGCGGATAAGCTGGACGTCATTGTCTCTCAGCGGCTTCTGGAGACGCTGTCCCCCCTTCAGGCGGGCCAGCGCCTTCAGGTATCCGGCGAGGTCCGTACATACAACAACCGCACCGGGGTGGGCCGGCGGCTGGTCATTACGGTCTTCGCCCGCGCCCTCTCCCTGACGCAGGAGGAGGAGGACGAGAACCGGCTGACCCTGTCCGGCTGTCTGTGCAGGCCGCCCAATCTGCGCGCCACCCCTCTTGGCCGCTCCATCTGCGACCTGACGCTGGCGGTCAACCGGCCCTATGGCCGGGCGGACTACCTGCCCTGCATCGCCTGGGGCAGCGTGGCCCACCGGTGCGCCGTGCTGGATGTGGGCGACCCCCTGCGGCTGGAGGGGAGACTTCAGAGCCGGGTGTACACCAAGGTGCTGGAGGGCCGCGCCGAGGAGCGCACCGCCTTCGAGGTATCCGTCATGCGTCTTCCCGAGGAGGAGGACGATCTGTAGCCGTTTCCCTCTCAAAACGCTCCCGGGCGGACAGAAATGTCCACCCGGGAGCTTCAGCTTGTCGAAAAAGTCTTTTCGAGCAAGCTGAAGAAGATTTTGAAGCTTTTTCAAAGTTTCAAAATCTTATGATTAAAAACGAAAGACACCCTTCCTGGGTTTCTTTCGTAACTATCTTCCTTCCCGTATCTATACGTGCTGCTGCTTTTTTGACAGGCTCAAGCTCCCGGGCGGACAGAAATGTCCACCCGGGAGCTTCGTCTTCAAATCTTCAAAATGCGGTCTGTCCGGCCCACGGCAGAGCCGGGGCGGAGCGCAGGGAACAGGCGCAGAACAGTGCGTCCACCGTCCGGCCGTACTCCCCCGTGTCCCGACAGCGCCGGAGGGGGCGCCGGAAGTCCTCGCCCCCCTCAAAGAGGTACAGCAGATAGGTCCACAGCTCCTTCATCCGCAGCATGGCGTTGCCCCGGCTGCCGAAGGCGGCGGCGTACTCCTCATACAGCTCCCCCATAAAGGCCTCCAGCTCTCCCTTTTCCGCCCCCGGGCCGCCCTGCATTTTGCGGATCAGGGCCGGGTCGGCCATCAGCCCCCGGCCCGCCATCACCGCTGCCGTGGCGGGGAAGCGGCGCATAAGCCGGTCCCGGTCGCCGGGGCACAGAATGTCCCCGCTCCAGCCCACGGGGAAGGGGGAGCCCTCCAGCGCCTGGGCGTACTGCTCCATCCGACAGGGTCCGGCATACATATCCCGGCGCAGCCGGGGGTGGACGGTCATCTCCCGGAAGGGGAACTGCCGCAGCGCCGCCAGAATGGTTGGGAACTCCTCCGGACTGTCCAGCCCCACCCGGAGCTTGGCGGAGATCTCCACCGGCAGTCCGGCGGAGAACACCTCCTCCAAAAACCGGCGCAGGGCGTCCGGGTCGGCCAGCATCCCGGCCCCCTTCCCCTTGGCCACCACCGTGCCGGAGGGGCAGCCCAGGTTCAGGTCCACCTCCCCGTAACCCAGCTCGGCCAGCCGCCCGGCGCACCAGATGAAGTCCTCCGCCCGTTTTGTCATAATCTGGGGCACAACGGGGATACCGGCGTTATACTCGGGCAGCACCTCCCGCCTTTCCCGGGGGGTGAGCCGCCGGGCGTGGGTAGGGGTGAGGAAGGGGGTGAAGTATTTGTCCACCCCGGGAAAATATTTGTGGTGTAACCGGCGCCACATGGCCCCGGAGATCCCCTCCATGGGGGCGGCGTAATATCGGACACTCATGGTCAGAACCTCCCGGCGTAGCCGCAGCGGCGGCACAGCTCCTCCGCCGCCCTGCCCTGAGAAAAGCCGTCGTAAATAGCCCGGGCCCGGGGGGCGCTCAGGATCTCCTCCAGAGACTGCTCATACAGATTCCCCAGAGGGATGTCCCCCTCGTGGTCCAGGCAGCAGGGCACCACCGTGCCGTCCCACAGCACCCCCACCTGATCCCGCAGGCCCATGCAGAACCGGGTCTCCCGCTCCCCGGCGGCCATGTCCGGCCATTCGAAGCGCTCGCCCCACTCCAAAAAGACGTTGGGGGCCAGAGTGGTCCCCCGGCGTCCCGCCTTCCACGGTCGGGGGAACGCCCCCTCTATCTGCCCCAGGATCTCCCCGTTCCGGCTGTTGGCCCCCGGGGCGCCCTCCCCGTCCAGATTCCACAGGCGCAGGGCGCATTTCTTCCCCGCCGCCCCCGCCGCTCCGGCAAAGGACAGGCAGCCGGACAGGTAGTCCGCCAGCGCTCCGCCCCCCTCGTTCCCCTCGAAGGAGTGGAGGGAGACGCTGATCTTCTCTACCGCCGGACTGGCGAGCAGCAGCCCGCCCCGACGGGGCAGCAGGGTGCCGTTGGTGGTGATCATCACCTTGAAGCCCAGCGCTCCGGCGATCTCCAGCAGCTGCCCCAGCCGTGGGTGCAGCAGGGGCTCCCCCATCAGGTGGAGGTAGAGATACTCCGTGTGGGGGCGCAGACGCAGCGCCAGTGTGCGAAAGTCCTCCGGCGCCAGAAAGCCCGTCCTCCGCCCCGTCCCGGGGCAGAAGGAGCAGCTCAGGTTACACAGGTTGGTGATCTCCAGATACGCCTTTTTCAGTCTCATACTCCCGCTCCCCCGCTTTTTCAGCTCGTTCGGACAACAGTATAGCAGATGCGCCGCCGTTTGTCGAACCGGACGGCATAAAAATGCCCGCTCTCCTGAAGGAGGGCGGGCATTGACAGGCTCTTTTACAGATCGTTCCGGGTCATATCCGCGGGACTCTCCCGGCGGACGGCCACATAGTCCTTTCCGCCGGACAGCATCACAATGGGCGGCCGGGCCACCCGGTTGTAATTGGAGGCCATGGAGTAGTTATAGGCCCCGGTGGTGCACACGGCCAGGATCTCGCCCCGTCTGGGCTCCGGCATGGCCACGGCGGGCTGGATGATGTCGCCGCTCTCGCAGCAGCGGCCCACCACGTCGAACTTCTCCGTCCCCTTCTCCTGCGGCCGGTCGGCCAGCAGCACGGTGTACCGGGACTGGTACAGGGCATACCGGGGGTTGTCGGTCATGCCGCCGTCGATGGACACGTAGTTCTTATACTCGGGGATCTTCTTCACCGTGCCCACGGAGTACAGGGTCATGCCCGCGTCGGCCACGATGCTGCGCCCCGGCTCCATCAGGATCGCGGGCAGGGCAAGGCCCAGCTCGCCGCAGCGCTTCTTCAGATACGCAGACAGCAGACGGATGTTCTCCTCAATGTCGATGCGGGGGTCGCTGTCGGTATAGCGCACGCCGTAGCCGCCGCCCAGATTCAGCTGCTCCGGTACAAGGCCGTGGGCGGCCTTCATCTCTGCGGCAAAGGAGAGCATGATGTCGGCGGCGTTCTGATACACGTCGCCCTCCTCGTCAAAGACCATGGAGCCCACATGGCAGTGGTAGCCCAGCACCTTCAGGTGCTTCATAGTCAGGGCCTGCTCCACAAAGCGGGCGGCCTGGCCCGTCTCGATGGCCACACCGAATTTGGAGTCCACCTTGCCGGTGGCCACCGCCTCATAGGTGTGGGGGTCGATGCCCGGGGTCAGGCGCAGCAGCACGTTCTGGACGATCCCCTTGGCGGCGGCGATGCGCTCGATGGCCTCCAGCTCCCAGAAGCCGTCCACCACAAAGCAGCCCAGCCCGCAGTCCATGGCATAGGCGATGTCCTCGTCGGTCTTGTTGTTGCCGTGAAAATAGGCCCGCTCCATGGGGAAATCCGCGTGGACGGCGGTATATACCTCGCCGGAGGAGACCACGTCGACGGCCATGCCCTCCTGAGCCATGATGCGGTAGATCTGCTTGAAGCTGGCCGCCTTGCTGGCATACAGGGGGAAGCTGCCCGCCCCGAACCACTTCTCCATGGCCGCCCGGTAGGTGCGGCAGTTGGCGCGGATCCTGTCCTCGTCCATCAGATACAGCGGAGTTTTATACTTCTCCGCCAGCTCCACCGTATCCATCCCGGCAAAGGTGAGCCGGCCCTTTTCATCGACGCCGATATTGCTGCTGAGCATTGACGCATCCCCCTCTGATCGTTTTTCTCCCCCGGCCCTCCCTGGGCCGCGGCGGAAAACAGCTCATTTTTGGGGTATTGTACCATTTATCCCGCTAAAGTGTCAATTGATTTTCCCATGTCTGAACACCATTTGTCCATCCTTGTACGTCCGCACAAAACGGCGCTTTTTCCCGCCCCCGTCTCTGTGGAGATTTCGGGCGCGGCGGCGCGTCACAGAACGCCCAGATGCTCCAGCAGGATCTTCGTGCCCATCAGGATCAGAATGACGCCCCCCGCCAGCTCAGCCCGCTGGCGGGACTTCTCCCCCAGGGCGGAGCCGGCCCAAACGCCCGCGCTGGACAGGGCGAAGGTGATCACACCGATGAACAGCACGGCGGGAATGATGTCCACCTGCAAAAAGGCAAAGGTGACCCCCACGGCCAGCGCGTCGATGCTGGTGGCCACGGCCAGCGGGGCCATGGCTCCGGCGGAGAAGGAGGCCTCCATGTCCTCCTCCTCCTCCTCCCGGGACTCCCGGATCATGTTCACCCCGATGATGCACAGCAGGACAAAGGCGATCCAGTGGTCGACAGACACGATCAAGTCCTGAAGGCGCACCCCCAGCAGCCAGCCGATCAAGGGCATCAGCGCCTGAAAGCCGCCGAACCACACCCCACAGGTCAGGGCGTGGGCGGGCTTTACC
>CAKUHV010000071.1 GCA_934659445.1 uncultured Oscillospiraceae bacterium | reverse complement strand
CCTCACAAGCTCCGCATTACTCGCCACGGCATAAATGCCATGGCTCGCTCGCTCCGCTGCTCGTCCTCTCCCCAACATGACCACTACGTTGGGTCATGTTGGGGGCCCCGTTTGGTTCGTTTTATGTATCATGTAGGGTCCGATGCCTCATCGGGCCGCGGGGGTCATAGGGGGCGGAGCCCCCTATACCAAAAACGGGTGGGTGGGCGGTATTAAAATCCCCCGGCAAGGGCAGAGCCCTTGCCCTACGGGCGATTCTATCCATTGTGTGTAGGGCGCGACGACCCGGCGCGCCGCAAGAATGTCCCTTCATCCATACGGCGTCCAAACCAATAAAACTATCCCCCGGTGTGTACACACCGGGGGATGTTTTTGTGTTTACTCCTCTTCCTTCTTGGTGGACTGGATACACAATTCGTCCAGCTGCTTCTGCTCCACGAAGCTCGGGGCGCCCATCATGACGTCCTGGGCGTTCTTGTTCATGGGGAAGGGGATGATCTCGCGGATGGAGTCCTCCCCTGCCAGCAGCATGACCATGCGGTCCACCCCCGGGGCGATGCCGGCGTGGGGCGGCGCGCCGTAGGTGAAGGCGTTGTACATGGCGGGGAACTTCTTCTTCACGTCCTCCTCGCCCAGGCGCACCAGCTCGAAGGCCTTGATCATGATCTCGGGGTCGTGGTTGCGCACGGCGCCGGAGGACAGCTCCACGCCGTTGCACACCAGGTCGTACTGGTCGGCGGTGATGGTCAGGGGGTCAATCTCACCCCGCTCGGCCTTCAGCAGCACGTCCAGACCGCCGGCGGGCATGGAGAAGGGGTTGTGGCAGAATTCCAGCTCGCCGGACTCGTCGCCGATCTCGTACATGGGGAAGTCCACGATCCAGCAGAACTCATACCGCTCCTTGTCCTGATGGCCGGGTACGGCGGGGCCGAAGGTCTTGATGACCACGCCGGCGGTCTTCTGGGCGGCCAGCAGCTTTCCGGTGGTGAGGACCACCAGAGTGTCGGGGGCCAGACCCAGAGCCTGGGTCAGCGCTTCCTTCTTCTCCTGGACGAACTTGGCCACGCCGCCGGCGATGTTTCCCGCGTCGTCGGTCTTGAACCAGTAGGCCTTATTGCCGCTCTGCACCTCCACGTCCCCCAGCAGCTTGTCGATCTGCTTCCGGGTCAGGGCGCAGTTGGAGATGGGCACCGCCTTGACCACGTTGCCCTCGAAGGGGCCGAAGCCGCAGTCGGCCAGCAGCTCGGTCACGTCGGTAACGGACAGGTCGATGCGCAGGTCGGGCTTGTCGCTGCCGTACTTGTCCATGGCGGTCAGGTAGGGGATGCGCTGAAAGGGGGCCTCGCTGGCGATGTCATAGGTGCCGAACTTGGCGAAGATGGGGGGCAGGACGCGCTCCAGAACGGCGAACACGTCCTCCTGGCCGGCGAAGGCCATCTCCATGTCCAGCTGGTAGAACTCGCCGGGGGAGCGGTCGCCACGGGCGTCCTCGTCCCGGAAGCAGGGAGCGATCTGGAAGTAGCGGTCGAAGCCGGAGGCCATCAGCAGCTGCTTAAACTGCTGGGGAGCCTGGGGCAGGGCGTAGAACTTGCCGGGATGCTTCCGGCTGGGCACCAGGTAGTCCCGGGCGCCCTCGGGGGAGGAGGCGGTGAGGATGGGGGTGGTGATCTCCAGGAAGCCCTCGCCCAGCATGGCGGCGCGCAGGGCGGCCACCACGTTGCACCGCAGGATGATGTTCTTCTTTACCTCGGGGTTGCGCAGGTCCAGATAGCGGTACTTCAGGCGCTGGCTCTCGTCGGCCTCACGGCTGCGGTTGATCTGGAAGGGCAGCTCGTTGTGGCGGCAGCGGCCCAGCATCTTCACCTCGGTGGGCACCACCTCGATGTCGCCGGTGGCCTGCTTGGGGTTCTTGCTGTCGCGCTCCCGCACGGCGCCGGTGACCTGGATGGCGGACTCCTTGGTGATGGCCTTGAAGGTATTCACCAGCTCCTCGCTGTCGGCCACCAGCTGGGTGGTGCCGTAGAAGTCGCGCAGCACCACGAAGGCCAGTCCGGCGGAGACGACGCGGACGTTCTCCATGAAGCCCGCCAGAGTCACGGTCTGGCCCACGTGCTCCATGCGCAGCTCGCCGCAGGTGTGGGTTCGGGATTGAAACATGAAATCAACTCCTATTCGTATTATTTAACTATTTAATTACAGTAGGTATCTAATTTTTCGCCCAGAGAGAGGTCGGACAGGGGGATGTGGGCGCGCCATTTGCCGGTGTACTTGCCGGGGATCCAGAGCAGGGAGCCGTCCCAGTAGGCCATCGGCTCCGGGGTGCAGCCGGACAAGTTATAAATTTCGATGCCGCCCTCCCGGGGCCGGGGCCACAGGGGGACCATAAGATAGCTCTGACTGCGCAGCAGGGCCAGCGCCTCATGGCCCGGGGCGGCCTCCTCCTCGGTGACCGGGTCGTCCCGCATGCCGGGGTAGTCGCCCACGGTGAGGACTGCGATCCTGTCTGCGGTGCGGGGGTCGCCGGGAAGAGATCTGGAGGGGCAATTCTCAAAGTCTTGGTGCAGGGACAGGGCCGCGTCTGCCGCGATCAGCGCGGCAAGGATCAAAACAATGAGCAGAGGGATCACATAACGCCGCTTTTTCATGACCTGGGCTCCTTTCTTGGGGCGGAGGCGGGTATTGGATCAGGGCGGTCCGATGAGGACATCGGGCCCTACAGAATTGCAACAACGAACGTTGTATGCCGTAGGGGCGGATGTCCCCATCCGCCCGGTGTATAGGGCTGCGGGACGTGGCGATAGAATTTGTAGGGGCGGATATCATCCGCCCGCGGGCCGCCACATGGGGCGGCCCCTACGGGTATTACAAACGATACACGCCATAGGGGCGGCCTGCGGCCGCCCGACGTTTGGCGGCGCGCCGGGTCGTCGCGCCCTACGGGTGGGCTATTATTCTTCCTGATCCAAAATCGGCGTGCCCTGATTCAGCTTTTCCAGGCCGGCCTTGATATACTCCACCGTCTGCTCCGGGGTCAGCTTCTGCTGCTGGCCGGTGCGCAGGTCCTTCACGCTGGCTGCACCGGCGGCGATCTCATCCTCCCCCAGGAACAGGGCGTAGGGGATGGCCAGCTTGTCTGCGTAGGACAGCTTCTGCTTGAACTTCTTCTGCTCGCCGTGGATCTGGGTGCGGATGCCCGCGGCGCGCAGGGTGGTGGCCAGGGCGATGGCGGGGGACAGATCGTCGGTCATGGGCAGGATCAGCACATCCGCCGGGGCGGTGTTCAGCTGGTCGTTCAGATAGCCCTGATCCTCCAGCACGAAGAACAGGCGGGTCAGGCCGATGGAGATGCCCACTCCGGGGAGTTGTTTATCGGTGTAATATTCCGCTAAGTTATCATACCGGCCGCCGGAGCAGATGGAGCCGATCTCCGGGTGGTCCAGCATGGTGGTCTCATACACCGTGCCGGTGTAGTAGTCCAGCCCCCGGGCGATGGTCAGATCCACGGCGAAGTGGGTCTCCGGCACGCCGAAAGCCGCCAGATACTTCACCACCGTCTCCAGTTCGTTCAGGCCGAGGTCGAACAGCTCGTCCCGGCCCCGGTAGCCCTGAAGGGCGGCGATGACCTCGCCGTTGGTGCCCCGGATGGCGATGAACTTCAGAATCTCCTCCGCCTGCTCCCCGGTCAGACCGATCTCCGGATCGGTGAGCAGGGCGCGCACCTTGTCCGGGCCGATCTTGTCCAGCTTGTCCACGGTGCGCATGATGTCGCCGGACTTCTCCGTCAGGCCCAGCATGGAGTAGAAGCCGTTCAGGATCTTCCGGTTGTTCACCCGGATCTGGAAGCGCTTCAGCCCAAGGGCGGTGAAGG
This sequence comes from uncultured Oscillospiraceae bacterium, assembly GCA_934659445.1. Taxonomy (GTDB): domain Bacteria; phylum Bacillota; class Clostridia; order Oscillospirales; family Oscillospiraceae; genus Lawsonibacter. The sequence goes on along the minus strand of CAKUHV010000071.1, from coordinate 5,469 downwards.
CACGGTAGATGATGGAGGGGATCTCCGCCTCGTTGCTGATGTCCAGCTTGCCGTCGCCGATCACGTCGATATCCGCCTGATAGAACTCCCGGAAGCGGCCCCGCTGGGCCCGCTCACCCCGGTAGACCTTGCCGATCTGATACCGGCGGAAGGGGAAGGCCAGGCTGGCATAGTTCTGGGCCACATACTTGGCCAGAGGGACGGTGAGGTCGAAGCGGAGGGACAGGTCGGTGTCCCCCTTCATAAAGCGGTAGATCTGCTTCTCCGTCTCGCCGCCGCCCTTGGCCAGCAGCACCTGACTGGCCTCGATCAGGGGGGTGTCCAGGGGGGTGAAGCCGTAGAGGGAGTAGGTCTGCTTCAGGATGTCCGCCATCCGGTCGAACTGGGCCTGCCGGGCGGGCAGCAGCTCCATAAAGCCGGACAGGGTGCGGGGCTGTACTTTGGCCATAAAGGATCGTCCTTTCCTGTGATGTTCTGTTCGGGGGCAAAAAAACGCTCCCGTCCCGTGGTTTGGGACGAGAGCGTTCAAAACGCTTCGTGGTGCCACCCAAATTCAGGCGCAAAGCGCCCCTTTGGTCTTCTTTGTGCGGGAAGGGGACCGCCCCCGTCTCCGGGGCCGCTGGTGGGACTGTCTTCGCCGGGGCCGTGGCCTGAGACCCTCGCAGCCAAGGGGCCTCTCTCTGTCAGGGGGCGTTCCGGTTACTTGTGACCCGTCATCGCGGGAACGATGCTATGTTACACTGTTTTGGGGAAAAGGTCAAGGGAGTTTTATATTCCGCCCGGCGTTTTGCGGCGCGCCGGGTCGTCGCGCCCTACGCACAGGGTCACAGAACGTTTCGTAGGGCAAGGGCTCTGCCCTTGCCGGGGGATTTTAATACCGCCCGTCCCTCCGCCCCTTACAGGGCGAAGGGCACGCGGTTGGGGTTCATCACCTCGCGCCAGTCCAGGTCGCCCCGGGCCAGACCGTGGATCAGCAGCTCGGCGGTGGCCACATTGGTGGCCATGGGCACGGAGTGCTGGTCGCACAGGCGGCAGATATACATGACGTCGTTGTCCATGGTGTTGTCCTGGGGGGAGTTGAAGAAGAGCACCATGTCGATCTCGTTATAGACGATGCGCTGGCCGATCTGCTCGATGCCGCCGTGTTCGTGGGACAGGAACAGGTTGACGTTCAGGCCGGTGGCCTCGGCCACCATGCGGCCGGTGGCGTTGGTGGCGCAGACGGTGTGCTTGGCCAGAACGCCGCAGTATGCGGTGCAGAACTGGACCATCAGCTCCTGCTTCTTGTTGTGACACATGAGCGCGATATTCATTGGTAATTCCTCCTGTCCAAAAAATGGGGTGAGGTTTCGCTCTCGCCCTACGCCCCTGTTCGGGGGAGCGGGGCCGGAGCAAAACCGGGTCAACGGAACAAAACGGGGCCTTCAGCGGATGCGCATGATGGGCACATGCTGCCCCTCCAGCCGCCGGGCGATGTTGGCGCAGGCCTCCGCCGCCCCCGGCCGTCCGCCGGGAGTGAGGGGCTTGCCCAGATTGGCCGCCAGCATGACCCGGGGATCCTCCGGCAGCACCCCCAGCAGGGGCAGGCCGGCGGCATCCATGGCGTCATCGATGGTGGCCTTCAGCTTTTTCAGCAGCTTGGGCTGGATGCGGTTCATCACCAGATGGACCTGCTCCAGATGGGCCAGCTCGGTCACGGTGCGCTGGGCGTCCCGCAGGGACGAGGCGTCGTTGGTGGCCACCACGATGGCACGGTCGGCGTAAGCCGTGGCCAGCCGGAAGCCGGCGCCCAGACCGGCGGGGGAGTCGATGAGCACATACTGATACCGGGCCCGGGCCTGCCGCAGCAGCTCCTTCACCTGTTCGGCGGTGAGATCCTCCGGCAGGGTCAGGGGGGCGGTGAGCAGGGACAGGCCGGACAGGGCGGGGTGCGCGGCGGCGGCCCGCTCAAGGGGGCAGCGCCCCTGGGCCGCGTCGGTAAAGTCCATCATGGCCCGGTCGCTCATGCCAAGAGAGATGTCCAGATTGCGCAGGCCGATGTCCATGTCGATGCACAGCACGCTGCGCCCCATGCGCCCCAGCGCGGCGGCCACCCCTCCGGTGACGGAGGTCTTGCCGGTGCCGCCCTTGCCGGACGTAACTGCAATGACGATGCCCATAGCGCCCCCTCCTCAGCTTGTCATCTTTTAGTGTAACATAAATCCCGATGCCGTCAATGGGTCATTTTGAAAATTTACCCAAAATCGCAGACAATTTCTGTAAAATATGCCGGAAATATCCGGGAATGGGGCCGCCTTGTGCCGGAAGGGGAGCGGCCTCAGCCGCCCCGCCCCTTACAGCGGCTCCTTTTGGATCCTGGCCCACCGCCGGGGGTAGCCCTTTAAGGTGGGGGCCACCTTGCGGATGGTCACCACCCGGTGGACCACGTCGCAGCCGGGGATGGGGCAGTCGGTGACGCCCTCCACCCGGCCGCCCAGCAGCTTCACGGCGTGGGCGGCCCGGTCCAGCTCCTCGCCGCTGTCCACGCCCTTCATGGCCAGAAAGGCCCCGCCCACCTTGGCGTAGGGAAGGCACAACTCGCTCAAGAGCCGCAGGTCGGCCACCGCCCGGGCGGTGACGAAGTCGAAGCTGTCCCGCCAGCCCTTTACCAGAGCCTGCTCCTCCGCACGGGCGTGGATGCAGGTGACGCCGGTCAGCTCCAGCTCCTGGGCCACCCGGCCCAGCCAATCCACCCGCTTGCCCAGGCTGTCCAGCAGGGTCAGTTCCAGCCCGGGGGAGAGGATCTTCAGCACCAGGCCGGGAAAGCCCGCCCCGGTGCCCACGTCGATCAGCCGCCTGCTCGCCGTGTCCCCTAGCAGGGGCAGCAGGGCGGCGCTGTCCAGAAAGTGCAGCCGAGCGATCCCTTCCGGCTGGGTGATGGCCGTCAGGTTCATCACGCGGTTCTGCTCCACCAGCAGGCCGGCGTACCGGCACAGCCTGTCTACGGCTCCCTCCGGGGGCGCGATGCCCAGCTGGGCCAGACCTTGGGTGAGAATGTCCTTCACGGCGTCAACCTCCGAAATTGCTCAGAAAGCCCGCCCAGGCCAGGGGGGCGGTGAAAAGGGCCAGGGCCCAGCACAGTACGGCCAGCAGCACGGCCAGCCAGCCCGCGGGCCTGCCCGTGGTGCGCCAGCTGACGATGGCCACCGCGCCCAAGCCGATCAGCCCCGGCAGAGCCAGGGCCGGGCCCAGGTTGCCCAAGGCGGTGCCGGTATAAAAGATATAGGTGGTCATGCCCAGCAGCATCAGGGCGTACACCAGACCGGTCCAGGCCAAGGTGCGCTTGACGGGGGAGGCGGGGACGAAGGGCTCCTTCCCCTCCTGCTGGGGGCGTTCGTCTTTGTTCCGGGGCATCACGGCTTCTCCTTCAACAGGTCGCGGATCTCGGCCAGCAGCTTCTCCTCGGCGGAGGGCTCAGGGGGAGCGGCGGGGGCCTCCTCCTTCTTCTTATGCAGCTTGTTGATGGCCTTGACCATGCAGAACACGGCGAAGGCGATGATGATGAAGTCCAGCACCACGGCGATAAAATTGCCAAAGTTCACCGCCACCTCGGCGTCGCCCTGGGCGGCCTTCAGCACCCACTTCCAGCTGGAAAAGTCGATGCCGCCGGTGAGCATGGAGATCAGGGGCATGATGATGTCGTTCACCAGAGAGGTGGTGATCTTGCCGAAGGCGCCGCCGATGACCACGCCCACGGCCATGTCCAGCACGTTGCCCCGCATGGCGAAGGCTTTGAACTCCTCCAGGAACTTTTTCATGGTAAGGTCCTCCTGTGTGTATTTTCTAAGGGCCTGTACCCCTTGGGGCACAAGGGATACAGGGGTACGGCCGTTCTGGAGCGGTTTTCAGGGGCCAAAATGATGCCGAATAGGAGAGAGACGGCTGTGAACGGCTCCAGAGCGGTAAAACGGTCTGTATAATTGCGGATAAAAATTTCGGATTGTATACGGTCGCCCCGTAGGGACAACCTTTGGCCGCCTGCGCCAAGGCCCCTCTTGCGAAAGGGAGCTGTCGCCGCCGAATATGGGGCCCCCGGCAAAGCCGAAGGCTTTGTTGGGGAGAGAACGAGCAGCGGAGCGAGCGAGCCATGGCATTTATGCCGTGGCGAGTAATGCGGAGCTTGTGAGGACGAGCCCGCGGGCCGCCACATGGGACGGCCCCTGCTTACTTCCTGGGCACCAGAACCTCCGTACCGCCCATGTAGGGGCGCAGCACCTGGGGGATGGTGACGGAGCCGTCGGCCTGCAGGTGGTTCTCCAGGAAGGCAATGAGCATACGGGGCGGGGCCACCACGGTGTTGTTCAGGGTGTGGGGCAGGTACATCCTGCCGTCCTCCCCCTTGACGCGCATCTTCAGACGGCGGGCCTGGGCGTCGCCCAGGTTGGAGCAGGAGCACACCTCGAAATACTTCTGCTGGCGGGGGCTCCAGGCCTCGATGTCACAGGACTTCACCTTCAGGTCAGCCAGGTCGCCGGAGCAGCACTCCAGCTGGCGCACGGGGATCTCCATGCTGCGGAACAGCTCTACGGAGTAGCGCCACATCTGCTCGTACCACTTCATGGAGTCCTCGGGCTTGCAGACCACGATCATCTCCTGCTTCTCGAACTGGTGGATGCGGTACACGCCCCGCTCTTCGATGCCGTGGGCGCCCTTCTCCTTGCGGAAGCAGGGGGAGTAGGAGGTCAGGGTGCGGGGCAGGGTGGCCTCGGGCAGGATCTGGTCGATGAACTTGCCGATCATGGAGTGCTCGCTGGTGCCGATGAGGTACAGGTCCTCCCCCTCGATCTTGTACATCATGGCGTCCATCTCCGTCTGGCTCATGACGCCCTCTACCACGTTGCCGTGGATCATGAAGGGGGGGATGCAGAAGGTGAAGCCCTTGCCGATCATAAAGTCGCGGGCATAGGCCAGCACGGCCTCGTGCAGGCGGGCAATGTCCCCCATGAGGTAGTAGAAGCCGTTGCCGGATACCCGGCCGGCGGCGTCCATATCGATGCCGTCGAAGGACTCCATGATCTGAGTATGATAGGGGATCTCAAAGTCGGGCACCACGGGCTCGCCGAAGCGCTGGACCTCTACGTTGCAGCTGTCGTCGGGGCCGATGGGCACGGAGGGGTCGATGATGTTGGGGATCTGGAGCATGATGTGGCGGATCTCCTCCGCCAGCTGGCCCTCCAGCGCCTCCAGCTCGGCCAGACGGTCGGCGTTGGCCTTTACCTGGGCCTTGGCCTCCTCGGCCTCGGCCAGCTTGGAGGGGTCCTTCTTGGCCTGCCCCATGAGCATGCCCACCTTCTTGGACAGGGCGTTGCGGTTGGCCCGGAGGTCGTTGGCCTCGCTCATAGCGGCACGGTTGCGCCCGTCCAGCTCCAGCACCTGGTCTACCAGGGGCAGCTTGGCGTCCTGAAACTTCTTCTTGATGTTTTCCTTGAC
>CAKUHV010000070.1 GCA_934659445.1 uncultured Oscillospiraceae bacterium | reverse complement strand
CCGTGTGGCCGCCCGCAAAGCCTTCCCCCCACAGGGGGGAAGGTGGCATCGCCGTAGGCGATGACGGATGAGGGGGCCCCTACCAAATAGAGCCGGAAAGGCAAGGCATACGAGAGGCGCGACGGGGAAAAGATGGAAAGCGTGTGATTTGATAGACGCGAGCGGCAGCGGGCGGAGGACGCAGCGGCCCCAAGTTCACGCCCGCGCCGAACAAATTCAGACCGTTATCCAAACGTGCGCCCCGGGTTCGGGCCCGCAGGCCCGAGGATCTTTGGGTACTTTCCATCCATGGAAAGTACCTCGCCCGGAGGCGAAATATCCCCCGTCCGCGGGCCGGTGAGGACACCGGCCCCTACGGAATGGATGAACGGATGTTGTGTATTGTAGGGGCGGATATCATCCGCCCGCGGGCCGCCACATTGGGCGGCCCCTACGGTTCCATAACCTGTCCCCAATCCCCCCACATCCTGTGGATAAAAATGCCCGCGAAAGGAGGCCGCACTCCCAATGAATGTGAAAAATATGCTCCGCCCGGGGGCGGACGCCGCCCCCCGCGCCCTGCTTCTCCACAGGGTGTGGATGATCTTCGGCATCACGGGGATGGGCTGCTGCGTGGGGCTGGTGTCCCTGCTGGCGGCGGCCTTCTCTTACGGCAAGCTCAACGGCTATGCCATCTTCGCCTCCTACTTCATGAACCCCCTCATCGCCCTGCTGAATCTGTCGGTGTCCGTGGGGCTGATGTGGCTGTTTTACTTCCTGACGGGCCGGGCCTGGGGGGGCTTTCTGGGCAGCTACCTGCCCACCATGGGCCTGACTCTGGTGAACTACTACAAGATCCGCCTGCGCAGCGACCCCCTGCTGGCCGCCGACCTGCGCCTGGCGGCCGAGGCCAAGGGCATCATGGGGGGCTACACCCTGGACTTCACCTGGGTCATCGGGGTGACCCTGCTGTGCTTCGCCGCCGGACTGCTGGGCTCCATTCTCCTGCTGCCCGGCCGGTGGAAGAACCGGGGCGGGCGGCTGTTCGGCCTGATCTCCGCCGCCTGTCTGCTGGCGGTGGCCTTCTGGGGGCAGTACACCAACCCCCGGACCTATGCGGCCACCGCCAACGACCGCTTCATCAACCCCTGGTCAGACGTGGAGGTCTACGCCTCCAAGGGCTGTCTCTACCCCTTCCTCTACTCCGTGCGGGATATGTTCCCCACGCCGCCGGAGGGCTATGACCGGCAGCAGGCGGCCGCCCTTCTGGGTGAGTATCCCGACGCCCGCATCCCGGAGGAGCGGAAGGTCCATGTGGTGGGCATCATGCTGGAGGCCTTTGCCGACCTGACCGACATCCCCTCTCTGGCGGCCCAGCCCGGGGTGGCCCAGGTGTATGAGCCGTGGCATGAGCTGACGGCCCGGGGGGTGTCCGGCCGCCTGCTGACCAACATCTTCGCCGGGGGCACGGTGGATACGGAGTGGGGCTTCCTCACGGGCTACTCCCAGCACCAGGAGTTCCGGAAGAACACCGACTCCTACGTCTGGTATCTCCGCCAGCAGGGGTACGACACCCTGTACCACCACCCGGGCTACGGCTGGTTCTATAACCGGCAGAACGTGAACAGCTATCTGGGCTTTGCCCGCCAGTGGTTCACCGAGAATCACTACGGCGCCCTTGTGGATCCCGAGGGGGCCATCTTCCGCTCCGACGACGTGCTGGTGGACGGCATTCTGGGCGACCTGAACGACCGGTTCACCGAGGGGGACTGGGCCTTCTCCTTCTCCGTGTCCTATCAGAACCACGGGCCCTACGGCGGGGGCGGCTCCTCCGCGGGCTATCTGACGCCGGAGGGCAGCGGCCTGTCTGCGGACAGCTGCGGCATCTTCAACAGCTATCTCAAGGGGGTCAGCAGCACCATTGCGGAGATGAAGCGCCTGAAGGAGACGCTGGAGGGGTCGCCGGAGCCGGTGGTGCTGGTGCTCTTTGGCGACCACAAGCCCTGGGGAGGCAACGGCAACTCCGCCTATCAGGAGGCGGGGGCGGACTTCTCCCTCACCACTCTGGACAGCTTTTACCAGTATTACGCCACCCCCTATTTTATCTGGGCCAACCCCGCCGCCCAGGAGAAGCTGGGGGGCGATTGGGCGGGGGACGGCGGGGACTTTTCCCCTTGTTTCCTCATGGATAAGGTCTTTGATCTGTGCCAATGGGATGGCCCGGGCTTCATGCAGCTGGGCCGCCAGATGCGGGCGGCCACCCCCCTGCTCCACGTCCGGGGACTGTATCTGTATGACGGCGCCCTGACCGATGCCCTGCCCGGGGACGCCGGGGAGTTTTTGAAGAAGTACCTCTGGGCCCAGTATTACCGGGAGCAGGAGATCGTGCCCGGGGCGTAAACAGGAAGAATAAAATGACCCCCTCCCCGCGCGGCGGGGAGGGGGTTTATGTGCGCGAGGGCGGGCCGATGAGGCATCGGGCCCTACATGATGCATAAAACGAACCAAATGGGGCCCCCACAAAAGCCCAGCGGAGCGGGTTTTGTGGGGAGAGGCCGACTCCCCCTGTCAGGGGGAGATGGCCGAAGGCCAGAGGGGATAGGGACGAGCAAGGAAACGCAGCGAGGGATGCCCACGCCTGGGCGTCCCGAGTAGAGTGGACTTTGCGAGGACGATGTAGGGGCGGATATCATCCGCCCGTGTGGCCGCCCGGAATTCTTAAGAATTTATTAAAATCGCCTATATAATTCGCAATTTACAGTTTGTTCATTGTGTTTTATGCCGGAAGGTGATAGGATCCAAACAGAAAGATGTGGCCCCCCGAAGAAAGGAGACGACTATGGAGCCTGCCCAGTTCAGCCGCCGGGAGATCCTGAAAAACGACCTGACCTCCATCTTTTCCCGATACTGGCCCGCCGCTCTCGCCCTTGCCGTGGCCCTGCCCGCCGCCTATGCCCAAAAGGCGGGACAGCCTCCCGCCGTCCCGGGCTCCGGGGGGTATGCTCCGGCGGCCATTCTGGTTCTGCTTCTGCTGCTACTGGAGGGCTACGCCATCCGCCGGGGGGTGGCCCGGGGACAGGGCACCTGCACCTGGCCCGGCGCGGTGCTGCTGGGGGTATTTCCTCTGCTGGGTCTGGGGGAGGGTGCGCTGCTGCCCGCCCTGCTGACCGGGTTCGTGGTGCTCAAGGCGGGCTTCGCCCTGTTCAGCCGGAGGAAGACCGGCTCCTGCAAGGGCTATAACCCCTGTATCTGGATCAGCCTTGACTTCGACCTCTTTATGCTGGCCGCCACATACAGCGGACCCCTGATCGACCGGCTGCTGTGAATACATAGACGTATAATAACACCCTCGGCGGAGATCTCTCCGCCGGGGGTGTTTCTCTTTCTTATTCCACCGTCACCGCCGGGACGTCCCGGCCCAGCAGGTACAGCAGCAGGGCGTGGGGCCGGCGCTGGTCGATCACCGCCGCCCGGGGCAGGCCGCGCTCCACCTGCTCCGCCGCCAGGGTCAGCAGGCGGGCGGCGTTGCCGCTCACCTTCCCCCCACTCAGCAGCTGCCGGGCGAATTTAACGTCCATGCGCCCGGCGCCGGGGGCGAAGTCCAGATCCTGCCGGGCCAGGAACAGGATCTGTCCCGCTCCGGCCTGACGGGCGGCGTCGGCCTCCCCCTCCCGGATCAGCTTGGCGTCGATGCCCGCCATCTCCAGAATGGCTGTGTCCTCCAGGGCGGTGGTGCCCCCGGGCTCCCCGTCCCAGCACACGGCCAGGGGCCTGTCTGCCAGCCGCTTCAGCACCGGCAGGGCGGTCAGCAGGTCGATGGTCTGATCGGCGTCCCCCAGATGGTGGACGGCGTCGTACTCCTGTAAGAAGGCGCGGACGTAGTCCACGTCGGAGGGCACGTCGATATAGGCCGTCCCCCGCTTCTGCCGGGTCTCGGCCCCCTTGCCGGTGATCAGCAGCACCGAGGGGGTGCGGCCGCAGCCCAGAATGGCCTGCCGGATGGCCTCGCCCCGGTTGTTCTGGATGACGCAGGGGCACTTTACATACTGGGCGATCTCCTTGGAGATGGCCTCTGTGTCCTCCTCCCCCGCGTCCTCCTCGGTGAGGATCACCAGATCGGAGTAGCTGCCGGACACCTCCCCCAATGCCTGCCGGCGGTCGTAAGCCTTTTTGCCGGGGCAGCCGAACACGGCCACCACCCGCCGCCCGGGGTACTCCTGTTTCACGGAGCGGAACAGGGTCTCGAAGCTCATGCGGTTGTGGGCGTAGTCCACAATGGCCACCACCGTGTCGTCGGCGTTGGTGTATACCTCCATCCGCCCGGGCACCCGGGCCCGGAGCAGTCCGGCGTAAATGGCGTCCTCCGGGATGTGGAGGGCCAGACAGATGGAGATGGCCGCCAGGGCGTTTTCCACATTGAACAGCCCCGGCATGGTCAGGCGGAAGGTGCGGTCCAGCCCCTCCCCCCGCACATGGAACAGGATGTCCCGCCCCTCCTTTCGCACCCGGTCGGCGTAGACCTGGGCGGAGGGGTCCTTCTGAGAGAAGGTGATAACGGGCTTTCCCGCGGCGCGGGCCGCCGCCAGCACCCGGTCGGCGTGGTCGCAGTCCAGGTTGACGCAGTTCACCGCCCCCTGCCGGAAGATGCGCAGCTTGGAGGTGAAATAGTCCTCGAAGTCCGGGTGTTCGATGGGGGAGATGTGGTCCTCCCCGATGTTCAGGAAGCAGGCGGCGGCGAAGTCGGTGCACAGGGAGCGGTGGTACTTCAGGGCCTGACTGGACACCTCCATGGTCAGGTAGCCGATGCCGCTGGCCGCCGCGTTGGCAAAGTGCCGCTGGAGGTCCACCGCGTCGGGGGTGGTGATGTGGGACTCGAACCGCTCCACTCCGTCATAGGTGTCGATGGAGGAGATGACGGCGGTCTCCGGCCGGCCCAGGCTCTCCTCCAGCCCGTCTAAAATATGCTTGAGGTAGTAGGCGGTGGAGGATTTCCCCTTGGTGCCCGTAATGCCGATGACCTTCAGCCTGCCCGAGGGGTGGTTATAGAACAGATCCGCCAGGGGGGCAATGGAGGCGCGCATATCGCTGACCAGGATACAGGGCAGCTCCACCTCCGGGTAGGGGGTGGTGCTCACATAGGCAATGGCCCCCCGGTCCTTGGCCGACTGCAAAAACTCCCCCTTGAAGTGGGCCCCCTTGCAGATAAACAGGGTGCCGGGGACGACCTGGCGGGAGTCGTAAGACACCAACTTCACCGGCGCGCCGCCGTTGGGCACAGCGGGGGTGTTTTCCGCCAGCAGCCCCCTGCGGGAGAGCAGGCCGATGTAATCCTGAAGGGTGTGGCAGGTCAGTTCCATAGTACACCTCGAGCTGTAAGTTGATTATGAATATGGGGGATATTTTGCCCCCGGGCGTGATGCCTTCGAAGGCAAGATGCGAGCGGCCTGTGGCCGCCCGGGGGTGTGGGGGTGTAACCCCCACATGGGGATTATAAGGGGCGGAGCCCCTTATACCACTAACGGGTGGGCCGGGTTGGGTTAAAAAATTTATTTCAGGAACAGCGGCCTTACCGGCTTATGACAGGCCTGCACGCTGCGCACGGCCAGCACATCCATGGCGTCGGTGTAGAAATGGGGCAGCTGGTGCTCCGCGGCAAAGACGGACAGCTCCGTGCAGGCCAGCACCCCGCAGTCGCACCCCAGCTCCACCAGTTCCCGGTGGATGGCGGAGAACTTCTGGGGGTCGCAGTCCCGGCCGGCCTTCACATCGTCGTAAATCAGGGACATGACCAGCTGCTGCACCTGGGGCCGGGGGGTCACCGTCTCAATGCCGAAGGCGGCAAACTCCTTCTGATAAAGCCCCGTTTGGATGGTGCCGTCGGTGGCCAGAATACCCGGGCGCTTCAGCCCCTGGGAAGCCAGCACCTTGGCTGTCTCCCGGATCATGTGGAGGATGGGGATGCCGATCTGCTCCTGTACCCGGTCCAGAAAGAAGTGGGAGGTGTTGCAGGGCACGGCGATCACCGTACACCCCGCCCCCTCCAGCAGCCGGGCGTCCGCCAGCAGGCGCTGGAACACCCGGTCCCGGTCCTCCTCGCTGCCCAGAATGGCGGCGGTGCGGTCGGGCATCTGGCTGTCGGACAGGATCAGGGCGTTCACGTGCTCCTGGTCCGTCCGGGCATCCGTCCGGTCGATGATAAACTGATAGAATGTATTCGTGGCCTGCGGCCCCATGCCGCCAAGGACACCTAAACGGTCAGTCATTTTGTTACCTCAAAATTTGATATGCCCAACCAACCCTTTTAGATGAGTGGGGGGCACTCCCCCCACACCCCCGCAGGGGCGGCCACAGGCCGCCCGGAGGTCATAGGGGTTACCCCCTATACCAAAAAGGGGAGGGTAGGCGGGAATAAAATCACAGATTCTCCTCCGGCACTTTATTATGCCGGTTGAACCGCACCATATTCCCGATATGGGTCTTCCACACCCGCCAGAAGCGCTGGGGGCCGAAGTCCCGGCTGTACTCCAAAGAATGGGTGGCGGCCCCTTTTTTCAGCAGGGCCTTCATCCGGGGGTGGTAGGACTTGGGCACAAACTTGAAGGCCACCGCCTTGGGTACCATCCGCCACAGGGACTCGTTTTCCGTGATGACGAAGGGCAGCTCTTTATGCTCCACCAAATCCTCCACCAGCAGCTTGGTAATATTGTACCCCGCGCCGGTGACGTAGTAGTTGCTGCGGCCCTGGCGGCAGTTGATCTCGAACAGCTTATACTTGCCGTCCCGGCTGTCATATTTGATGTCGAAGTTGGAGAAGCCCACATAGTGCAGGCTCTCCAGCAGGGCCTTGATCTTCAGGCACAGGGCCTCGTCGTGCTCGGTGATGATCACGGCGTGGTTGCCGATGCCGTGGGGGGAGTGCTCCTCCAGCAGCACATGGCCCAGACACATGAGCTTTACCTGGGCATTCCGGTCGGAGTAGTTGGTCAGCACCCGCATATAGGTGTCGTCCCCGGGGATGAACTCCTGCAAAATCATGTGGTCGGGGTAGCCCGCGGCGTACACCGCGTCCAGGGCGTCCAGCAGCTCCTGGCGGCTCTGGCAGATATAGACCTTCTTGATGCCCTCAAACTCGTGCTGCCAGTAGGCCACGCCGTCGGCGGGCTTGGCGATATACGGCGGGCCCCAGGGCAGGTCGAAGTCGTGGCCCATGGACTTGTCGTAGATGACGGTGGCCGGGTGATCGATGCCGTGCTGATCGCACAGCTTGTAGAAATACTCCTTGTTGATCAGCCGGTCCAGCAGGTCGCCGGGGATATAGGGGGCGATGGCGTTGGCGGGCATCTGGTCTTTATACCGGGCGGCCAGCTGCACATAGCTGTCCCCGCAGCCGATGACCAGAACGGTCTTGTCCGGCAGCTGGGCGCACACCTCGTTCACGTGCCGCAGGAACACCTCGTCCCTGTCGTTGTCGGGGCTGACCCGGTAGTCGATGATGGCGCTGAAGGCGCAGGGAAAGGTGTGGAACTTGCCGTAGGCGATGGACTTGACGCCGTAGGCCTCGTGAAAGGCCCGGGCCACGCTGTATACATTGATGTCGCCGCCAAAGAGCAGCGGCTGGAAGGAGAGGTCGGTTGCCATATCAGTCAACTCCTGACAAATGATTTTGATCCATACGGGGAAAGACCGCGCTCACCGGTACTCCGTGACGAAGCCCTTGGCGTACAGGGGGTCGATGTCGAAGGCGGCCTCGTCCCCCACGGAGCACTTCAGGTCGGTCACGTTCAGCACCGTCTCCGCCGCGCCGATGGAGCCGATGATCTTCACCTTCTGCCCGCCGATGCGCACGGTGCGCTTCCGGTCCCGCCGCCAGCGGCGCAGGGTGCCCCACAGGGTGTCGTTGTCCCAGGGGCGCTCCGGCGTGCCGAAGCCGTTGAGATAGCCCACGGGCAGGATGGCCACCCGGGTGGCCCGGCGCAGGGTGACCGACTTGCCGCTGCCCACGGTGTGCCCCTTGGGCAGCCAGCGCACCTCGGTCAGGGGGGCCAGCCCGCAGCCCACCTTGGCCAGTCCGTCGTCCTTGCTGCGGCGGCAGCGGCCCAGCAGGGCGGAGCCCGCCCGCACCCCGTCCAGCCGGGCGAAGTCGTAGTGCAGAAGGGCGTAAGACCCGGCGGCGTGGACGATGCCGGTCTCGAACCCGGCGGCGTGGATGGCGTCCAGCACCTGCTGGAACTGCTCCAGCTGGCCGCTGGCCTCCTGCCCCCGGGGGGCGGAGCCGTGGAGCTGGGTGTAAATGCCCGTCAGGGCCACGTTGGGCAGCGAGCGGTAGGCCAGCAGGATCTTCTCCGGCTCCCCCACCAGAAAACCGCCGAAGCCCATGCCGGTGTCCACCTGAATGTGGGCCTCCACCACGGTGGAGCGGTTCTCCGCCAGGGCGTTCAGGGCCATGCCCGTGTCCACGGAGGACACGGTGCACACCACGTTCAGATCCACCAGCTGCTCCAGCAGCTCCCGGTCGGTGGTGGAGCGGAGCATGAGGATCTCCTCCTCCACAAAGCCGGCCTCCCGCAGGGCGCGGGCCTCCTCCACCTCGTGGACGGCGAAATGGGTGATCCCCTCGTCCCGCAGCAGCTGGGCCAGGGGGACGGTGCCCGCCCCGCCGCCGTCACCGGAGAGCATCCCGTAGATCACGGCCCCGTGGGCCTTCTCCTTGATAACGGCGATGTTCTGCTTGATCAGCGCCTTTTCGATGACCAGTGTGCGCATGGGGTGCCTCCTTCTCTCTGTACGGCGGATGGGAATGGGGAAGAACTTCTCTCCCAGTTTGTCTTTAACTAATTGATTTTACCACACAAACAGCGGAATATCAATATCAGCGCCCCCCTGCCGCGGCAAAATCCGGCCGCGGGCCGCCACATGGGGCGGCCCCTACGGGTATTACAAACGATACACGCCGCCCGACGTTTGGCGGCGCGCCGGGTCGCCGCGCCCTATGGATCATAACAACGAACCGAATGGACCCCCAATGTGACCCAGCGCAGCGGTCACGTTGGGGAGAGGACGACTCCCCCTGTCAGGGGGAGATGGCCGAAGGCCAGAGGGGGTAGGGACGAGCAAGGGAACGCAGCGAGGGATCCCCACGCTTGGGCGTCCCGAGTGGAGTGGACTTTGCGAGGACGATGTAGGGGCGGATATCATCCGCCCGAAAAACAGGGAGCCATCCATACAGATGGCTCCCGGTTTCTTTTTACTCCTCGTCCAGCTTAAGGACGGCCATGAATGCCTCCGTGGGCAGCTGGACGGTGCCCAGGGTACGCATTTTCTTCTTGCCCATCCCACCCGGCAGAGCCGGGCGGGAACCCTGTATTTTTCAAAATGCTCGGGCGAAGTG
>CAKUHV010000069.1 GCA_934659445.1 uncultured Oscillospiraceae bacterium | reverse complement strand
CTTTTTGACAAGCTGAAGAAGATTTTGAAACTTTGAAAAAGTTCCAAAATCTTATGATTAAAAACGAAAGACACCCTTCCTGGGTTTCTTTCGTAACTATCTTCCTTCCCGTATCTATACGTACTGCTGCTTTTTTGACAGTCTTAACGGCCCGCAGCGGACATAAAGTCCGCCGCGGGCCGTGTTCTCTCGCACGCTTCTCAGCCCTCGTTCAGGGTGTGTACCTGGGTCAGGACGGGGTTGACGCCGATCTTCTTGCCGTTCTCATACAGATAGAAGCCGGCGCCGCTCTTGCGGCCCAGGAAGCCGGCGGTGACCATCTTCCGCAGGATCATGGAGGGGCGGTACTTGTCGCCGATCTCCTTCTCCATCACGGTCATCACGTTCAGCAGGATGTCCAACCCGATCATATCGGCCAGCTCCAGGGGGCCCATGGGGTGGTTGCAGCCCAGCTTCATGCCGTTGTCCACGTCCTCCACGGTGCCGATGTTCAGGCCGACGATGACGCAGGCCTCGTTCAGCATGGGCAGCAGGGCCCGGTTGACGATAAAGCCGGGCTTGTCGTCAGACAGGATCAGGGTCTTGCCCATCTTCTTGCCCACGACCTGGATCTCCTCCAGCACGTCCTGCGCAGTGAGCAGGCCGAAGATGACCTCGCACAGCTTCATTCTGGGCACGGGGGAGAAGAAGTGCATGCCAACCACCTGAGAGGGCCGCTTGGTGGCGGCGGCCAGAGAGGTCAGGGAGATGGACGAGGTGTTGGAGGCAAACACGGTGTGGGGCGGGCAGATGTCCTCCAGCTGCTTGAACACCGCCTGCTTGGCATCCAGGTTCTCATAGATGGCCTCGATGACCAGGTCGGCGTCCTTGGCGGGCTGCATACTGGCGCTGACGACCAGACGGGCCATGGCAGCGTCGCAGTCCTCCTGACTCAGACGGCCCTTCTCCACATCACGGGCCAAGCTCTTGGCGATCCCATTGTGGGCGCGCTCCAGCGCCTCTGCCCGCTGATCGTTCAAAGTGACGTTAAATCCATGGGTGATGGCGGTCTGGGCAATGCCGCTGCCCATCAGGCCGGCGCCCACAACAAAAATATTCTTAACTTCTTCCATCGTTAAACTTCCTGCCTTCCTGTTCAGATCCATAATTACAGTATTCGACGCAGCTCTGCCCGGTCAGCCTGCTCCACCTTCTTCGAAGCGGCAACTGTTCCCCAAGGCAGCCACATCCTGCGTTCCGGGGGATATCCTATCACAGCAACAGGGAAAAATCTTTGCCGATTTCGGCGCAA
Source organism: uncultured Oscillospiraceae bacterium (assembly GCA_934659445.1). Lineage (GTDB taxonomy): Bacteria > Bacillota > Clostridia > Oscillospirales > Oscillospiraceae > Lawsonibacter. Next base: position 8,187 of record CAKUHV010000069.1, on the reverse strand, counting down.
AATTGCGCTATTTTGCACTCAGAAACTGTTCAGCTCCGCGCTCCCGTCGTCCCAGCCCTTTTCGATGGACCGCACCACAGCCCAATAGCCGTAGTTGTCGTTCACCTGCACATAGAACCGGTCCCCCACCTTTTTCCCCAGCAGCATCTTCCCCATGGGGGCTTCCCGGCTGATCAGACCGTGGAGCACATCCTGCCGCACGGTGGTGACGATCTGATAGGTCTCCTCCTCGCCGTTCTCCTCCAGATATACCGTCACCTTGTCATACATGCCCACCGTATCGGCGGCGGAGTCGTCCCGGATGACCACGGCGGTCCTGATCATGTTCTCCAGAAAGCGGATGCGGCTCTCGTTGCGGTTCTTGTCCCGCTTGGCCGCCTTATACTCAAAGTTCTCGCTCAGATCGCCGAAGCCCCGGGCCACCTTGACCTCCTCCAGCAGCTGCGGCCGCAGGGTGATCCGCCGGTAGTCCAGCTCCTCCTTCATCTTCTTCAGGTCCATCTCCGTCAATTCATTGTGCATGGCGGCAGCTCCTCTCCCCCATCAGGATTTTCTTGTATTATACCACCGGAGAGAAAAATTTACAAGTTGTGTTCCGGCATCCTGCATACTGCTGACAAAAAACCGGAAACCTTTTCCCCTGTTTCTCACTTTTTCGTAAAAGTTTTCGTTTGCTCTTGCATTTTCCCACCGTCTTTGCTATAATCCCCTTGTCCCGAGAACAAGTGTATTTGTATCAAGGACACTTTGGGCGTATCCGTTTATCCGGCGGCTCCGTCCGCGGCAGAGCCCGCGGATCGCCCCTTATCAAACAGTAAAGGAGAACCAAGTATGAAAAAGTTTCTTGCCCTTGCGCTTTCTCTTGCCATGACCTTCAGCCTTGCGGCCTGCGGCAGTAAGGAGCAGCCCTCCGGCGCCTCCTCCTCCCAGTCCTCCGGCGACAAGGTCATTAAAATCGGCGTGTTCGAGCCCGCCACCGGCGACTCCGCCTCCGGCGGCAAGAAGGAAATGCTGGGTATGCAGTACGCCAACTTCCAGACCCCCACCGTTGAGATCGGCGGCGAGACCTATCAGGTGGAGCTGGTCTACGGCGACAACGGCTCCGACCAGTCCAAGGCCCCTGCCGCCGCCTCCCAGCTGGTGAGCGAGGGAGTCGCTATCGTGCTGGGCTCCTATGGCTCCGGCGTGTCCATGGCCGGCGGCCCCATCTTTAACGACGCCGGCCTGGCCGCTATGGGTGTGACCTGCACCAACCCCAACGTCACTGCTGGCAACGACTACTACTACCGCATCTGCTTCCTGGACCCCTTTCAGGGCACCGTACTGGCCAACTTTGCCATGGATAAGTTCAACGCCAAGGTTGCCTACTGCCTGGGCGAGGCAGGCAACGAGTATGACCAGGGTCTGGTGGCCTTCTTCAAGAGTGCCTTCGAGGCTGCCGGCGGCAAGGTCATCACCGACTCCTTCCCCAAAAACAACTCCGACTTCACCTCTTACCTGAACAAGGCCAAGAATGAGGGGGCCGAGGTCATCTTCACCCCCGTCTCCATCGCCTACGCCACCCAGATCATCACGCAGGCCAACAAGCTTGGTCTCACCGCTCCCTTCGTGGGCTCCGATACCCTGGACGACAATAAGGTTCTGGACGCCGCCAAGGGCACCGACATTCAGCTGTATGTCTCCACCTTCTATCAGGAGGGCGGCAACTCTGAATTCGACGCTGGTATTAAGAGCTACATTGACTCCAACGCCGACGCCAAGGCCGCCAACGGCGGCGACGACGTGATCTCCGCCGTGACCGCCATGGGCTACGATGCCTACTATGTGGCGCTGGAGGCCATCAAGGCTGCCAACTCCGCCGACCCCGCCGCTATCAAGGCCGCTCTGGGCGGCGTGACCTACACCGGCGTATCCGGCTCCATCGCCTTTGACGACATCGGCGACGCCATCCGCGACACCGCCTACATCAAGCACTCCGTCAACGATGGCTCTTGGGAGCTGGAGACCGTTCAGACCGCCAAGTAAGTCCCACTGTTCCGTTCAAGCGTCCGCATGGCGGGGGAGACCCCGCCATGCGGAAGTATGCATTTCAGGCCGCCTCGAAAGCGGCTCATTTCGGGCTTTTTTCGAGACGGCCTTCCCCCCCCGAATTTTTCGCCCCGCCCCGCAAAGCCGGGGCGCGGTCACAAAGGAGGTCCCCTTTCGTGGCATTTTTCCTCTCCGTTCTGCTGTCCGGCATCTCCGTGGGCGGCCAGTACGCCCTGATCGCCATCGGCTATACCATGGTATACGGCATCCTGCGTCTGATCAACTTTGCCCACGGCGATGTGTTCATGGCGGCCGGGCTGATGCTCATCTATCTCAGCGCCGCCATGCCCCTGTATCTGGCCATCCCACTGATGATCCTTCTCACCGTGCTGCTGGGCTTTGTCATCGAGCGGGCGGCCTATAAGCCCCTGCGCTCCGCCCCCCGCATGTCGGTGATGATCTCCGCCATCGGCGTGAGCTATCTGCTGCAGAACACCGCCACCTATGTCACCGGCGGCCAGCCCATGAGCTACCCCGCCATCCCCGTGCTGTCCGACATGGTGCAGGTGGGTCCCACCACCACCAGCATGGTCACCATCATCACCCCCATTCTGGTGCTGCTGCTGGTGTTCGCCCTGGTAACGCTGATCAACCACACCAGGATCGGCATGGCCATGCGGGCCGTGGCCAAGGACTTTGAGACCAGCCAGCTCATGGGCATCAAGATCAACTCTGTCATTTCCGCCACCTTTATCATCGGCTCCTTCCTGGCGGCCATCGGCTCTATGCTGTACTTCAGCAACTACACCTACATCACCCCCTCCGCCGGCGCCATGCCCGGCCTGAAGGCCTTCGTGGCCGCGGTGTTCGGGGGCATCGGCTCCATCCCTGGGGCGGTGATCGGCGCGTTTATCATCGGCGTGTGTGAAAACTTCGTCAAGGTACTGCCCTTCGAGGGGGCCAGCAACTTTGTGGACGCCTTCACCTTCGCCCTGCTTATCGTCATCCTTGCGGTCAAGCCCACCGGCCTGTTCGGTGAGAAGACCACAGAAAAGGTTTAAGGGGGTGCTGTTATGACAAAGGAAAAGAAACGCAGCTCCGCCCTGACCGGCGTGATCCTGTCCGTGGTCCTGCTGGCCCTTGTGGTGTTTCTGGAGAACTCCGGCCTCGTCCCCCCCACCCACATTCTGTTCACCGTGCTGAAAAAGGGGGCTGTCTACTCTCTGGTGGCCGTGTCGATGAACCTGCTCAACGGCTTCACCGGCCTGTTTTCCCTGGGTCAGGCGGGCTTTATGCTGCTGGGCGCCTATACCTACGCCATTCTCACCGTGCCCACCAACGTGCGTGACTCCGTGTACTACCTGTACGGCGGCTCCGCCATCCACTTCTCCCTCCAGGAGCTGTTCGGCAGCATCTTTGGCAACTCCGGCGTGGGCGGAGCGGTCAGCCTGGTGCTGGGTGTGCTGCTGGGCCTGATCCTGGCCGGATGCGTGGCCGCTCTGTTTGCCTATCTCATCGGTCTGCCCGTACTGCGGCTGAAGAGTGACTATCTGGCCATTGCCACTCTGGGCTTCGCGGAGATCATCCGCGCCGTCTTCCAGTGGCAGAAACTGGGACCCATCACCAACGGGGCCAACATGATCAAGTCCTTTCCCACCTTCTCCAGCTTCAACATCAAGTCTGGCGGCAAGGTGGTGCTGTATCTGTCCACCTTCGTGCCCTTCTTGGTCTCCATTCTGTGCATCGCCGTGATCATTCTGTTGATCAACTCCACCTATGGCCGGGCCTTCAAGGCCATTCGGGACGACGAGGTCGCCGCCGAGGCCATGGGCATCGACCTGGCCCACCACAAGATGCTGTCCTTCTGCATTTCCTCCTTCTTTGCCGGAATCGGCGGCGCTATGTTTGCCATGTTCTCCAACAACGCTCAGGCCATGCCCTACACCTCCGCCATGACCTATGAGATCCTGCTCATCGTGGTCATCGGCGGCATCGGCTCCATCAGCGGCAGCGTCATCGGCACCTTCCTGTATGTGGCCTGTGCCGAGTGGTGGCTGTTTGGGCTGGACAACGGCAGGTTCCTGTTCATCAAGGCCCCCGGCGTGTTCCGCAGTGGCTTCCGCATGGTGGTGTTCTCCGTGATCATCATGATCGTGGTGCTGTTCTTCCGCAAGGGCATCATGGGGGATCAGGAGCTGCCCCAAAAGCTGCGCGGACTGAGGGCGCGGCTGGGCAAGAAAAAGGAGGCCGCCAAATGAACCGGAACGTACTTCATGTAGAAAACGTCACCATGCAGTTCGGCGGCGTGGTGGCGGTGAACAACCTCTCTCTTGACGTGAACGAGGGGGAGATCGTGGCCCTGATCGGACCCAACGGCGCGGGCAAGACCACCGCCTTCAACTGCATCACCGGCGTATACGAGCCCACCAACGGCAAGGTGGATTTTTTGGGCCGGCCCATGGTGGAGAACCACCCCCACGGCAAGATGGAGGCGGCCTATCTGGGGGAGAACAAGGGGCTCTATCACCAGATCCTGGCCCCCACCCCCGACCAGATCGCCAAGCTGGGCATGGCCCGCACCTTCCAGAACATCCGCCTTTGGAAGAGCCAGACGGTGTTCGACAATATCCTGATCGCCAAGCATATGCGCCGCACCAGCAACCTGTTCTCCGCCACCTTCCGGGCCAACCGGAAGGAGGAGGCCGAGATGCGCCGCCAGACTATGGAGCTGCTGGAGGAGCAGGGCATGGCCGATCTGAAGGACGAGGTCGCCACCTCCCTGCCCTATGGCCTTCAGCGGCGGCTGGAGATCGCCCGGGCCCTGGCCACCGACCCCAAGCTGCTGCTGCTGGACGAGCCGGCCGCCGGCATGAACCCCCAGGAGACCCAGGAGCTGAGCCAGTTCATCCAGTATATCCGCGAACATTACCACATGACCATCCTGCTGATCGAGCACCACATGGACCTGGTCATGAACATCTCTGACCGCATCTATGTCCTGGACTTCGGCAGACTCATTGCCCGGGGCACGCCGGCGCAGGTGCAGAACGATCCTCGGGTCATCGAGGCCTATCTGGGGGTGACAGACGATGCTGAAAATTGATGAACTGAAGGTCAGTTACGGCGGCATCCAGGCCGTGAAGGGCATCTCCTTCGACGTGCCGGAGGGGGCCATCGTCACGCTGATCGGCGCCAACGGCGCCGGCAAGTCCACCACCCTGCGCTCCATCGCCGGACTGGTAAAGCCGGAGTTCGGCCGCATCCATCTCCAGGCGGAGGACATCACCGGCCTGTCCCCGGACAAGATCGTCTCTAAGGGCATCACACTGGTGCCGGAGGGCCGCCATGTGTTCCCCGACCTGACCGTGCTGGAGAACCTGAAGGTGGGGGCCTACCTCCGCCGGGACAAGGACGAGATCGAGCACGACCTGAAATGGGTCTACGAGCTGTTCCCCCGGCTCCAGGAGCGCTCCTGGCAGGCGGCGGGCACCCTGTCCGGCGGCGAACAGCAGATGCTGGCCGTGGGCCGGGCCCTGATGAGCCGCCCCAAGCTGATCATGATGGACGAGCCCTCGCTGGGTCTGGCCCCCATCGTGGTAAAGGGGATCTTCGACATCATCAAGGAGATCAACCGCATGGGCGTCACCGTTCTGCTGATCGAGCAGAACGCCAACATGGCCCTGAAGATCGCCGACGTAGGCTATGTGCTGGAGACCGGGCGCATCACCCTGTCCGGCTCCGGACAGGAGCTGCTGCGCAACGAGCAGGTGAAGAAGGCCTATCTGGGCAGCTGAATATTGTGTGTCTCAAGGGGGCGCTGCCGGGGCAGCGCCCCCTTGTGCATTTCAGGGTGGAAAAGCCGCATTTCGTGCCGCCGGCGAAAAAAAGCGGTAAGCTGTGCTATGATAGGCTCATCAGCTTATGGCGGCTGTCATGCCGCCGCATCATTAAGGAGGAGAACCTATGAGAAAACGTTTTCTAAGCGCCCTTCTCTGCCTTGCGATGGCTCTCACGCTGCTGCCGTCCGCGGTCTTTGCTGCAGAGACAAAGCTCAAGAACATTGACCTTGTCATCGACCTGCCCAAGGCGGGCGACCCCAACGAGATGGAGACCGAGGTCACCGTGAAGTCCATGAAGAGCGGCAATATCGACCTGCTGGCCAACGGCGCTGACGTCTGGTACACCGAGTGGGAGGGCGACGATGTAGAGACCGACGACGGCTTCTACTTCCGCGCCGGCACGACCTATCTTGTGAATATCAAGCTGGCCCTCGACCCCGCCAAGGGCTACTGTGCCAACTATAAAACAGTCAGCGGCGAAAATATCGTCGGCCCCGACACCTTCTCTGCCACCGTCAACGGCGTGCCCGCCACCATCCGCACCAGCGCCCAGTACTACCCCACCCTGCAGGTCAGCCTGACGATCGAGGGCGAGCGCTATACTCAGGAGGAAAAGGCGGAGCTCAACGCCGATCTGGCTCGGAAAACGGAGCTTCTCCGGCAGGCCAAGCGGGCTACTGTGACCCCCCGCACTATGGCGGAGGCCGAGTCCAGGCAGCTTGAAAACTTTGTCACCGGTGTGACCGTCATGACCGACGCCTACCACGTTCTGGAGAACACCGACAACATCCGCACCCTCATTCTGGACACCGACCAAAAGATAACGGGGGACGGAACGTGCTTTTTCATCGGCTATGCGGAATATTTGAAGGAGCTCTGGCTCAGCGACAAGGTGGATGTCTATCAGTTCATCGGGGCGATGAATGACTACCTCTATCTGCCCATTGCCGGAGTATACCGGTGGGAGAAGCAGAGCGACCTGCCCTTCTATACCGCCGAGACCGTGGTGTATATCCCCGAATCCGCCGTGCCCGCGCTCAAGGAGAAAATGGACACGCGTCCTTATCTGATCCCCTACACCATCAAGACCTACTCCGGCAATGACGTCTACGCCGCCCAGAAGGCGGGCGACGCCGCCGCAAAGGACGACTGGTGCACCGCCCACCGATACGTCCAGCAGATCCGGACCGCTGACCGGGTCTACACCTATGCTCAGGCCTGCAAGTATGCCCGGCGGTATTACTATTCCTGCATCCTCTGCGGCAAGTGCGAGTACAATGCGAACCACGTCGCTCCCCATAACTCGGATAAGGAGATCGAGCTCAAGACAGAGAAGCTGGCCCACTCGGATAACGGCGAGTATCCCACGGCGGAAGCCTACATCGGCGTGAACGCCGCCGGAGAACACGTCTACTGGCTCAGCTGTGAATACTGCGGCCACTCCTACCGCTATCTCCAGCAGCATCTGACCGAGCGGGACGTTTACGCCTCCGGCACGGGAATGTCCCTTGCGCAGTATCAGGCGGAAATGAACGCGAGCCTGAAGTGGGAGGAGACCCAGGCCCTGAACACCACTGAGCTGTATCCCGGCACCTTCACGCTGGCCCAGAAGTCCACCGCCAAGACCAGCACCTGGGCCCAGAGCGGCGTGAACCTGGCCCTGAACGACGACCTGCTGGACTCCAGCCTGCTGGGCAGCGACTACACCAAGCCCATCACCCGCCTGCAATTCTGCTCCGTGGCGGTGCGTCTGGCCGAGGCGCTGACGGGCAAGAGCATCACCCCCGCCTCCGCAAACACCTTTACCGACACGAACAACGCCTATGTCCTGAAGGCCTACGCCGCCGGCATCACCACCGGCACCTCCGCCACCACCTTCTCCCCCAACGCCACCCTGAACCGCCAGCAGATGGCCGTGTTCCTGCGCAGCACCCTGCGCTATGTGGAGAAGAACTCCGACTACTCCTATACCAGCTATACCTCTCAGCTGTCCAAGTTCAAGGACAGCAGCCAGATCGCCGGCTGGGCCAAGGAGTCTCTGGCCTTTATGAACGCCCTGGGACTGATCACCGGCACCTCTGACACCACCCTGAGCCCCACGAACACCTGCACCATCGAGCAGGCCGTCCTTGTGGCGGAAAACAGCGTCTACGCCCACCAGATCGGCTGGTATCAGGCCGCGCCGGTCACCAACGTCTATGAATATGACGAAAGCACAGGGGAGTATGTACGCGAGGCCGGTGCGTACACCTCCTTCGACAGCACCAACGCCAGCCTCCACCCGGGCGATCTCGTCTGGATCACGGGCAAGCTGACCGGT
>CAKUHV010000068.1 GCA_934659445.1 uncultured Oscillospiraceae bacterium | reverse complement strand
GCCACGCGGCTTTGGCTCCCTCTGACGAGGGAGCTGTCAGCCGGTAGGCTGACTGAGGGAGAGAATCCCTGTCAGACTATTCCCTTCTGAATCATATCTCTCCCTCCGTCAAACCCTTCGGTTTTGCCACCTCCCTCGTCAGAGGGAGGCTTTCAGGCGGCCACAGGCCGCCCCTGCGGCGCATAGCATACGTTATTGCAATTCCGTAGGGCGCGACGACCCGGCGCGCCGCAAGAACGCCCCCCTTGTGAAAGGGGGGAGGGCCACGAAGTGGCGGGGGGGATCCTAACGAAAGCCATCTTCGGGATCCCCCAGTCTCGTCCTCGCAAAGTCCACTCCACTCGGGACGCCCAGGCGCGGGCATCCCTCGCTGCGTTTCCTTGCTCGTCCTCTCCCCAACAAAGCCTTCGGCTTTGCCGGGGACCCCATATTGGGCGGTGCCAGCCCCCTTTGGCAAGGGAGCCTTAAGACGGGCGCATCGCTCATCAAAATCTGTCACAACAACAGGAGGAACACCTATGTCCTGCAAAGAAGAATTTATTGAAATTTTCAAGGCCAACATCCACCGGGAGGGGGCAGACAGGCTGCTGGACTACCTGGAGAACAAGAGCGACTTCTTCACCTGCCCCGCCTCCGCCCGGTACCACGGCTCCTACGAGGGCGGTCTGTGCGAGCACAGTCTGAACGTGTACCACTGTCTGGTGGACTACCTCCAGCGGGAGCGGGTGCAGGAGCTGTACGGTCTGGAGTACAGCGACGAGACCATCGCTCTGGTGGCCCTGCTCCACGACGCCTGCAAGATCGGCTGCTACAAAAAGGGCTTCCGCAATGTGAAGAACGACGCCACCGGCCAGTGGGAGCGGGTGCCCACCTACACCTTTGACGACCCCCTGCCCTACGGCCACGGGGAGAAAAGCGTGTACATCGTCAACGGCTTCGTCCGCCTGTCCCGGGAGGAGGCCATGGCCATCCGCTGGCACATGGGCTTCTCCGGCCCAGAGGACAACCGCACCGTGGGTCAGGCCCTCCAGAAGTATCCCCTGGCCTTCGCCCTGGCCACGGCGGACGCCGAGGCCTCCTACTTCCTGGAGGGGGAGGAGTGACCTTGCCCCTTTGCCCCCGTTGTGGTATAATCGTTTTCCGGAACTTCCCATTTCCTTTTCCGTCCCCGCCCCGCGGGGCGGGGGGGCGGTCGGCTCCCTTTCCCGCGATGAGATCGGGAGTTCTGAGATGAAAGGAGTTTTGTCCCTATGAATATGAAGCGTTTTGGGGCGCTGGCCCTGTGCGCCGCCCTGTCCCTGTCCCTGCTGACCGGCTGCAAGTCGGGCGATTCCTCCGGCAGCAGCTCCTTCAGCGGCAGTTCCTCCTCTTCCGCCTCCTCCAGCCAGACGGAGGAGCCCACCCTGGATCTCACCGGGGTGACCGATCCCTATCTGGCTACGGCGGGCATCGCCGGAGACACGGTGATCGCCCAGACCGACGGGGCGGACATCACCGCCGCCCAGTGGCTGCAATGGGCGGCCGCCTATGCCGACCAGACCGCCCAGTACTACGGCGACGATCTGCCCTGGGACGAGAGCGACGAGTCGGGCACCATGGAGGATGCCGTCAAGCTGGCCGCCCTGCAGATGGCCCAGCTGTACGCCCTGCTGCCCCACGCGGCCGCCGCCGAGGGCGTGGCCGTGGACGACAGCCAGCTGGAGGAGGACAAGGCCGGCCTGAAGAAGATGGAGGAGGATCTGGGCGGCGCTCTGCTCACCGACCACTACCTGTGGCAGATCCCCCTGACCCGGCAGGCCTATCTGGATATGCGCCTGTCCGCCATTGCCGCCGCCGCCATTCAGCAGGCCCGCTACGGCGAGAACGGCACCCGGCGGCCCACCGACGCCCAGGTGCTGGCCTATGCCGCCGACGAACTGGGCATCGCCTACCGGGCCAAGCACATCCTGCTGACCACTGTGGACACCTCCAAGCCCCTTACCGACGAGAACGGCAAGTACACCGGTGAGTACGAGCCTCTGGACGAGGCCACTGTGGCCGAAAAGCGGAAGCTGGCCGAGGACATCCTGACCCAGCTGGAGGGCAGCAGCGACCCCGTGGCCCTGTTCGACGACCTGATGCACCAGTACAGCGAGGACACCGGCCTGTCCTCCAACCCGGACGGCTACGATGCCCAGAAGGGGCAGATGGTAGAGCCCTTCGAGAATGCCGCGCTGGCCCTGAACGAGGGGGAGTTCAGCGGCATCGTGGAGAGCGCCTTCGGCTATCACATCATCCTGCGCCTGCCCGTCATCGCCGCCAACTACCGGGAGGATTACGCGGCCTATCTGATGAGTCAGGACAACGAAAGACTGCTGGACGAAAACCCCGTCACCACCAACGAGGTATACGACTCCGTGGATCTGAAGGCGTTCTACAGCAACCTTACCGCCCTGCGCAACACCGTCGCCGGGGAGCTGGCCACCATCGAGACCGAGACCGACGGCTGAGCCGTCTCCGCAGAAAACAGCGCGCCCCCGCCGCCGGTCATACCGGCGGCGGGGGCGTTTTGCTGGGCGCGGGCGGCCGCAGGCCGCCCCTACGGGGTATGCATCCGTGATTTGCAAAATCGTAGGGGCCGCCCCATGTGGCGGCCCGCGGGCGGATGGGGCCGACTCCCTCTGTCAGGGGGAGATGGCCGAAGGCCAGAGGAGGTAGGGACCATCCGCCCCTGCGGGATGTGATGAACGTTAAACCCCGTAGGGCAAGGGCTCTGCCCTTGCCGACTTGTGAACAGCGGGCCGATGGGGCATCGGCCCCTACGGCGGGTACCATTCGCGGTCGTGATTTTCTGTAGGGCGCGGCGGCCCGGCGCGCCCTACGGTGCTACGTTGCCCGTAGGGGGTCATAGGGGGCGGAGCCCCCTATACCAAAAACGGGAGGGTAGGTGGGAATTAAAATCCCCGGGCGGCCGCAGGCCGCCCCTGCGGGGGCGTGGGGGTGCAGCCCCGGGAACCCATTTATGACCCAGCGTCAGCGGTCATAAATGGGAGAGTCGGAGCAAGGGAGCGCAGCGAAGGATGCCCACGCCTGGGCGTCCTAAGCGCAGCGGACTTTGCGACGACGAGGGTGGGAGGGAGGGTATCTGATCTTACCGCTCCTCCCGGAAATAGTTCAAGCCCAGCGCCGCCGGGGCGCCGCCGCTTCCGCTTTTCTTCATGGAGGAGCCCACCAGCACCAGGGCGGTGATGATAAAGGGCAGGGCCTGATACAGCTGAGAGGGGATCCCGGCCAGCCAGCCCAGAGCGCCGGGGAAGGCGGCGGCCAGACCGCCGCCGGACACCCGCAGGGTGTTGAAGAACCCGAACACAAAGGTGCCCAGAATGGCCATGGCGGGGTTCCAGTTGGCGAAGATGACCAGGGCCACTGCGATCCAGCCGTAGCCGTTGATCCAGCAGCTGCTGGAGAAGGAGCCGGACATATTCAGGCCCATGTAATAGCCGCCCAGACCCATAATGCCGCAGCCGATGCAGATGTGGATATATTTGCAGCGCTTTACGTTTACACCCACGGAGTCGGCGGCGCCGGGATTTTCCCCCACGGCCCGCAGGCGCAGCCCGGGGGTGGTGCGGTTGAGATACCACCACATGGCCACGGCGATGACTACCCCCAGATAGACCAGAAGGTTGTGGTGGAACAGCCCCTCCCCCACCACGGGCAGCTTGGACAGGCCGGGGATGGCGATGTTGGCAAAGCCCTGCTTGATGTGGGAGTAGTCGTTCATAGCGGGCCACTTAATGGCCTTCAGGCCGTTGCCCACAAAGAAGTAAACGCCCAGGCCGAAGGTGGTCAGGGTCAGACCGGTGATGTTCTGGTTGGCCTGAAGGGAAACCGTCAGCGCGGCGAACAGCAGTCCGCACAGCGCCCCCATAAGAAAGGCGGTAAGGATGCCTACGGCCAGACTGTTGGCGTAGCAGCCCACAATGTAGCCGAAGATCGCGCCCACGGCCATAATGCCCTCTACGCCCAGATTCAGGCTGCCGGACTTTTCCACCATGATCTCCCCTACCGTTCCGTAGAGCAGCGGGATATTGTACACCACAATGTTATGAATGAAGGCGGTTACCACCCCCAACTTATCCATTTCCATGGCTGTTTCCCCCTTTCTGAACTGGGACGATCTTAAAGCGCGTATAGAAATCCGCCGCCAGCACCAGGAACAGGATCACGCCCTGGAGCATATTGGCGAAGCTGGAGTCTACCCGGGCAAAGGTGGCCGCCGCCACGGTGGAGCCGTAGTGCAGCACGCCGATGAGGGCAGACACCACGAAAATGGCCGCGGTGTTCAGCTGAGACAGCCAGGCCACGATGATGCCCGTCCAGCCCACATCGTCGGTGATGGAGGTGGACAGCACCCCGGCGGTGCCCACCTTGAAGGCGGAGGCCAGACCGATGAGGCAGGCGGAGAGGAACACGGTGCGCAGGACGATGCGGTCCACCTTCATGCCGGCGTACCGGGCGGTGCCCACGCTGTCCCCCACCACGGCGATCTCATAGCCGTGCTTGGTGTATTTCAGGTAGATAAAGACCAGAATACCGATCAAAAAGGTGAGGATCACGCAGATATTCAGACCGAACTTGCCCATGGGGATGCGGGGGAAGGAGACCGTTTTGGCGAAGCTGGCGAAGATGGGCCGGACAGAGGTCTTGTCCAGAAAGAAGTTCCAGTCGGCCTGGGTCTCTCCCAGGAAGATGATGAAATACAGGGCGATGTAGTTGAGCATCAGGGTCATCAGCGTCTCGTTGGTGCCGAAGCGCACCTTCAGCACGGCCACAAGGGTGCCGTACAGTCCGGCGGCCAGCATAGCGGCCAGACACATCAGGATCAGCGTCAACGGGGCGGGAAGGGCGGAACCCAGCTTGAAGGCCACGGTGGCCGCGGCGATGGCGCCCAGAATGAACTGCCCCTCGCCCCCGATGTTCCAGAAGCGCATCTTAAAGGCCAGGGACAGGGCCACCGAGGTCAGGGCCAGGGGGACGAAAACCTTCAGATAGTTTTCAAAGGTCTTATAGGCGATCTTGTTGCCCACCATGCCCATGGTGAACATCCGGCTGTAATAGGCCAGGGGGTCCACCCCAAGGGCCAGCAGCACCAGGCCGCCCAGGGTCAGGGCCGCCGCCACCGCCAGCAGATACAGCCCCAGCTTCTTCCACAGGGGGCAATTGTCCCGCTTTACAACATGAAAGCGCATCTCACTTCTCCTCCTGTTCCCCGGCCCGGGCCAGCTTCTCCAGCTCCTCCGCCGTGATGTTGGAGTCCTTGGCGTAGCCCGCGGGCTTGTCCTCATACTTGTGGGACAGGTCCAGCGCCCCGGTCATCATCAGGCCCAGCTCCTCCTTGGTGGTCTTGTCGGCGTGGACCACGCCCATGACCTTGCCGTGACACAGCACCATGATCTTGTCGCACAGGGCCATCATCACGTCCAGATCCTCCCCCACGAACAGTACGCCCACCCCGTCCTGCTTCTGCCGGTTCAGGATGTTGTAAATGGCGTAAGAGGAGTTGATGTCCAGCCCCCGGACGGGATAGGCGGTGACGATGACGTTGGGCCCGGCCTTGATCTCCCGCCCCAGCAGCACCTTCTGCACGTTGCCGCCGGACAGACGGCGCACCGGCGTGTCGGCGGAGGGGGTGACCACCTCCAGCTCCCGGATCACGTGCTCCGCGTCCGCCCGGCCCCCCTTCCGGTCCACGAAGGGGCCGCGGGCCTGACTGTAATTCTTCAAAATCATGTTGTCCGTAATGGACAGGGAGGGGGCAAGGCCCATGCCCAGCCGGTCCTCCGGGATGAAGGACATGGAGATGCCCTTCTCCAGAATGGCCTTGGGGGACAGGCCCACGATGTTGTCCCCCTTGTGGATCATCAGACCGGACTGCACCGGCCGCAGGCCGGCGATGGCCTCGCACAGCTCCTTCTGTCCGCAGCCGGCGATGCCCGCCACGCCCAGGATCTCTCCGCCCCGGATGTAGAAGCTCACGTGGTCGATGGCCACAGCCCCCTCATCGCTGCGGATGGTCAGGTCCCGGATTTCCAGCAGGGGGCGGGTCTTCTCCACCACCGGGCGCTGGATGTTCAGGTCGATCTTCCGGCCCACCATCCACTCGGTCAGCTCCTGCTCGTTGGTCTCGGCGGTGTTCACGGTGGTGATGTACTCCCCCTTGCGGAGGATGGCCACCCGGTCGGACAGCTCCATCACCTCGTTGAGCTTGTGGGTGATGATGATGATGGAGTGCCCCTCGTCCCGCATCCGGCGTAGGACCCGGAAGAGCTTTTCGATCTCCTGCACGGTGAGCACAGCGGTGGGCTCGTCCAGCACGATGACTCTGGCCCCGTAATACAGCACCTTGATGATCTCCAGTGTCTGCTTTTCCGACACGGCCATGTTCCGCACCAGCTTTTTGGGGTCCAGCTCGAAGCCGAACTTCTTCACCATCCGGCTGATCTCGTCATAGCGGGTCTTTTTCAGGACAAAGCCCGCCTTCTCCTTGCCCATCCAGATGTTGTCGGCGGCGGAGAACACATCCACCAGCTTGAAGTGCTGGTGGACCATGCCGATGCCCAGCTTTTTTGCGTCCTCGGGCGAGTCGATGGCCGCGGGCTTTCCGTCCACCAGAATTTCCCCCGCGTCCGGCTTGTAGATGCCGGAGAGCATATTCATCAGGGTGGTCTTGCCCGAGCCGTTCTCCCCCAGCAGGGCCAGGATCTCGCCCCTGCGCAGGTGCAGGCTGATGTCACGGTTGGCCACCACGCTGCCGAAGGTCTTGGTAATGCCCCGCATCTCAATGGCGTACTGTTCCGCCATGGCCATCGCTCCTTTTATCGTAAACTTGGTGGGGCGGATCTGTCCGCCCCTGAATTCTATTGTAACACGGGCCGAAGCCGGTGAAAAGGGTCGAAATCAAAGAAAAACGAGAAAACGGGCCGGCCGGGATATCCCGGCCGGCCCGGCAAAGGATCGGTTGCGAGGGAGAGTGTTAGGCGACCTCCACACCGGCCACGAAGTAGTTCATGGTGCCGGTGATGACGGAGTCCTCCACGCTGGCGCCGCCAGCGGCCACGATCTCGGTGCCGTCGTTGGTGACCAGAGCCTCGTCGGCCTGCTCCACAGCGGCGGTGCCGTCCTCAGCCACGGTGATGTGCAGCTTCACGCCGGAGAACACGTCCCAAGCGCCGGAGACGATCAGCTGGCGCACCTGGTCGATGGCGGACTGGGTGCCGGCGGCCACGGTGGCCTCGTTCAGGGGGGACACGTCAACGAAGTTCTCCTTCAGGCCGCCGTAATAGGCGGGGCCGCCCATCTTGGACACGAACTGAGAGGCGTCGCCGTTGCAGTCCATGGCGGCCTGGATGGCGGTGTGATAGTACACGTTCCAGTGCCACACGGCGGCGGTCAGGTGGGCCTTGGGGGCGTCGGCGGTCATGTCGGAGTTGTAGCCGCAGCCGAACACACCGGCGTCCTGAGCGGCGATCTGGGGCTGAGCGGAGTCGCAGTGCTGGGAGATGACGCCGCAGTTGTAGTTCTGGATCAGCTCCTTGGCGAAGGCGGACTCGTTCACCTCGTCGGCCCAGGTGCCCAGCTCCTTCACATAGACCTTGGCGTTGGGGTTGACGGACTGAGCGCCCAGGGTGAAGCCGTTGATGCCGGAGCAGGTCTCGGCGTACTCGGTGCCGTAAGCGGCCACATAGCCGATGTTGTCGTTGCCGGTCTCCAGGCTCTTCAGACCGGCGGCAATGCCGGCCAGGTAGCGGGCCTGATAGATGCGTCCGAAGTAGTTGTTGAAGTTGGTGTCGTTGCTCATGTAGCCGGTGGCGTGGGAGAAGATCACGTCGGGGTACTCCTCGGCCTTGTCGGCCACGGCCTGCATATAGCCGAAGGAGATGGCGAAGACGATGTTGCAGTCGGAAGCCACCAGGGTGTCCACGGCGTTGGCGATCTTGTCATAGTCGGTGTCGGGCACCTCGTCCACGATGACCAGCTGGGTGCTGGGGTCCATGCCCAGCTCCTCCATGGCCTTGGTGATGCCGGTGTGGTGGGCGTAGGTGTAGCCGGCGGTGTCGTTCTTGCTGTTGATGTAGATGGCGCCCACCTTGAAGTCGGACTGGGTGCCGGTGCTGGCGGAGCCGGCGGTGGAAACGGATCCGGAAGCGGAGCCGGACTTGGCGGGCTCGTCCTTCTTGCCGCAGGCGGCCAGAGAGAGGACCATCGCCATGGCCAGGGCCAGAGACAGGAATTTCTTCATCTTTTCTTTCCTCCATTTGATGAATTTGTTCGTGTACTGCATCTATTTCTCCAACCGCCGCAGCGGCAAAGAGCAAAAATGAGACTGCCCGGAGGCAGTCTCTCAACGGCGGCAAGACGGTAGTGCACCGTCTGCTTTCTGTCGATAGTCCGGCGATTTACGGCCGCCGGGTAGAGACGCCTGATCCATATTTTCGGGCATATATCAACGGGTATTCGGTTGTGGTTAAACTCTTATGTCATTGCGAGCCAGTGTTTACACTGGCGTGGCAATCCGTTTTCCATCCATTCCGGAGACGGATTCCCACGGCAGTGA
Source organism: uncultured Oscillospiraceae bacterium (assembly GCA_934659445.1). Lineage (GTDB taxonomy): Bacteria > Bacillota > Clostridia > Oscillospirales > Oscillospiraceae > Lawsonibacter. The sequence continues at coordinate 972 of CAKUHV010000068.1, read as the reverse complement.
CGTCGGTCACTGCCTCGGAATGACAAAATCTGAATTTCTCAGTGGACGAAGGTCACGCCGTCCTTCTCGCTCATGGCGGCCACCCGGGCCAGAGACTCGATGCGGTAGCCCTCGCTTCTCAGCTGGGCGCCGCCGGGCTGAAAGGCCTTCTCCACGGCGATGCCCGCCCCCACCAGAGCGGCGCCGGACTGCTTCACCAGCGAAAACAGCCCCCGCAGAGCCTCTCCCATAGCCAGAAAGTCATCGATGACCAAAACGCGGTCCTCCGGATGGAGGTACTCCTTGGAGACGATGGCGTTGTACTGGTTGCCGTGGGTAAAGGACTTGACGGGGGCGGAATAGACGTGATCGGAGATATTGCTGGACATGCTCTTTTTGGCAAAGACCACAGGGCAGTGAAAATACTGGGCGGCCACACAGGCCATGCCGATGCCGCTGGCCTCGATGGTCAGGATCTTGTTGACGCCGCAGCCGCCGAACAGGCGGTAGAACTCCTGCCCCATCTGGGAGAACAGCTCGATGTCCATCTGGTGGTTCAGGAAGCTGTCTACCTTCAGAATGCTGTCGCCCTTGACCTTGCCGTCCTGACGGATGCGCTGCTCCAGAAGCTCCATGGGGGCCGCCCTCCTCTCAAAAGAAAGTAAACGCGGCCCTGAATGGGAACCGCGGAAATGACTGCAAGGTTATTCTATCGGATAATCCCGCCGGGCGCAAGCCCCTATTTTACACAATTCCCCCTTTTCCGCCGGTGGTTTTTTGCTTTTTCCAACAAATGCCTGCGTGTCATCGCCCTCGCAAAGTAGGGGCCGCCCCATGTGGCGGCCCGCGGGCGGATCATATCCGCCCCTACGGGGTACAACGTCCGTTCATCGTATCCCGTAGGCGCCGCCCCTACGGGGGCGTGGGGGCAGCGCCCCCCCTCATATAAAAAGGGTGGGAGGGAGGGAATTCAATCCTCTTTCCCGTAATCCC
>CAKUHV010000067.1 GCA_934659445.1 uncultured Oscillospiraceae bacterium | reverse complement strand
TCGATCACGGAGGAATGGTTTATGACAAGAAGCAGCGCGCGAGAGATCGCGATCCATTTGATCTATGAGCTGAGCTTTGGGCTGGAGAAAGCGGAGGACGTTCTGGAGCGCGAACTGAACCGCGAGCGCTTTCAGCAGCTGGAGGGGGAGAGCGAGCTGTACCGCCAGTACCCCAACGAGAAGCAGGAGCAGTATATCCGGCAGCTGGTAAAGGGGGCCTTTGACCACGGGGCCGAGCTGGACGACTATATCGCCCGGTACGCCCACGGCTGGGCCTTTGCCCGCATCCCCCGCATGGCCTCCGCCATCATGCGCGCAGCCATGTATGAGGTGCTGTATATGCCCGACATCCCCAATGCCGCCGCCATCAACGAGGCGGTTGAGATCGCCAAGCGGTATGAGCCGCAGGAGGTGGTCTCCTTCATGAACGGCATTCTGGGCAGCTTTGTCCGGGCGGAGTTCCAGGATACCGCCCCCAAGCCGGAAAAGGCGGCCGCCGAAGCGGCGGAGCCTCAGCCCGATGTGCCTCAGACGGAGGGGTGACCATGCAGGTCCTGGGGCTGGATACCAGCAACTACACCACCTCCGCCGCTGTTTTTGACGGGGCGGAGGGACGCAACGAGAGCCGCCTTCTCACGGTGAAGGCTGGGGGACTGGGCCTGCGGCAGAGCGAGGCCCTGTTTCAGCATGTCCAGCGGCTGCCCGGACAGCTGGAAAAGCTGGCCGTTGGGGGATTTTTGAAGGACATCCGGGCCGTGGGGGCCAGCACCCGCCCCCGGGAGGCAGAGGGCTCCTATATGCCCTGCTTTCTGGCGGGCATGTCCCAGGGGCAGAGCATGGCCAGCCTGCTGGGGGTGCCCTTCTTCGCCGTGTCCCACCAGCAGGGGCACCTGGCCGCCGCCGCCTGGTCGGCGGGAAAAACGGAGCTGCTGGACAGCCCATTTCTGGCCTGGCACCTGTCCGGCGGCACCACAGAGCTGCTGCTGGTGCGGCCCGAGGGGGTCAACGTGCGGACAGAGATCCTGGGGGGCACCAGCGACATCTCCGCCGGACAGCTCATCGACCGCACCGGCGTGATGCTGGGCCTGCCCTTCCCCGCGGGCAAGGCCCTGGACGAGCTGTATGTGAAGCAAAACACCTGCGGGACATACCGTGTAAAACGGAACGGATACACCTTCTCTCTGTCCGGCATGGAGAACAAGGTGCGCCAGCTGCTGGACCGGGGCACCCCGGCGGAGGAGATCGCCGGCTTTGTTCAGGATCTGGTGGCCGACATCGTGCTGCGCACCACCCGGGCGGCCATGGAGGAGCACCCCGGCCTGCCGGTGCTGTGCTCCGGGGGGGTGGCCTCCAACCGGCGGCTGCGCCGGGCCCTTGTGGAGTGCGGCGCCCTGTTCGCCCTGCCGGAGTACTCCAGAGACAACGCCATGGGGGTGGCCATCCTGACCCACCGCCTGCTGGAGGAGGGGAGAGCATGAGAGAAGCTGCTTCCATCCTTACCCCCAGCCAGGTCAGCCAGTATATCAAGGGCTTTATGGACCGGGACCGGCTGCTGTCCGGCCTTCTGGTGGGGGGCGAGCTGTCCAACTACAAAATGTACCCCTCGGGGCACCACTATTTCACCCTGAAGGACGGGGAGAGCGCCCTGCGGTGCGTCATGTTCCGGGGAGACGCCATGTCCCTGCGCTTCCGCCCCCAGAACGGTATGCGGGTCATTGCCGCCGGGCGTATCACCGTATTTCCCCGGGACGGGCAGTATCAGCTGTACTGCTCCCGCCTGACCCCGGACGGGGCGGGGGACCTGCATCTGGCCTTCGAGCAGCTGAAGCAGCGGCTGTTTGAGCAGGGCCTGTTTGACCAGGGACACAAAAAGCCGATCCCCCCCTTCCCCGATGTCATCGCCCTGGTGACCTCCCCCGCTGGTGCCGCCGTGCGGGATATGCTGCGCATCCTTGGGGCCCGGTGGCCCCTCGCCCGGGTAAAGGTCCTCCCCGTGCGGGTGCAGGGGGAGGGGGCGGCGGAGGAGATCGCCGCTGCCATCCGCTGGGCCGACCGGTACGCCGTGGCCGACCTGATCATCACCGGCCGGGGGGGCGGCTCCATGGAGGACCTGTGGGCCTTCAACGAGGAGCCGGTGGCCCGGGCCATTTACGACTGCACCATCCCCGTAATCTCCGCCGTGGGACACGAGCCCGACGTGACCATCGCCGACTTTGCCGCCGACCTGCGGGCGGCCACCCCGTCCAACGGAGCGGAGCTGGCCGTGCCCGACCAGAACGAGGTATACGCCGCCCTTCAGGCCCTGGGCGGACAGATGGAGAGCGCCATGACCCGGCGGCTGGAGCGTGGCCGGGCCGACCTGAAGCGGCTGGGCCGCAGCCGGGCCTTCACCCGGCCGGAGGCCTATTTTCAGGACAAGCGGCTGCTGCTGGACTACCAGAGCCGCCGCCTGAGCCACGGGGCATCCGCCTGCCTGTCCGGCCAGCGGGAGCGCCTGTCCGCCCTGGCCGCAGCTCTGGACGCCATGAGCCCCCTGAAGGTGCTGGGCCGGGGCTATGCCATCGCCCGGACGGAGGACGGGCGGGTGATGACCTCGGTGGCCCAAACGGCGCCGGGGGAGAAGTTTACTTTGCGCCTGACAGACGGCTCGCTGCGCTGCCGGGTGGAGGATACCAAGAAAGGATGAGCGGAGATGCCCGCGAAAAAGAAGCTGAATTTTGAACAGTCCATGGCCCGGCTGGAGGAGATCGTCTCTCTGCTGGAGCGGGGGGACGCCCCCTTGGATCAGGCCATGGCGCTGTTTGAGGAGGGGGCCGGGCTCCTGCGGGAGTGTACGGCCCGGATCGATGCCGCCGAGCAGCAGGTGCGCCTGCTGGTGGCGGGGGAGAACGGAACGCCGGAGGAGAAGGCGTTCCCCGAACAGGAGGGCTGAGCCATGGAGTGTTCTGCCCGCCTGAAGCAGCTGCAGGAGCGCATCGATGACTGCCTGGAGTTTATGCTGGAGGACGACGATGTGCCCTACCGCACCCTGCTGCAGGCCATGAGTTACAGTCTGAACGCCGGGGGCAAGCGCCTGCGCCCGGCGCTGGTGCTGGAATTCTGCCGCCTGTGCGGCGGCGATGAGGAGCGGGTCCTGCCCGCGGCCCTGTCTGTGGAGTTGCTGCACACCTACTCTCTGATCCACGATGACCTGCCCTGCATGGACAACGACGACCTGCGCCGGGGCAAGCCCACCAACCACAAGGTGTTCGGCGAGTGTACTGCCACTCTGGCGGGGGACGCCTTGCAGGCGCTGGCCTTTCAGATGGTGCTGGATTCCCCCCTGTCCGACGGGCGCACCCTGCGCTGCGCCCGTCTGCTGGCGCGGGCCGCCGGGCCGGAAGGCATCTGCGGCGGCCAGCAGATGGACCTGGAGTGGGAGGGCCGTGCCCTGAGCGAGGAGGAGCTGCTGCAGATCCATCTGCACAAGACGGCGGCCCTGATCCGGACCGCCTGCCTGATGGGGGTGGCCGCCGCCGGCGGCATGCCGGAGCAGGAGGAGGCCGCGGCCGCCTTTGCCGACCACCTGGGTCTGGCCTTCCAGATCCGGGACGATATTCTGGACGTGACCTCGACGGAGGAGGAACTGGGCAAGCCCATCGGCTCCGATGCGGCCAACGAAAAAACCACCTATGTCACCCTGTACGGCCCCGACCGCTGCGAGGAGCTGGTGCTGGAACACACCCGCGCGGCCCGACAGGCCCTGGAGCAGACAGAATGGCCAGGGGATCCCGGCTTCCTGCTGTGGCTGGCGGAGGAGCTTGCCTGCCGCAGTAAATGAAGCGGGGCGTTTCCCCCGGGGGGAGGATCTCTATTTGACTACCAATGAAAAAGACAACAGCGCACCGCTGCTGGCCGAGCTCACCGACCGCCAGGCCGAGGAACTGTGTGCCCGGCTGCGGCAGGAACTGATCGACGACGTCTCCCGCACCGGCGGGCATCTGGCCTCCAACCTGGGGGCGGTGGAGCTGACCGTGGCCATCCACCGGGTGTTCAACACCGCCCGGGACCGCCTGGTCTTTGACGTGGGGCACCAGTGCTATGTGCACAAGATCCTCACCGGGCGGCGGGAGGCGATGGCCCATCTGCGGCAGTTCGGCGGCATCGCCGGCTTTCCCAAGCCCGGCGAGAGCATCCACGACGCCTTTGTGGCCGGACACGCCTCCAACTCCGTGGCCGTGGCTCTGGGCATGGCCCGGGCCCGGACCCAGCTGGGGGAGGACTATAAGGTGCTGGCCCTGATCGGGGACGGCGCCCTGACCGGCGGGTTGGCCTACGAGGGGCTGTCCAACGCCGGACAGTGCGGCCAGCAGCTGCTGGTCATCCTCAATGACAACGGCATGTCTATCGCCAAGAATGTAGGCGGTGTGGCCGACCACCTGGCCCGGCAGCGGCTGAAGCCCCAGTACCTGCGCTTCAAGCGGAACTACCGCCGGGTCATGCAGGCCACTGCCCTGGGCCGGTGGCTCTACCGGGGCATCCACCGCCTGAAGGAGGCGGTGAAGAAGAGCATCCTGCCCTGCAGCATGTTCGAGGATATGGGATTTACCTATGTGGGTCCCATCCCCGGCCACGATATGGCGGCCCTGACTCAGGCGTTGCGCTACGCCCGGGATCTGAAGGAGCCGGTGCTGCTCCATGTGCGGACCACAAAGGGGAAGGGATACCCCCCGGCGGAACGCAATCCCGACGCCTTCCACGGCGTGTCCCCCTTCGATCCCGCCACGGGGGAGCCCCTGAAAAAGAGCGGGGAGAATTTCTCCTCTGTGTTTGGCAGCGCTCTGACGGAGCTGGCGGAGCGGGACCGGCGGATCTGCGCCATCACCGCCGCCATGCCCGGGGGCACCGGACTGGACGGATTTGCGCGGCGGTATCCCGAGCGCTTTTTTGACGTGGGCATTGCCGAGGGCTGCGCCGTCTCCATGGCCGCCGGCATGGCCAAGGCGGGGGCGGTGCCCATGTTCGCGGTGTACTCCACCTTTTTGCAGCGCAGCTATGACATGCTCATCCACGACGTGGCTCTGGACCGGCTGCACGTGGTGCTGGGGGTGGACCGGGCCGGACTGGTGGGGGAGGACGGCGAGACCCACCACGGCCTGTTTGACGTGGCCTTCCTGTCCACCGTGCCCGGCATGACCGTGCTGGCTCCCGCCAATTTCGCGGAACTGCGGGCCATGCTGTTCCGGGCGGTGGAGGAGTATACCGGTCCCGTGGCCGTGCGCTATCCCAGAGGGGGACAGGGGAGCTATACCCAGGACAACAGCCGGGACGGCTGCGTTACCCTGAGAGAGGGCAGAGACATTACGCTGGTGGGCTACGGCACCCAGATCAATGAGCTGCTGGCGGCGGCGGAGCTGCTGGCCGCAGCGGGGGTGCAGGCGGAGGTCATCAAGTATAACTGCGTGGCTCCGCTGGACCCCGGCCCGGCGGTGCGGTCCGTGGGGCGCACCGGCGCCCTGCTGTGCGCCGAGGAGTGCGCCCTGAGCGGCAGCGTGGGCCAGCGGCTGCTGGCCGCCCTGGAGCAGGCCGGCGTGGAGGCAAAGTCCGCCCTGGTCAGCTGCGGGGAGGGGATCGTGACCCACGGCAGCAGCGAGCAGCTGAAAAAGAAGTTGGGCCTGGACGGGGACAGCCTGTTCCACCGGGCCATGGAGGTGTTGGGCCGTGGCTAAACTGCGGCTGGATGTTGCCATGACGGAGCGGGGGCTGGCGGAGAGCCGCCAGAAGGCCCAGGCCATCATTATGGCGGGGCAGGTGTTCGTCAACGGACAGAAGGTGGACAAGGCGGGCGCCCCCGTGGCGCCGGACGCGGCCATCGAGATTCACGGCAAGACGCTGAAATACGTCAGCCGGGGCGGGCTGAAGCTGGAAAAGGCCATGGCCTGCTGGCCCATCGTGCTGGAGCACCGGATCTGCGCGGACATCGGGGCCTCCACCGGGGGCTTTACCGACTGTATGCTGCAAAACGGGGCGGACAGGGTCTACTCCGTGGATGTGGGCTATAACCAGCTGGATTACCGTCTGCGTACCCACCCCAAGGTGGTGTGTATGGAGCGCACCAACGCCCGCTACCTCACCCGGGAGCAGATCCCGGAGGAGCTGGACTTCTTTTCGGTGGACGTATCCTTCATCTCCCTGAACCTGATCCTGCCCGCAGTGCGCCCCCTGATGAAGGCTGGGGGGCAGGGGGTCTGTCTGGTCAAGCCCCAGTTCGAGGCAGGCAGGGACAAGGTGGGCAAAAAGGGCGTTGTCCGGGACCCGGCGGTCCACCTTGAGGTGCTGGAGCACTTTTTGCAGCACGCGGCCAACGCGGGCTTTACCGTGCTGGACGTGACCTTCTCCCCCATCAGGGGGCCGGAGGGCAATATTGAGTATTTAGGCTGGCTTCAGGCCGGGGACGGCCCGGTCTACGGCGGCGATCTGAAGGCGCTGGTACAGCAGTCCCACGCCGGCTTTGAGGAGGACGCGCAATGAGAGTGATACTCAGCTCTAATCCCTACCGGGACAAGGGGCTGCGGGCGGCGCTGGAGGCCAGGCGCATTCTGGAGCGGGCCGGGGCCGAAACGGCGCTGTGCCTGCCCTTCCGCCCCAGAAAGGGGGACCGGCTGGAGCTGCCCCGGCAGCTGCCCCTGGGCGAGCTGGAGCAGGAGCTGTCCCGGGCCGACCTGCTGGTGTGCTTCGGCGGCGACGGCACCATTCTCCACGCCGCCCGGGACGCCACCCTGCACAACGTGCCCGTGGTGGGGGTCAACATGGGCAGCGTGGGCTTTATGGCGGAGCTGGAGCGGGGAGAGCTGCCCGTTCTGGCCGACCTGGTGAAAAACGGTTTTTCCACCGAGGACCGCATGATGCTGGACGTGCGGGTGCTGCGGGGGGATAAGGAGATCTTTCAGGATCTGGCCCTGAACGACGCGGTGTGCTCCAAGGGCTCTGTGGCCCGGGTGGCGGAGCTGGAGGTGTGGGCCGACGGTACGCGGATCAGCCAGATCAGCGGAGACGGGGTCATCGTGGCCACGCCCACCGGCTCCACGGCCTACTCCATGTCCGCCGGAGGTCCGATCGTAGAGCCGGCGTCCCACAGTATCATCGTCACCCCCGTCTGTCCCCACCAGCTGGCCGCCCGGTCCATGGTGCTGTCGGACAGCCGGGTGGTCACCATCCAGCACCCCCGGGGCAACCGGAAGCAGAGCTATCTCTCCGTAGACGGGGGAAAGGCCCTGCGTCTGGCGGGGGGCGAGCGGGTGGAGATCCGCCGGTCAGGCTACGCGGCAAAGCTGGTGCGGGTGACCGACCGCAGCTTTTATCAAATCATCAATCAGAAATTAGGAGGGTGCGCCCCGTGAAGAGTGAACGACAGGCTGAGATACTGAAGATCATCCAGGCAGGCGACGTAGAGACCCAGGAGCAACTGCTGCTGGAGCTGGAGGAGCGGGGCTTCCGGGCCACCCAGGCCACCATCTCCCGGGACATCAAGGAGCTGCGGCTGGTGAAGGAGCTGACCAGCCGGGGGGGCTACCGCTACGCCGTCAGCGAGCAGCGCTCCGCCGGCACCACCGACGCCCGGCTGCGCAACATCCTGCGCGAGGGGGTGATCTCCGTGGACTTTGCCCAGAACATCGTGGTGGTCCGCTCCATGCCGGGCACGGCCAACGCCGTTCTGGCGGCTCTGGACAGCATGGAAATCCCCCAGATGCTGGGCAGTCTGGCGGGGGACGACACCGGCATCCTGATCATGCGGGACACCGCGGCGGCGGAGGAGTTTTCCCGGGAAGTACACCAGCTGCTGAAGTAAGGGGGAGAGGATATGCTCTCGCTGCTGCACATCGAGAATATCGCTATCATCCAACAGGCGGACATCGGCTTCCGCCCGGGCTTCAACGTCCTGACCGGCGAGACGGGCGCGGGCAAATCCATCGTCATCGACGCCATCGGCGCCGTGCTGGGCCAGCGCACCAGCCGGGAGCTGATCCGCACCGGGGCGGCCTCCGCTCTGGTCACCGCCGTGTTCACCGATCTGGGGCCCCTGCCCTGGCTGGAGGAGAACGGCGTGCCGGAGGGGGACGAGCTGCTGCTCCAGCGGGAGCTGCAGGCTGACGGCCGGGGGGCCTGCCGGGTGAACGGCCGGGTGGTCACCGCCGCCCAGCTGCGCCAGTTGGGGCGGCAGCTGCTGGACATCCACGGCCAGCACGACGGACAGCAGCTGCTGGACCCCGCCTGCCACCTGAGCTATCTGGACAAGTTTGGCAAAACGGCCCCCCTGCTGGACGACTATGGCAATGCCTATGGGGCCATGGCGGGGCTGAAAAAGCAGATCGCCGCCCTGGAGATGGACGAGGCGGAGCGCTCCCGCCGGGTGGACACCCTGACCTATCAGATCGGCGAGCTGGAGCGGGCCGACCTGAAGGAGGGGGAGGACGAGGAGCTGGACGCCCGCCGCACCCTGCTGCGGGGGGCGGGCAGGCTGATGGATGCCCTTCAGCTGGCGGGCCAGCTGCTGTCGGGAGACGACAGCTGCGACGGCGCCGCGTCCATGCTGGACCAGGCCGAGGGGGCCGTCCGGGCTGTGTCCGGCCTGTCCCCGGAGCTGGAGGAGCTGTCCGCCCTGCTGCGGGAGGTGAGCCTTCAGGCAGAGGATGCCGCCGAGCGGGTGCGGGATATGGAGCGGGACTTCGATTTCTCCCCCCGGGAGCTGGATCAGGTGGAGAGCCGCCTGGATCAGCTGTACCGCCTGAAAAAGAAATACGGCCCCACCGTGGCCGATATGCTGGCCTATCTGGACAGCTGCCGGCAGGAGCTGGACCGCATCCAGTACGCCGATGACACCGTCGCCCGGCTGCAAAAGGAACTGGCCGGGGCGGAGAAGCGGGCGCGGGAGAAGGCGCAGGCCCTGTCCCAGGCCCGGCAGCAGACGGCCCGGAGCCTTCAGGGACGGGTGCAGCAGGAGCTGCGGGAGCTGGATATGCCCAAGGTGCAGTTCCAGGTGGAGTTCCGGGAGAAAAAGCTGGACGACACCGGCATGGACGAGGTGCAGTTCCTCATGTCCGCCAACGTGGGCGAGGCACTGCGCCCCATCCAGAAGGTGGCCTCCGGCGGCGAGCTGGCCCGCATCATGCTGGCCATGAAGAATGTGCTGGCCGAGGACGACGGCATCGACACTCTGGTGTTCGACGAGGTGGACACCGGCGTGTCCGGTCGGGCGGCCCACAAGGTGGCCCTGAAGATGGCCCAGGTGGCCCGGCACAAGCAGGTGCTGTGCGTCACCCACCTGCCACAGATCGCCGCCATGGCGGACACCCACTTCTCCGTGGAGAAGGGGGAACGGGACGGCCGCACCTATACCCAGGTGAAGGAGCTGGACGTGACCGGCCGGAAGGAGGAGCTGGCCCGTCTTATGGGCGGGGGCAGCATCACCCAGGCCATCCTTGACAGCGCCCAGGAGCTGCTGGATCAGAAGAAGTGAGCATAAAAAACAAACGGTCTCTGTCAAATGCCACAGCCCGGTAAGGCGATAATTTCAAAACACTGAAAAATGGCATTTGCAAAGGCGAGCAATAAGGCTCTGACTC
>CAKUHV010000066.1 GCA_934659445.1 uncultured Oscillospiraceae bacterium | reverse complement strand
ACATCTTGTGTCATTGTATCGCTCTTTCCCGGGCAGGTCAAGAGAAAAAGCGCCGTTTGACAAAACTTTCCCTTTTTCTCCCCTCCAGGCTCAATCCTCGTCAAAGGCCGCGGCATAGTCCTTCTGAGTCAGGTCCACCGTGCCCGTTTTCCCCTCCGGCTGATCCTCCGCCACCTGGGCCAGCACCCGCAGCTGATAGTCCATATCCTTGGAGTAGGACATCTTCACTGTAAAGCGCCCATCGTACCGCAGCAGCATATAAGAGGCGGAGCTCACGTCGATCTGGCTCACCCGGGCATTCTCCTCCCGCTGCTTCAGAGCCTGCAGCAGGGCCAGCAGGCCGGACAGCTTGCCCTGCTCCTCCCGGGGCACGGCCAGGGCCGTGCCCGCCCGGGGGGCGATGGGCGTCAGTCCGGACACCGGGATGGCGGTGCCGTCCCCGCCGCCGCGCTCCAGCAGCTTGCCGCCCACGCTGATCAGCCAGTCGTCTCCGGCCAGCTCCGCCGTCTCATCCACATAGTCGGGGCGGGCGTCGGTTCTCTCCACCCGGGCCGCCGCAGCCCACTCCTGAACCTGAATGACCACGGCGTTTGGGTAGCTGCGGCGGATGGTCAGCGTTTCGATATAGGGCAGCTTCTGCAGCACGTCCTGTATCATGCGGTTTTTGTTCATGCGGAACAGGTTGTCGCCGGTCTGGATGCCCGCAGCCTGCACGATCTGCTCCTGTGTGTACCGGCTGTTGCCGGATACGGCCACCGTCTCCACCTGAAAGAACACGGTGGCTCCGAAATACAGCGCCGCGCCGAGGGCCAGCAGGCACAGAAGGCGCAGCAGGACGCCGCCCAGCCCCCTGCCCCTTCTCCGTCTTCTGCTGTTTCTCGCTGATGCCATAGCGCTGTCTCCTGTAAAGTTATTGTCCGGCCGGCCTTACGGCTCCAGCCGGATGTCCGCCCCAAGGGCGGACAAATCCCGCTCCAATCCCGCGTATCCCCGGCGGATGTGCCGCAGGTCGTGGATCTGACTGGTGCCCCGGGCGCCCAGAGCGGCGATGACCAGAGCCGCTCCGCCCCGCAGGTCGGTGCTGCGGACGCTGGCCCCGTGCAGGCCGCCCCGGCCGCGCACCACCGCCACCCGTCCGTCCACCCGGATGTCCGCCCCCATGCGCTCCAGCTCATTCACATGGCGGTAGCGGCTTTCAAACATATTCTCCACAAAGATCGTGCTGCCGCTCCCCCCGGCCAGAGCGGCCATGAGCAGGGGCTGGCAGTCGGTGGGAAAGGCGGGGTAGGGCCCGGTGCGCACGGGGCTGACCCCCTCCAGCAGTCCGTCGGATCGCAGGAAGATGCGCTCCCGCTCGGCATAGGCGACGCACCCGGCCTCCTCCAATACGGACAGCAGGGCGGACATATGCTCCCCCTGCACGCCGGCGACCTCGATCTCGCCCCCGGCGGCGGCCGCCGCGCATAAGTAGGTGGCCCCGGCAATGCGGTCCCCCATCACGGTATACCGGGCGGGGAACAGAGCCTTCCCGCCCCGGATAACGATGGTGCTCTCCCCCGCTCCGGCGATGTCCGCCCCCATGGCGGCCAGGAACCGGGCCAGATCTACGATCTCCGGCTCACGGGCGGCCCCCACGATGGTGGTCACCCCAGGACAGCCGCAGGCGGCCAGCATGGCGTTCTCCGTGGCTCCCACACTGGGCAACGCCAGGCACACCTCCCGCCCCCGGGGCCAGCGGCCCCAGGCGAAGTGCAGACTGCCCCGCTCCTCCCGGATGTCCGCCCCCAGCATCCGCAGGGCGGACAGATGCAGGTCGATCGGCCGGGGACCCAGATCACAGCCCCCGGGATAGGCCAGTTCCCCCGCCCCCATGCGGGACAGGATAGCCCCCATGAAGATCACCGAGGAGCGCAGCTCCCGGCTCAGCCGCTCGGGGATGGCCGCCGGAACGGGGCTTGCGGCGTTGATGGTCACCGTGTCCCCCTCCCGGGTCACGCTGCACCCCAAAAGGCGCAGAATATCTATGGCGGCGTTTACGTCGGTCAGGTCGGGGCAGTTGTGGATCACGCTGACCCCAGGGGCCAGAAGGGCCGCCGCCAGAATGGGCAGCACGCTGTTCTTGGCCCCCTGAACGGCCACTGCCCCCTCCAGCGGCCGCCCGCCGGTGATTTCATAAAAACTCATGGGATAGCCTCCATTGACTCAGATTTGGGCTATCCTATGTCAAACGTTGAGCCGTTGTGAGCCGCGCGGATGGACCGCAGCGAGAAACGCAAACCAAGACGGGCTGCAGGCCCGGCTGTTTGTGTTTCGAGACGGAGGGAAGCCGCGCGTCGCGAACAGGCGAAACGTGTCCTTCAAACGTTGAGCCGTTGTGAGAGACAGTCTTACTTCACGATCTCCATCAGGGTCTTATAGATCTTCTCCCCCGCGTCGGGCACGGCCATGCTGTTCAGGGCGCGCACCATACCGTCCCGCCGGGGCTTATCCCGCAGCAGGGACTCCGCGGCGGTATACAGGGTGTCCCCCACACAGTCCTTCTCCAGCAGCAGCCGGGCAGCCCCCTGGTCGGCCAGCACCCGCGCGTTCTTCTCCTGATGGTTGGCGGTGACGTTGGGGGAGGGCACAAGGATCGAGGGCTTCGCGATGGCGGTCAGCTCCGAGATCGTGGAGGCCCCCGCCCGGCACAAGACCAGGTCGGCGGCGGCCATGACCAGGGGCATATCGTAGATATACTCCCGCACCTCGATGCCGCTGCCCTCCAGCTTCAAGCCCTTGCGGGCGATCTCCTCGGTCATCCAGCTGTAGTCCCGGCCGGCGCCGTGGATGTGGTGCCACGGGGCGCCGGCGTAGCACTCCTGGGCGATGAAGCCCACCATCTGGCGGTTCATGGCCTCCGCCCCCAGCGAGCCCCAGTAGGACAGCAGCAGGGGCCGGTCGTCGGTCAGACCCAGCTGCTCCCGGGCCTGCTGGCGGGTGTACTTGAAGAAATCTCCCCGCACCGGCGTACCGGTGACCACCACCTTGGACGGGTCGTCGTAGTGGGCGCGGCTCTCCTCAAAGCCCACCATCACCCGGTCCACCACCTTGGACAGGGCCTTGGTGGTCAGGCCGGGCACGGCGTTGGACTCGTGCACGGCGGTGGGGATACCCCGCTTGGCCGCCGCATTCACCACGGGGTAGGAGGCATAGCCCCCCGTGCCCACCACCAGGTCGGGCTTGAACTCATCCAGGATGGCCCTGGCCTGCCCCCGGGACTTCTGCATATTGATGAGGGTTCCCAGATTGTGGGCGATGTCCGCCGGAGCCAGGGAACGGTGGAAGTTGGTGATGGTCACCGTCTCGATGCGATAGCCCTCCTTGGGCACAAGGCGGGTCTCCATCCCGCCGTCCGCCCCCACAAAGAGGACCCGGGTGCCGGGCTGACGCTGCTGGAAGATGTGGGCCAGCGCCACCGCAGGGTTGACATGTCCGGCGGTGCCGCCGCAGGTAAAGAGTATATTCATATCTGACACCTCGTTTATGTGATCAGTCTTGCTTCACCGGGGGGATCTGCCTGGATATGCTCAGCACCATGCCCATCTCCGCCAGCTGTATCACCAGGGCCGTGCCGCCGAAGCTGAAGAAGGGCAGGGAGATGCCGGTATTGGGGATCAGGTTGGTGACCACTCCCACATTCAGGAACACCTGCACCGCCAGCAGCGTAATGATGCCCACGGTGGTCAGGGTGCCGAACTTATCCCGGGCGTGGAGGGCCAGCCAGTACCCCCGCAGGATGAGCATGGCGAACAGGATGAGCACGATGGCCCCGCCGATATAGCCCAGCTCCTCCACCAGGATGGAGAACACAAAGTCGTTCTCCGACTCCGACACATAGTCGAACTTGCCCTTGCTGTTGCCCAGACCCACGCCGAACAGGCCGCCGGAGCCCATGGCCAGCAGGGACTGACAGGTCTGCCAGCCGTTGCCCCGGAAGTCGGCCCAGGGGTCCAGCCACAGGTTGATCCGGTCGGTCATATAGGCGGTGTTGGTGATGATCCACCACATCCCCCCGGCCACCAGAGCGCCCCCTGCTGCGAACCAGCCCCAGTGGATGCCCGCCGCCCACAGCACCGAGGCGCCCCCCGCCAGGATCAGCAGAGTGCCGGACAGGTGGGGCTGCTTCACCACCAGCAGGGCGATGATCATCAGGATGGCCCCGTAGGGGACCAGCTCGATAAACCCGATGCGCTCCAGAAAATTCAGGATGCGCCCCCCCAGCGTGCGATTTTTCCAGTGCCGCCGTTTTCTGGTGTCCCGCTTGCACAGCATGGCGGCGAAAAACAGGATCACCGCCACCTTGGCGATCTCAGAGGGCTGAAAGCGGATGCCCAGCTTCAGCCACCGCCGGGCCTGGTTCTCCTCCACACCCAGAGGGGTGTACACCAGCACCAGCAGGAAAATGGAGCCCACGATGGCGGGCACCGACATCCAGCGGAAGCTCTGATAATTGATGTGAGACACGATCATCATGATGATCACGCCGCCCACGGCAAAGGTCGCCTGCCGTCTGATGTAGAAATATGGGGAGCTGACCTGGGGGTCGTAGTAAGCCACGGCGTAAGAGGCGGAGAACATCATTACCAGCCCGATGCCCAGCAGCATCATGGTCAGCATGAGGAAGGGCAGATCCAGCGGCCCCCGGGCCAGCTGCTCCTCCATGGTATAGTCGCGGGGCGCTTTCCGGGGCATGGATGTCCCTCCTCTCCAGCAGTTTTCTTTCCGGTCTTAAACGGGGTAGCGGTTCATCACGCCCAGGAAGCCCAGCACGCACATGAGCAGGGTCACGCCGGAGAAGACGCAGAACAGCTTGGTCTCGCTCCAGCCGCCCAGCTCAAAGTGGTGGTGCAGGGGGGCCATGCGGAAAAAGCGCTTGCCCCCGGTCTTTTTGAAGTATACCACCTGAATGATGTCGGACAGGGTCTCAGCCACATACACCAGTCCCACCACGGGGATGATCAGCGGCATGTTCAGGGCAAAGGCCAGCCCGCACACCATCCCCCCCAGGAACAGGGAGCCCGTGTCCCCCATGAACACCTTGGCGGGGTGGAAGTTGTAAATCAGGAAGGCGGCCAGGCCCCCGGCCAGAGCAGCGGACAGCAGGCCGATGTCATCCCGGCCGTACCAGGCAGCCGCCGCCGTATAGAACAGGGCCACGGGGATGGTAACGCCGGAGGACAGGCCGTCCACCCCGTCGGTCAGGTTGACGGCGTTCACCGTGGCCACGATGACGAACACGGCAAAAACCATATAGATGGGCCAGGGGATGCCCACCAGCTCCACATTGAAGAAGGGGATGTAGAGGTCGGGGGTCACCGCGCCGGACCGGCGCAGCAGCACCAGAAACAGCACCGCCGCCGCCAGCTGAAGCAGGAACTTCTGGGGGGCGGTCAGCCCCTCGTTGGCGTGGTGGCGCAGCTTTTGAAAGTCGTCAATAAAGCCGATAACGCCGAACACCAGAGCAAACAGGAACACGAACACCATGTCCAGTCTCCCCTCACTCAGCAGGCTCCAGCCCGCCGCCCCTATGGCCACGGCGATGGACAGGATGAACATGATGCCCCCCATGGTAGGGGTGCCCTGCTTGTTCATATGCCAGGTGGGGCCGTCCTCCCGGATGGACTGGCCGGCCTTCAGCCGGTGCAGCACCGGGATTAGGATGCGCCCCGCAATCAGGGCCACGCCGAAGGACACGATAAAGCTCAAAACGTACATCATAGGGAAAACCTCCACGGTTTCTTTCTCTGGTATAACGCAGGCATAATATTATACTACGCTGACGGCGGAATCTCCAGTCCTTTTTTCTCCATTTCCCGGGCGGCGAACCAGTCCCGGATGACCTCCCGCTCGTCCAGATGGACCCTTCCGCCGGCCAGTTCCTGATAGGTCTCGTGGCCCTTGCCGGCCAGGACGATCACATCCCCCGGCTGCCCGTGCTCCAGCGCCCAGGCGATGGCCTTTTTCCGGTCGGGCTCCACATGGGCCGGTCCGCCCTCCATGCCGGACAGGATCTCCCGGATGATGGCCATGGGCTCCTCGCTGCGGGGGTTGTCAGAGGTGACCACCGTCAGATCCGCCATGCTCTCCGCCACGCCCCCCATGATGGGCCGCTTGGTGCGGTCCCGGTCTCCGCCGCAGCCGAACACACAGATCAGCCGCCCCCGGGTAAAGTCCCGGGCGGTGGTCAGGATGTTCTCCAGCGCGTTGGGGGAGTGGGCGTAGTCGATTACCACAGTGTAGGGCGCGGGCACGGGGACCACCTCCACCCTGCCCTTGACCCCCTTTACGGCAGCCAGCACAGGGGCCATCTCCTTCAGGCTCAGGCCAAGACAAAGACCGGCCGACAGGGCCGCCAGAGCGTTGTATACCGAAAAGCCCCCGGGAATGGGCAGGCAGACATGGGCGATCTCGTCCACGGTGACCGCCTCGAACTCCACATGGTCGGGATACAGCCGCAGCTCGTGGGCGGTAAGATGGGCGGCATCCCGCCGCTCGGAGTAGGTAAAGGCGGGGCAGGAGATATGCTGCAAATACCAGCGGCCCGCCTCGTCGTCCAGATTGAGCACCCCCCGGCGGCACTGCCGGAACAGCAGCCCCTTGGCCAGACGGTACTCCTCCATGGTCCGGTGGTAGTCCAGATGGTCCTGAGTCAGGTTGGTGAATACTCCGACCTGAAAGGTCAGGCCCTCCAGCCGGTGCTGCACCAGCGCGTGGGAGGATGCCTCCATCACCACGTGGGTGCAGCCCTCGTCCGCCATCTGCCGCAGCAGGTGCTGCAGCTCATAGCAGTCGGGGGTGGTGCGGTCAGCGGGCAGCTCCCGTTGGCCCACCACATAGCGGTTGGTGCCGATCAGCCCCACCCCGGTGTGCAGGGCGCCCTGCAGCAGCTCCCGGATCAGATTTGTGGTGGTGGTCTTGCCGTTGGTGCCGGTAACGGCGATCAGGGTCATCTCATCCCCCGGCCGTCCGAACCAGTTGGCGCAAATCCGGGCCATGGACAGGCGGGGCTCCTCCGCCGTCAGCCACGGACCGTCCCACGGGGGCGGTGCGGAGCACAGCACCGCCGCCGCGCCCCTGTCCAGCGCCTCCCGGATGTGGCGGCTTCCGTCGTCACGCTCTCCGGGCAGGGCGGCAAACAGCGCCCCGGGCTCCACAGCCCTGCTGTCATAGGATATGGAAGTAATTTCCATATTTTGGTCGATACTCGCCCCGGTGAGGGGCACGCCGTTCAAAAGATTGTACAGCTTCACAGTATCACCCCTCAAGGGCGGGTTTCATTCTCTTTAATTTTACTATCGCAGGATAAGGGACAGGCACGGTTTTGACAGACCCACGCTCAGCCGGTATTCACCCAGCCGTCCTCCACCACATTGGTGAACTGCACATCGATCACCGTGCCCAGGGGTGCGGCCTCCCCTCCGGCCACACTCTGGCTGCCGGCTTTGGACGCGCTGCCGTAGAAGGTGTTGGTCCCCCCGGCCCGCATGAAGAAGCCTGCGCTCTCCAGCTTGGCCCGGGCGGCGTCATAGCCCATGCCCGTCACATCGGGCACCTGGGCGCTCTCCTCCGGGGCGGCGTCCCCCAGATACAGGATCACAGCGGAGCCGCCGGGCACTGCGGCGCCCTTGGCGGGGATCTGGGTGGTCACGGTGTCCCCCTGACCCACGGTGCGGTATTTCAGCCCCTTCTTCTCCAGGGCGGCAGCAGCGTCGCCCACCGTCATACCGGTGACGCCGGGGGTCTGCACGTCCACGGCGGCGGACTCATCCCGGGTGTAGGTCTTCTCCACGCCCATGTAGTCCAGAATGTTGGCGATCAGCTTGCCCGCCTGCTTGGCGGCCATGTTGCCGCCGCTGATATACACCCCGGTGGTGCCGTAGTTGCTGCCCGGGGAGGAGCGCTTGGGCCGGTCATAGGCCAGCAGGACGATGACCTGGGGGTCGTCGGCGGGAGCAAAGCCCATAAAGGAGACGATGACCTCGCCGTCCACCTCGGTCTCCGACGTGCCCGTCTTGCCCCCGATGCGGTAGCCCGCCACATAGGCGTTGCCGCCGGTGCCCTCCGACACCACACTCTCCAGGATCTTCCGGCAGGTGTCGCTGGTCTCCCGGCTGATGACCTGACGCACCACCTCGGTCTCAGTGCTCTCCACCACGGTGTCGTCCTGCATCACCGACTGCACCACATGGGGGGTGAGCAGATAGCCGCCGTTGATGACAGCGGAGAAGGCCCGGATGTTCTGCAGGGGGGTGATCTTGAAGCGCTGGCCGAAGGAGCCCACCGCCAGATCCACCGTGGTCATAGCGGACTTATCCCAAACCTGGCTGACCCCCTCGCCGGGCAGGTCCACGCCGGTCTGCTCCTTCAGCCCGAAGGCCTCGAAATACTCATAGAACTTCTCGATGCCCAGCCGCTGACCGATCTGCATAAAGGCGGGGTTGCAGGAGTTCTGCACCGCCTGGGCCAGAGTCTGGGTGCCGTGTCCGCTGTGCTTGGAGCAGCTGATGGGCTTGCTCCACCCGGGCACCTTGTAGGAGCCGGAGCAGTAAAAGGTATCCGTCTCGCTGACCACCCCCTCCTCAAGGGCGGCGGCCAGCACCACGGCCTTGAAGGTGGAGCCCGGCTCGTAGGGCTCGTTAATGGCCTTGTTGCTCCACATGGTGAACTGGGCGTTGGCCAGAGCCTGACTGCGGGCGGCGGACTGGAGTTCCTCGTCCGTTTTGCCCTCTGTGTTGTCCGCCTTCATCGTCTCATAGATCCCGGACACGGCGGCCTCCGCCTTGGCCAGCAGCCGCTCATCGGTCACCGAGGAGTAGTCGTTGGGGTCGAACTCCGGGGCGCTGGCGATGGCCTTGATCTCCGCGGTGTTCGGGTCCATCACGATGCAGAAGGCGCCATTCTGGATGTCGTAGGCCTGAATGCCCTCCTCCAGCGCCTTTTCGGCGTAAGCCTGAATGGTGTCGTCCAGAGAGAGCTTCAGGGTATAGCCGTTGGCGGCGTCGATGTAGTCGGCATAGCTGCTGTACATCTCGATGCCGCGGCCGGTGCGCTCGGTGAGCACCCAGCCGGGGTCCCCCTCCAGCAGATCGTTATAGTAGGCCTCAAGTCCATAAGCGCCGCCGTTGGCGTTTACAAAGCCCAGTGCCTGACTGGCCAGAGCGCCGTAAGGGTAATACCGCTTGGTGTCCGGGGTCAGATACAGGTAGCTGCTGCACTTCAGTTCGGTCAGCAGCTCCCGCACCCTCTGGGCGTCCTCCGCCTCGATCTTGGTTCGCAGCACCTCATACTGGGAGTAGGTCTTCTCCATCCGGGCGGCCAGCTTCTCCCGGTCCATGTCGGGGAACAGGGCGCACAGACCGTCCACCGCAGCGGCGCGGCGGCGGTCGATCTCCCCCTGATAGGCCGCCTGGTCCAGCACATCCCCCCTGGTGAATTTGGCCTTGCTCACGCTGTTCACCAGATCCAGGGGGGACAGGATCAGGTTGTAGACCGTGGCGGACACCGCCAGCACGTTGCCGTTGGCGTCCAGGATCTCCCCCCGGCTGGCCGAGACCTGCACCGTGGCGGCCCGCTGCCGGGCGGCCCGGGCCTGATACTCGTCGTGATCAATGATGGTGATCTGGAACAGGCGGACCAGCAGGGGGATAAAGAAGCCCGCGCTGCACACCGCCATCAGGATCACTGTGC
>CAKUHV010000065.1 GCA_934659445.1 uncultured Oscillospiraceae bacterium | reverse complement strand
ATGCCCGGCGAGGAGGGCTACCCCGCCTATCTGTCCTCCCGGCTGGCCCAGTTCTACGAGCGGGCGGGCTCCGTCTCCTGCATCGGCACCGACGACCGCCGGGGCAGCCTGACTGCCGTGGGCGCCGTGTCTCCTCCCGGCGGCGACCTGTCCGAGCCCGTATCCCAGGCCACCATGCGTATCGTCAAGGTGTTCTGGGCTCTGGACGCCTCTCTGGCCTATCGCCGGCACTTCCCGGCCATCAACTGGCTGACCTCCCATTCCCTGTATCTGGACAGCCTGAAGCCCTGGTTCGACGAGCATCTGGGCCGCCAGTTCCTGCAGAACCGGGAGTGGGCCATGGCGGTGCTTCAGGAGGAGGCCAGCCTGAACGAGATCGTCCAGCTGGTGGGCAAGGACTCCCTGTCCGCCAAGGACCAGATCACTCTGGAGACTGCCAAGATCATCCGGGAGGATTTCTTGCAGCAGAACTCCTTTGCAGATGTGGACTCCTATTCCGAGTACGACCGGCAGGAGAAGCTGCTGGCCATGATCCACGACTACGACGGCCAGTGCCGAGCGGCCGCCGAGAAGGGCGGAGCGCTGGAGGCGCTGTTCGCCATCCCGGCCCGGGAGAAGCTGGGCCGGGCCAAATCCGTCCCCGCCGACCGCTACAAGGATGAGTATGCGGCCCTGGCTCAGGAACTGGAGGAGGAGACCGCAGTCATTGCCCAGAAGGGAGAGGACGCACAGTGATTCGGGAGTATAAAACCATTCAAGAGATTTCCGGCCCCCTGATGGTGGTCAACCATGTTCAGGGCGTAACCTATGACGAATTGGCGGAGATCGAGCTGACCGACGGCACTGTCCGCCGCTGCAAGGTGCTGGAGGTGAATGGCGACACCGCCGTGGTGCAGCTGTTCGAGTCCTCCGCCGGCATCAACCTGGCCCAGTCCAAGATCCGCTTTTTGGGCCACCCCCTGCAGCTGGCCGTGTCCGGCGATATGTTGGGCCGGGTGTTCAACGGCATGGGGCAGCCCATTGACGGCGGCCCCGCCATTCTGGCCGACGAGTATCGGGACATCAACGGCCTGGCCATGAACCCCGCCGCCCGCAACTACCCTAATGAGTTTATTCAGACGGGGATCTCCACCATCGACGGCCTGAATACCCTGGTCCGCGGGCAGAAGCTGCCCATCTTCTCCGGCTCCGGCCTGCCCCACGCCCAGCTGGCCGCCCAGATCGCCCGGCAGGCCAAGGTGCTGGACGGGGAGTCCAACTTTGCCGTAGTATTTGCCGCCATCGGTATCACCTTTGAGGAGTCGGAGTTCTTCGTCAGCGAGTTCAAGCGCACCGGGGCCATCGACCGCACAGTGCTGTTCACCAACCTGGCCAACGACCCCGCCGTGGAGCGTATCGCCACCCCACGTATGGCACTGACTGCCGCGGAGTATCTGGCCTTCGAGAAGGGGATGCACGTGCTGGTCATCCTGACGGATATCACCAACTACGCCGAGGCCCTGCGGGAGATCTCCGCCGCCAAGAAAGAGGTCCCCGGCCGCCGGGGCTACCCCGGCTATCTGTATACCGACCTGGCCACCATGTATGAGCGGGCCGGACGGCAGGTGGGCAAGGACGGCTCCATCACCATGATCCCCATTCTGACCATGCCGGAGGACGACAAGACCCACCCCATCCCCGACCTGACCGGCTATATCACCGAGGGGCAGATCATCCTGTCCCGGGAGCTGTACCGTAAGGGCATCAACCCGCCGGTGGACGTGCTGCCCTCCCTGTCCCGACTGAAGGACAAGGGCACCGGCGCGGGCAAGACCCGGGAGGACCACTCCGGAACCATGAACCAGCTCTTTGCCGCCTATGCCACCGGTAAGGAGAACAAGGAACTCATGTCCATTCTGGGCGAGGCCGCCCTCAGCCCCACGGATCTGCTGTACGCCAAGTTTGCCGACGAGTTTGAAAAGCGCTATGTATCCCAGGGGGTGGACGAGAACCGTTCCATCCAGGAGACTTTGGACCTGGGCTGGGAGCTGCTGTCCATTCTGCCCCGGGGCGAGCTGAAGCGGATCAAGCCGGAGTATATCGACAAATATCTGCCTAAGAAGGACTAAGGAGGGATCGTATGCCTTCCACAACGATCAATCCCACCCGAATGGAGCTTACCCGCCTGAAGGGCCGCCTGCGCACCGCCCAGCGGGGCCACAAGCTGCTGAAGGACAAGCGGGACGAGCTGATGAAGCAGTTCATGGATGTGGTGCGGGAGAACCGCGCCCTGCGCCGTAAGGTAGAGGAGTCCCTCATGCGGGCCAACGGCTCCTTTACCGTGGCCTCCGCCCTCATGTCCCCGGAGATGCTGGAGCAGTCCCTGCTGTATCCCAAGGAGAGCGTGTCTGTGGACATGACCTTCCAGAACATCATGTCTGTGGACGTGCCCCGGTACCAGTTCCACACCAAGAGCCAGGCCGCCGGAGAGGTCTACCCCTACGGCTTTGCCCAGACCAGCGGCGAACTGGACGACGCGGTGGATGAAATGGCCCGGGTGTTCCAGGACATGCTGCGCCTGGCCGAGGTGGAAAAGACTAGCCAGCTGCTGGCCCAGGAGATCGAAAAGACCCGCCGCCGGGTGAACGCCCTGGAGTATGTGAAGATCCCGGAGATGCAGGCCAACATCAAGTATATCACCATGAAGCTGGACGAGAACGAGCGGGCCAACACCATCCGGCTGATGAAGGTGAAGGATATGCTGCTGAAGGAGAGCATCCAGGAGCGCCGGGCGGAGGACGCCAGGATCTTGGAGGACTTCACACAGGAGCAGGCGTAGGCCGCAGAGGATGCGAGAGAGGACCGGACCATAAAAAGGGGGCCCGCCAATATCGGCGGGCCCCCTTTTGAGATAAAACTGGTGCTAAAGCGGTCAATTACGGCGTTCATAAGCAAATATACAGTTGATTTTTTGAAAGTGGGGTAGTATAATCCGGGGGTAACTGCGGCCCCCGGCCCGAAGGGGGCATAGGAGGGGCAATATGAAACGGATCGCGCTGATCTTTTTGACCGCTGCGGCCTTGCTGGCCGGCTGCGCGGAGAAAACCTCCCCGGGGAGCATCTCCGGAGAGACGAGTGCGGACTTATCCCAGGTGCAGACCGTTCCCCCCGCGGCGTCCTCCGGAGAGGGGGACGGGTCCCAGACCAAGGCGGAGTTTCCGCCCTCTGACGTGTCGTCTGCACAGACCGGGGACGGCTCCCAGACAGCTGACGACAGTGGACAGTCTGCAGAGAACGGCTGGCAGGCCGAAATGGCCGGGGCCATGAGCGCCGCGCTGGAGGGCAGGACGGACATTCAGTACGCCCGGCTGGTGGACATGGACGGCGACGGCGTGCCGGAGCTGCTGGTGGCCACCGGGGATATGGACTGCTGGGCCTGGCAGTGGATGGAGCGGGAGCTGCAGCTCACCACCTTGGGCGGCCCCATCGACCGGGGCAACGATGGCCAGATGGGGGGCATCACCGACCAGGTCAGCCTGATCCAGGCCCCGGACGGCGCCTATGGCGTCCTGTGCCATGGCAGCACCGACCTGACCTTTTACACCTACCGCTTTCTGGACCACACAGAGTGCTACGAGGACCGGATCTACAGCGAGTGGATCGAAAGCCCAGAGTATGACGACGACGCCCCCGATCCCGAGAACTACTATTACCGCAACGGAGAGCCGATCACCAAAGCCGAGTTTGAGCAGGCCATCGCCCGCTATGTCGTGACAGAGCCCATCTCACAGCCCTTTGACGACAGCCCATGGAGCTCCCATATGGAGGAGACGCTGAAAGAGCTGGCTGCCCTGGAGACGGCGTGAACGCAAAAAGAACGCCCCCGCGTCCTATGGACGCGGGGGCGAAGCTTTATCTGCAGATTGGAAGAGATCACTTGGCCAGAGCGGCGGTATCCAGGGCGATCATCAGCTCCTCATTGGTGGGAATCAGAAGGATCTTCACCTTGGAGTCGGGGGCGGAGATGACCAGCTCCTCGCCACGGCGCTTATTGGCCTCGGCGTCCAGCTTGATGCCCATGAACTCCAGACCGCTGGCGATGGCGGCGCGCTCCAGACCGTCGTTCTCGCCCACGCCGGCGGTGAAGATGATGGCGTCTACCCCGCCCATGATGGCGGCGTAAGCGCCGATGAGCTTCTTGGTCTCATAGGCGAACTTGTCCCGGGCCAGAGCGCAGCGGGCGTTGCCCTTCTCAGCCTCCTCCTCCAGATCGCGGAAGTCGGAGGACACGCCGGAGATGCCCTGCATGCCAGACTTCTTGTTCAGGACGTTCAGCATCTCGGTGATGTTCATGTTGTACTTGTTCATCAGGTACTCCATGATGCCGGCGTCGATGTCGCCGGCGCGGGTGCCCATGGGCAGACCGGCCAGGGGGGTGAAGCCCATGGAAGTGTCCACAGACTTGCCGCCGTCGATGGCGGTGACGGAAGAGCCGTTGCCCAGGTGGCAGGAGATCAGCTTCAGCTCCTCGATGGGCTTGCCCAGCATGGCGGCGGCCCGCTGGGAGACATACTTGTGGCTGGTGCCGTGGAAACCGTAGCGGCGGACCTTGTCCTTCTCGTAGTACTCATAGGGCAGGGCGTAGGTGTAGGCCACGGGGGGCATGGTCTGGTGGAAGGCGGTATCGAACACGGCCACCATGGGGGTGCCGGGCATCAGCTGCTGGCAGGCCTTGATGCCGATGATGTTGGCGGGGTTGTGCAGGGGGGCCAGAGGATTGCACTCCTCGATGGCGGCCATGACCTCGTCGTCGATCAGCACGGACTTGGCGAACTTCTCGCCGCCGTGGACCACCCGGTGGCCCACCGCGTCGATCTCCTTCATGGAGCCGATCACGCCGTTCTTCTCGTCCACAAGGGCGTTCAGGACGGCGGCGATGGCCTCGTTATGGGTGGGCATGGCCACGTCGGCGGCCTTGATGGCCTCCTTGCCCTCCATCTGGGGCTTATAGGTGAACTTGCCGTCGATGCCGATGCGCTCGCACAGGCCCTTGGCCAGCACCTGCTGAGTTTCAGGATTCAGCAGCTGATACTTCAGGGAAGAGCTGCCCGCGTTGATGACCAGAATGTTCATAGAAGTCATTCTCCTTTGCCGTATATTTTGGTTGCCTTTTCAGGGCGGGTGGTATTATAGTATAACAGAACCCACATTCCGTTCCATTTTACAGCGGACACGGGAGAAAGACAACCTTTTTTCGCAAAAAATTTGCCAATTACTTTTGAGAAGGAGAAAACGCCATGGGGGCCATCGGGATCGTTGCGGAATACAACCCCTTTCACACGGGCCACGCCCTCCAGCTGGCCCGGACCCGGGAGTTGCTGGGGGCGGACCTGCCGGCGGTGGCTGTGATGAGCGGCTGCTGGGTGCAGCAGGCGGACTGCGCCATCGCGGACAAGTGGACCCGGGCCCGGCTGGCCCTGATGGGGGGCGTAGATCTGGTGCTGGAGCTGCCCACGGTGTGGGCAATGGCTTCGGCAGAGTCCTTTGCCCGAGGGGCGGTATCCATCCTGAACGCCGCCGGGGTGGTGGATGTGCTGTCCTTCGGCAGTGAGAGTGGGGACATCGGACAGCTGGGGCGGGTGGCCGCCTGTCTGGACGGGGGGGAGTACCCCGCCCTGCTGAAGGAGCAGCTGGATCGGGGCCTGTCCTTCCCCGCCGCCCGGCAGCGGGCGGCGGAGCAGCTCTTGGGCACGGACGCCGCCGTCCTGTCCCGGCCCAACAACACTCTGGGCATCGAGTATCTCCGGGCCTTGCACACCCTGGGCAGCCCCATCCGGCCCGTGACCGTCAAGCGGGAGGGGGCGGGGCACAACGAGGCCGCCGTGTTTTCCGGCCAGATGTCTCAGGAGGAGGCGGACCAGCTGTTCTGGCAGCACAACACGACCCTGTCCGCCACCGCCATCCGGGGCTACCTGACGGAGGGGGAGTGGGAACAGATGGCCCCCTATCTGCCCCAGGGGGGACTGGAGTTGCTGCGGGAGAGCGCGCCGGAGCTGCCTGTGCTGGCCCGGCTGGAGCGGGCCATACTGGCCCGGGTGCGCACCATGTCCGCCGAGGACTGGGGGCGGCTGCCCGATGCCGGGGCGGCGGAGGGACTGCCCAACCGCCTGGAGCGGGCAGGGCGGGAGTGCCGATCCATGGAGGAGTTTTTCGACCTGGCCAAGACCAAGCGCTACACCCATTCCCGCCTGCGGCGGCTGGTGCTGTGGGCCTTTTTAGGAATTACGGCGGCGGATGTGCCCGCTGTCCCCCCCTACATTCGGGTGCTGGGCTTCAATGCCCGGGGGCAGGAGCTGCTGAGGGAGATGAAAGGGCGGGCCTGTCTGCCCATCCTGACCATGCCCGTTCAGGCGCGGGGGCTGGAGGCGGAGGGGCGGCGGCTGTTTGAATTGGAGAGCCGCTGTACCGACCTGTATAACCTTTGCCGCACCACCCCCCGCCCCGCAGGGGAGGAGTGGACCAGAGGCCCGGTGAGGGGATGAGGCAGCCGTTGGAGTCCGCGGTCGGGGTGAAGCTATGAGGAAGGCCGCGGGATTTGTACAAATCGGAGGAGATTTTGGATGAATATCACCGTCTATCTTGGCGCAAATGAAGGAAATGACCTGAGCTTACGAAAAGCGGTTGAGGAGTTGGGCGCATGGATCGGGAACAGCGGAAATGCGCTGGTCTATGGCGGCTCCAAATCCGGACTGATGGGCGCGATTGCGGACAGCGTTTTGAAGGCCGGCGGTGAAGTGACAGGTGTCGAGCCGCAGTTTTTCATCGAAAATGAATTTCAGCATGACGGCTTGACCCAATTGATCGTAACCAAGGATATGGCGGAGCGCAAACATAAAATGATCGAGTTGGGCGATGCCTTTATTGCCTTCCCCGGCGGCACGGGAACACTGGAAGAAATTACAGAGGTCATGTCAAAGGTGTCTCTGAAGCATCTGGACGCGCCGTGTATTCTCTATAACCTGAACGGTTACTACAATGATTTGAAAGCGCTGCTGAATCATATGATTGAAAAAGGACTGTCCTCAAAAGAGCGACAAGCGGGAATCTATTTTGCCGAGAACCTTGGGGATATCAAACGAATTTTGAAATTCGTATAACGTCCCGCCTGTCCGGGAACCCCTGAGCGGCGGCTATTGCTCCATCCGCAGGACCAGATCCTTCCGGGGGACCTTCTCCCAGGCGAACAGGGGCAGCAGGTCACAGGGAGAGATGGGGGTGGGCTCCGGGATGAGTCCGGCAGCGTGGGCCAGGAGGCCCACCAGCTCTTGGGCGGTATACTGCCGCTGAAGCTGGCCCAGCTCCTGGTCCCGGTCCCGTTTGGCCAGGCGACGGCCGTCGGGGGCCAGCAGCAGGGGCACATGGCCGTACTCCGGATGGGGCAGGCCCAGCTGCTGCTGGAGCCACAGCTGCCGGGGGGCGGAGGACAGCAGGTCGCTGCCCCGGACCACCTGGGTCACCCCCATATCGGCGTCGTCCACCACCACCGCCAGCTGATAGGCGTACACCCCGTCGGAGCGGCGGAGGATGAAGTCTCCGCAGTCCCGGGCCAGATTTTCCGTATAGGTGCCCTGGCACAGGTCGGGAAAGGAAATTTGCTGGTCGGGTACGGCGATCCGCCAGGCGGGGCGCCGGGTGCGTGACAGCTCCTCCCGCTGCGCCTGTGTCAGGGCGCGGCACCGGCCATTGTAGACCGACAGGCCGTCAGACCGGTGGGGGGCAGAGGCGGCCAGCCGCTCCGCCCGGGTGCAGTAGCAGGGGTAGACCAGTCCGGCGGCAGACAGCGCCTGAAAGGCGGCGCGGTAGAGCTCGCTGCGTTGGCTCTGATATACGGGCTCGTTGTCCCAGTCCAGGCCCAGCCACTCCAGATCCCGCATGACTTGGTCGCAGTATTCCTGACGGCAGCGGTCGGGGTCCAGATCCTCCAGCCGCAGCACCATGCGCCCGCCCACACTGCGGGCGGACAGCCAGGCCAGCAGACAGGACCACAGGTTGCCCAGATGCATCCGTCCGCTGGGACTGGGGGCAAACCGGCCGCAGACAGGGGAATTTTCCATGGCGGATCCCTCCTTTTCCTCCAGAATAACACGGTTTTTTGCAAAAAACAACGCACCTGCCGAAAAACGGCGGGTGCGTTGCTGCTTTAATAAAGGGGCTTGATCTCCTTATGGAAGGCGTGACTCAGGAACAGGGTACTTAGCGCCAGAGAGAAAATCTCGGCGATGGGGAAGGACCACCAGACAGCGTGCAGACCCAGCAGACGGGACAGGATGAATGCGGCGGGCAGCAACACGCACAGCTGGCGCACCACCGAGACAAGCATGGACAGAAAACCGTGTCCCAGGGCCTGCAGCACAGAGCCGCAGACGATGCAGAAGCCGGCAAAGGGGAAGCTGATGGAGATGATCCGCAGGGCGGGTACACCGATGGTCAGCAGGTCGGCGGAGGAGCCGTCCTCCGCCATGAACATCCCGATGAGTACGTCGGGGAAGAACTGGAAGATCAGCAGACCCACAACCATGATGCCCACGGCGTAGCAGATGCTCAGCTTGATGGTGGCGGTGATGCGGCTGGGCTTGCGGGCGCCGTAGTTGTAGGCCACGATGGGCACCATGCCGTTGTTCAGGCCGAACACGGGCATGAAGATAAAGGACTGGAGCTTGAAATAGATACCGAACACGGCGGT
Organism: uncultured Oscillospiraceae bacterium; assembly: GCA_934659445.1. Lineage (GTDB taxonomy): Bacteria > Bacillota > Clostridia > Oscillospirales > Oscillospiraceae > Lawsonibacter. The sequence goes on along the minus strand of CAKUHV010000065.1, from coordinate 1,008 downwards.
GGCCGTGGCGGTGAAGGCCAGCAGGATCTGGTTCATGCCAAAGGTCATGACAGAGCCGATAGAGCCCATAATGATGGAGGGGACGCCTACGCTGTAAATGCCCTTGATGATGCCGCCGTCGGGGCGGAAGCCCTTGAACTGGAAGTGGACGTCAGGATTCAGCTTCCAGTTGAAGAAGATGGACAGGCAGGCGGCCATGATCTGCCCGATCACGGTGGCGATGGCGGCGCCCGCTACCTCTAAACGGGGAAAGCCGAACAATCCGAAAATCAGGATGGGGTCCAGGATGATGTTGATGCCGGCCCCTAAAATTTGAGTGAACATGGTCAGGACGGTGCGGCCGGTGGACTGTAAGATCCGATCCATCGTGATTTGAACAAACAGGCCCACACAGCAGCCGCACACCACCAACAGATAGTCGTGGCCGTAATTTATAATGGGCTGAATATCTGTTTGAATCGCGTAGTAAAAGCGGGAGCCGGTCAGTCCCAGCAGAGTAAAGGCCAGCAGGCTGATGATGGAAACAAACAGCCCATTCATGGCAGTGGCGTCGGCCCGGTCCTGCTCCTTGGCGCCCAGACTGCGGGACAGCTGGGCGTTGATGCCCACGCCGGTGCCCACAGAAACCGCGATCATCAGGTTTTGAATCGGGAAGGCTAACGAGACGGCGTTCAAGGCGTCTTCGCTGATGCGGGAGACAAAGACACTGTCTACTACATTGTATAGGGCCTGTACCAGCATAGACAGCATCATGGGGATAGACATGCTCAGCAGCAGCTTGTTGACGGGCATGACACCCATCTTGTTTTCGTTCTGGGGGGAGCTCATAGGGGGCCTCCTTGGGCTGAGAGTGAGGGGAAGAGGACGCGCCCGCCGGGGCGGGGGAGAGGACTCAAAACAAAAGGCATCTGCCGCAGCAGATGCCTTCTGTTTTGGTGCGCGAGGCGGGAGTCGAACCCGCACGCCCTTGCGAGCACTGGCACCTGAAGCCAGCGAGTCTACCAATTC
>CAKUHV010000064.1 GCA_934659445.1 uncultured Oscillospiraceae bacterium | reverse complement strand
CGCCGGACTGGGCGGGACTGCTGGAGCAGGCGGCCAGCAGGGACAGGGACATCACAAGAGACAGAGCGGCGGTAAACAGCTTTTTCATATCAAAAACCTCTTTCTTCTTTCAAACGATCTATTTTGTAGTTTATGTTTGGGGGCGGGCCGATATCCTATTCGCCCGCACCATCGTGTCAGTCCCATAAGTCTTGCTCCTTCCTCCGGGAAAAATAAAAATCCCGACAAACTGCCTTCGCAGTTTGTCGGGACAGATCAAACATCTGCGGTGCCACCCGGCTTGACGGACTATATCGTCCATCCACTCAGTGCGTACTGACATACGCCGGTCTTTGATTACGGAGGACCATACTCCGTCTTACATACTCCGGATGGAAAGGCCATCCGTTTCCGCTCGCCCTTGGAAGTCCATTCAGCCCTATGTTCTCTGCCGCCATCCCACCGCCGGCGGCTCTCTGAAAGAGAAGGGGTAAGGCTTACTCACTCTTCTTCAACGGTTTGAAGTGATGATAGCACGCAAGGCCACCCTTGTCAACAGGTTTTTTGCGATTTGGTAAATCTGAACCGAATCAGAACACAGGCAGCACAGCGCCGTTGTAGGTATCGTTGATATACTGCTTTACGGCGTCGGACTGGAGCACCTCTACCAGAGCCTTGGTCTTGGCGCTGTCGGCATCGGCGGCGCGGACGGCCACAATGTTGGCATAGGTCTGGGCGGCGTCGCCGGAGGCGTCCTCGATGGCCAGAGCGTCAGCCACCTTCAGACCGGCCTGCAGAGCGTAGTTGCCGTTGATGACGGCCACGGTACCGGGGTTGCTGTTGGCCAGCTGGGCGGGCACGGTGTCGGCCTGAACGGCCTGCACGTTGTAGCCCTTGGCGTCCACAATATCCAGAGTGGTCACGCCCTTCTCGGCGCTGGCGTCGGCGGGCAGCTCGATCAGGCCCTCCTGAGCCAGCAGCAGCAGAGCGCGGGTCTCGTTGCTGTCGTCGGCGGGGATCAGGATGGTAGCGCCGTCGGCAATGTCAGCCACGGAGGCCACGCCGTTGCTGTACAGGCCGAAGGGCTCGTAGTGGATCTTGGCGGCGGCCACCAGATCGGTGCCATTGGAGGCGTTGTAGCTGTTCAGATAGGGGGTGTGCTGGAAGTAGTTGGCGTCCAGATCGCCGTCGGCCAGGGCCTTGTTGGGCAGAACGTAGTCGTCATACACCACGATCTCCAACTCATAGCCCTTCTCGGCCAGAGCGTCCTTCACCTGCTCCAGGATCTCGGCGTGTGGGGTGGAGCTGGCGCCCACCTTAAGGGTCTCCTTCTCCGCAGTGGTGCTGGAGGAGGCGCCGGAAGCGGAGGAGCCGGAGGCGGCGGGGGTATCGTTCTTCTGGCCGCAGGCGGTCAGGGCGCTGACGGTCAGAGCCAGAGTCAGCAGCAGAGCAAGCTTCTTTTTCATGTGATTCATTCTCCTTTGAATTTTATTTGATTTGACCGGTTTTCGGTCTGAAAACTGCCGCAGTGCGGACGGGGTCAGCCGGGGCTCACATTCGTTCGCCCCGCCTGTCGGCCCGCAGGCGGTAGAGAGTCGTTGTCTTCATATCCGTTCCTCCCGTGGGGTTTATTTGATCCGCTTATCCGTGCGCCGGGCGATGAAGCTGCCCGCCAGCTGGATCAGCTGGACAATGACTACCATGAGCACTACGCACAGCCAGGTGATGTCCCCGTTGGAGCGCTGGTGGCCGTAGATAATGGCGATCTGACCCAGACCGGTGCCGCCCAGAGTGGCGGCCAGTGCGGTATAGCCGAAGATGGTCACGGTTGAGATCACCGCACCCTGGATCAGGGCGGGCTTGGCCTCCGGCAGGAGCACATGCAGCACGATCTGGGTGTTGGTGCAGCCCATGGCCTGAGCAGCCTCGATGATGCCGGCGTTGACCTCTTTGATGGAGGACTCCACCATCCGGGCCACATAGGGGGCGGCGGCGATGATCAGGGTGACGATGACTGCGGCGTTGCCCAGGCTGGTGTGGACGATCAGGCGGGCCACCGGGATCATAGCCACCATGAGGATGATACAGGGGATGCTGCGGAAGAAGTTGATGACCACCCCCAGCAGACCGTTGAACCACCGGACGGGGCGGATGCCCCCCTCGTCGGTCACCGCCAGGATCATGCCCAGGGGCAGGCCGATGAGATAGGCGAAGAAAGCGGACAGCACCGTCATGTAAATGGTCTCCCAGATGCCCTTCTGGAGCACGCCGTTGTTCCACAGCTTGATCAGCATTTCAGAAGGGATCCCCTTCTCGGCAAAAAAAGCAGTAATATTGGCGATCAGTGCGGACATTTACCCTTCCTCCTTCCAGGTGACCCCGCTGTTTTTCAGCCAGGCAATGATCTTCTCCTCCTGCCGCTTGTCGTGGGGCAGTTCCAGGATCATGTGGCCGTACACCGTGCCCTCAAAGTCCTTGGTGTCGGCAAAGAGGATATTCACCGGGGCCTGACACTCCAGCACCAGGTCGGAAATCACGGGCCGCCGGGACTTCTGCCCATCGAAGATGATGCGCAGACGTCGGCCGCCGTCGGTCTGGGCGGCCAGAGCCTTGCGGTCCTGGGGCAGGATCAGCTCCTTGGCGATCTCCGACTGGGGAGAGGTGAACACGTCGGCCACCTTTCCCTCCTCGGCGATGACGCTGTGGTCAATCACCGCCACCCGGTCGCAGATCTGGTCGATGACCTTCATCTCGTGGGTGATGATGATGATGGTCACCCCCATGGTCTCGTTGATCTGGCGCAGCAGCTCCAGAATGGAGCGGGTGGTGTTGGGGTCAAGGGCGCTGGTGGCCTCGTCACACAGCAGATACTTGGGGTTGGTGGACAGGGCCCGGGCGATGGCCACCCGCTGCTTCTGTCCGCCGGACAGCTGGCTGGGATAGGCCTTTTCCCGCTCGCTCAGCCCCACAAGGGCCAGCAGTTCTTTGGCCTTTTCCCGGGCCTGTGCCTTCTTCATGCCGCCGATCTCCAGCGGGAAGGCCACGTTGTCCAGCACGCTGCGCTGCTCCAGCAGGTTGAAGCCCTGGAAGATCATCCCGATCCCCCGGCGGACGCGCAGCAGCTCGCCCCGGCTGAGGGCGGTCAGCTCCTGCCCGTCGATCCACACCTCGCCCTCGGTGGGCCGCTCCAGCAGATTGATGCACCGCACCAGCGTGCTCTTTCCCGCCCCGGACAGGCCGATCACGCCGAAGATCTCGCCGTCGGCAATGGTCAGGCTGATGTCCTTCAGGGCCTCCACCGTTCCGGCGGAGGAGTGGTAGGTCTTGCTCAGATGCTTGAGTTCGATCATACGGTCAACTCCCTCCATAGCAACAAAAAACGGACCCGGGAACTCACTTTGTTCCCAAGTCCGCGTCATCTGGATCCGGGCGCTTTCTCAGCACCCCACGACGGATATGAAACAAGGCGAGCCGCTGTTTTGCGCGCACATCATCGCGCGCATGCCGCACATGCACATCATATCATCCATCATCATGGTGCTGACGCCGGTGTAAACGCGCATGTGACTCGCTCCCTTCTCTGTTTCTTCCGCGGAACCCGGTCCGCTCTTTCTGGGTATAGTTTAGCGCGGAAAAGGGGCCCGTGTCAACCTTTGTTTTCCGAAAAAACACACAAAAACAGTGGGTTAAAGCGGAAGAATCCCGGCCTCTTTGCCGAAAACAGAAAAACGGGCGCCCGCCGTAAGGCAGACGCCCGAAAAATGCGGCGCAGACTCAGGACAAAAGAACGGAATCCGTCTCCTCCTGCTGACCGGCCAGAGCGGCAAAGCGGTCCAGCAGATCCTGCTTGGTCAGCTTCTTCTTCTCCTCGCCGGAGATGTCCAGAATGATGCGGCCCGCGTTCATCATGATCAGCCGGTTGCCGTGGGTGATGGCGTCCCGCATGTTGTGAGTGATCATCATGGCGGTCAGGTGGTTTTCCGCCACGATGCGGTCAGACAGCTCCAGCACCTTGGCGGCAGTGGCCGGGTCCAGAGCGGCGGTGTGCTCGTCCAGCAGCAGCAGCTCCGGCCGGCGGAGAGAGGCCATCAGCAGGGTCAGCGCCTGCCGCTGGCCGCCGGACAGCAGACCCACCTTGCTGGTCATACGGTCCTCCAGCCCCAGACCCAGAGTCTTCAGCTTCTCCCGGTACTCCTCCCGCTCCGTCCGGGTGATGCCCCAGGACAGGCCGCGGCGCTTGCCCCGGCGGGCGGCCAGAGCCAGATTCTCCTCGATCTGCATAGTGGGGGCGGTGCCCATCATGGGGTCCTGAAACACCCGGCCAATGAACTTGGCCCGGCGGTGCTCCGGCAGATGGGTCACGTCCACCCCGCCGATGGCGATAGAGCCGGCGTCCACGGTAAAGGTGCCCGCCACAGCATTCAGCATGGTGGACTTGCCCGCGCCGTTGCCGCCGATGACGGTGACGAAGTCCCCGTCGTTCAGGGTCAGACTCAGGTCCTGCAGGGCGGTCTTGGCGTTGATGGTGCCGGGATTGAAGGTCTTGTAGATGCTCTTCAGCTCCAGCATGGCCCGGGCGGGCTGGGACTGAACGTTCTTTTTCTCATCCATTGCCGTTTCCTCCCTTGGCCCCCTGGGGCTGTACCTTCTGATGGAACATCTTCCCCTTCCAGTAGGGGATGGCCAGGAACACTGCCACGATCAGGGCGGTGACCAGCTTCAGGTCGTTGGTGTTCAGACCAAGCTGCAGCACGATCTGCAGCACGATGTAGTAGATGATGGCGCCGATGGACACGGCCAGCAGCTTCAGACCGAAGTTGCGGAACACCTTGCCGAAGGCCACCTCGCCGATGATCACGGCGGCCAGACCGATGACGATGGCGCCCCGGCCCATGTTCACGTCGCTGGAGCCCTGATACTGGGCCAGCAGGGCGCCGGACAAGGCCACAAGGCCGTTGGACAGCATCAGGCCCAGCACCACGTTTGCACCGGTGTCAATGCCCTGAGCCCGGGCCATGTTGGGATTGGCCCCGGTGGCCCGGATGGCGTTGCCCTTCTCCGTGCCGAAGAACCAGTAGAGAATGGCGATGAGCACGGCAGTGAAGATCGCCAGCATGAGCAAGGGATTCTTTGCGCTGAGCTCACGCACATAGCGCTGGGACAGCAGCAGGGAGTATTTGTCCACGCTGACGGCCTGATTGGCCTTGCTCTCCATAATGCGCAAGTTGACGGAATACAGGGACAGCTGGGTCAGAATGCCGGCCAGAATGGCGGGAATGCCGCAGCGGGTATGGAACATGCCGGTGACAAAGCCCGCCAGCATCCCGGCCAGAACGGCGCACAGCATGGCCAGCCAGGGGTTCATGCCGCTGCGGATGAGCATAACGCACACGGCGCCCCCCGTGGCCAGAGAGCCGTCTACCGTCAGGTCGGCCACATCCAGAATGCGGAAGGTGATATAGACGCCGATGGCCATAATACCCCAAATCAGGCCCTGGCCCACCGCCCCGGGCAGGGCGTTGATCAGTGAACTCATATCGTTTCTCCTTCAATTTGATTTGAAAGCCCCGCCTTCGGGGAGAAATGGGCGCATCCCTCAGGATGCTCCGAAAGAGGCGGCAAAAGCTCGCCGCCCCTTTCGGGAAAAGTATCCAGATGATAGGGAGGATCAGCCCTCGATGGCCTCGTAGCCGGGCAGAGGAGTGATGCCGAGCGCTTCGCACATGGCGGCGTTGTACTTGGGGGTAGCCTCGGTGAACTCGATGGGCATGGTGGAAATATCGGCCTCGCCGGTGAGGATCTTGGCGGCCATCTTGCCGGTGGTCACGCCCAGATCGTAGTAGCTGATGGACAGGGTGGCCACGCCGCAGCCGGCGCAGATGCCCTCTTCCCCGCAGATGGCGGGCACCTTGGCGGGAACCAGCACATTGGCGATGGCCTCGGTGTTGGAGGCGGCGGTGTTGTCGGTGGGCACGTAGACCACATCGGCGTAGTCGGCGGCGGCCTGCGTCACGGCGGTGACGTCATTGGTGTCGGTAAAGGCGAACTCCTGGGTCTCGATGCCCTTGGCGCTCAGGCACTTGGAGACCTCCTGGACCTGATACAGGGAGTTGGGCTCGGCGGAGCAGAACAGCAGACCCACCTTCTTGGTCTCGGGGAACCACTCGGTGATCATGTCGGCCTGCTTGGACAGATCGGCCAGATCGGAGGTGCCGGAGATGTTGCCGCCCACGGTGCCGTTGAAGTCATCAATGTCCAGAGCCACGCCGTAAGCGGTGATGGAGGTGCCCAGGATGGGGATGTCGGCGGTGGCGGAGGCGGCGGCGGTCAGGGCCGGCGTGGCGTTGGCCAGGATGAGGTCCACGCCCTCAGACACAAAGCCGTTGACGATGGTGCCGCAGTTATTAGCCTCGCCGGAGGCGTTCTTGTTCTCGATCTCCACCTGGCCGGGCAGAGTCTCGTTCAGGGCATCGATAAAGCCCTGGGTGGCGGCGTCCAGCGCCACGTGCTGGACCAGCTGGCAGATGCCGACCTTATACTTGGTCTGAGCGGCGGAGCCGGAACCGGCGGCAGCGCCGGAGCCGGAACCGGAATTGTCGGAGGGGGTATCCTTCTGACCGCAGGCGGCCAGGCTGAGACACATGGCGGCGCTCAGCAGCAGGGCGATAAGCTTCTTTTTCATGGGAAAGACTCCTTTTCTTTTTCGATCCTCAAATGCGTTCTCCGACCCTCTCCCCCGCTTCCCTTCTCTCTGAGCAGGGCGGGAAGTACAAGACAGGGCCGGATCGCCCGCGGGATTCTGTTCCCGCTTTCGATTGCTTTGTTAGTGTAAAGCGAAAAAGCAAAAAAGTCAAGGGATATTTTCCGACAAAGTGTCCACTGTGGACACCCACATTTTGTCTGTCTTTCACAAACGGACAGTCTCCTCCTCTTTTTTCGCCCGGCAAAGCAAAGCCCCGGTCTGTATGGACAGACCGGGGGCTCGTTTTTCAATCCTATCCCAGAGAGATGTCCCGGGTGGCATAGGCGTTCAGATCCAGCCCGGCGGTGTGGCCCGCCAGATACTCGTAGTAGCCCTGACAGCCGATCATGGCCCCGTTGTCCCCGCAGTATCTCAGCTCCGGCAGGAACAGGCGGTCCCCCGTCTTGGCGCAGGCCGCCGTCAGGTCGGCCCGGATGCGGCTGTTGGCCGCCACGCCCCCGGCTACGGCCACCCTGCCGTACTTCTTCATCTGCGCCGCCGCCATCACCCGGGGCACCAGAGACTCGCTCACCGCCCGGCCGAAGCTGGCGGCAAAGTCGGGCAGATCCAGCGTCTCCCCCTTCTGCTGGGCGTTGTGGATCAGGTTCAGGCTGGCGGTCTTCAATCCCGAGAAGGACATATCCAGATCGTGGCCGGACACATGGGCACGGGGCAGCTCATAGCGGCCGTTGTCGCCCCCCCGGGCCAGACGGTCCATGGGGCCGCCGCCGGGGTAGCCGATGCCCAGCACCCGGGCCACCTTGTCGAAGCACTCCCCCGCCGCGTCGTCCCGGGTGCCCCCCATGATCGCCATATCCGTATAGGACTTCACGTCCACGATCAGGGTGGTGCCGCCGGAGACACACAGGCAGACAAAGGGGGGCTCCAGCTCTGGGTGGGTGATGTAGTTTGCGGCGATGTGGCCCCGCACATGGTGCACCGGGATCAGGGGCACGTTCAGGGCGTAGGCCGCCGACTTGGCGAAGCTCACCCCCACCAGCAGGGCACCGATCAGGCCGGGGCCGTAGGTCACCGCCACGGCGTCGATGTCCCCCTTCCCCAGCCCTGCGTCGGTCAGGGCCTGGTCGGCCAGGGGGGTGATGGCCTCCACATGCCTGCGGGAGGCGATCTCCGGCACCACGCCGCCGTAGATGGTGTGCATCTCGATCTGGGAGTTGACGCAGTTGGACAGCACCTCTCTCCCGTCCCGGACCACTGCCACGGCGGTCTCGTCACAGGAGGACTCCACAGCCAGAATGTTCATTCAAATTCCTCCTCTGCCCCGGCCCAGTCCACCCGGTCGGGCATCCCGTCCGAGGGTCTCCATGGGATGGTGATATACTTGTCATAGAGGGGCCGGGCAAAGCGGTTCTGGTACACCGCGGCATGCTGCCGGGCGATCTCATGGGGGTCTACCTCCTCCGCAGCCCAGTACAGCACCCGGTAGGGCACGCCGAACAGGGTCATGTCGTACCCCGCCTCTCTGGCTCCGTTGCGCCGGTAAAAGCCGATGCGCCGCCGGGCCAGATCGGGGTCGGGGGCAAAGTCCGGGACCTCGCTCTCGCCAAAAAGCACGTTGCCCCGCTCCGCCTGCACCAGCCCCTGCACCAGCTGGGAGCCCAGCCCGTCGCTGCGCCGGTGGGGGGACACGCACAGATAGTCGAACAGGGCCCACCCCGGGGCGTAGTTCCAAACGGTAGCCAGCCCAGCGATGTCCTCCCCGTCCATCAGGCCCCAGGCCCGGTAGCTGCCCTGCCCCAGCATCCGGGCCATGGCCCGGAAGGGCTTCAGCTCGTCCCGGGGAAAGGAGACGGACAGATCCCGGTCATAGACCAGCTTCAGCTGCTCCGGTGTCAGCAGTGTCATTTCCATGGTGCCTGAACTCCCTTGTCATGATGATGGCATCCTCTGCGGGGTGCTGATAGTAGTTTTTCCGGCGGCCCGCCTCCCGGAACCCGAACTTGCTGTACAGGGCGATGGCGGGGGCGTTAGAGACCCGCACCTCCAGCGTCAGAAAGGCCAGTTCAGCCGCCCCGTAGCGGCAGAACACATCCAGCAGAGCGGAGGCCACCCCGTGCTTCCGGGCGTCGGGCTCAACAGCCACATTGTCGATGTAGCCCTCGTCCAGCACCACGTGCAGACCGGCGTAGCCCACCACGCCGCCGTCTTCATCCTCCGCCACCAGAAAGCTGGCCTGGGGGTTGAACAGTTCCTCCTCCAGCATGGCCTCGCTCCACGGGGCGGAAAAGCACATCTGCTCCAGCCGGGCGATCTGGGGAATATGCTCCCGGGACATGGGGACGATCTCATAATACATAACGGTTCTCCTTTGGGGATTTTTGGTTTTCCGCTTTACTCCGCCCAGAACACGCGCCCGTCCTTCCGCCTGGCTGCGGCGGGCACTTCGCCGTCGATATAGCCCACGGCGCAGTGGCCGATGCCCTCCCACTGGCCGGGGATGTTCAGTTCCTTCAGCAGCTGACGCCCCTCAGGCAGCTCGAACTCCTCCTTTGCCCGGTGGATCCAGATGCTGCCCAGACCCAGAGAGTGGGCGGCCAGCATCAGGTTGCCCATGACCAGGCTCCCGTCGTACACCCGGTTGGGCCAGTCCTTCTCCGCCAGAACGATGAGCATGGCGGGCGCGCCGTAGAAGGGGTCGAAGCCCTCCTGCCAGCCCCCGATTTTGCAGTTCAGGGCGGAGATCTTATCCCGCAGCTCCTTGTTGGTCACGGCCACGATAATGGCCGACTGGTGCCCCATCCCGTTGGCGGCATACAGGCCGGCCTCAATGATCTGTTCCAGATCCTCCTTGGCGGGCATATCCGGCTTAAACTTCCGGATGCTGCGCCGCTCCTCCATGGCGCGAATGATATCGTTCATGACCATCTCTCCTTATGTTCAGGCTCCCGCCGCTTCCGGCAGGGGCGTGTGGTTACTTTTTATGACAAACTGGAATTTATAGTTCTATTTGAGATGCATACTCCCTTAGTATGCGGTTGATATCTTCTTCGACTTTATAA
>CAKUHV010000063.1 GCA_934659445.1 uncultured Oscillospiraceae bacterium | reverse complement strand
CCTTTGGACTGTTCAGCCTTTCAGCTGTCGAAGTAGTAGCCCATGCCCCGTCTGGTGCAGATGAACCGGGGCGCGGCGGGGTCGTCCTCCAGCTTTTCCCGCAGGCGGCGCACGGCCACGTCCACCGCCCGCACATCGCCCACATAACCCTCATAGTTCCACACGTGCTCCATCAGGGCCTCCCGGGAAAAGACCTTTCCGGGCTGTGACGCCAGATAGCGGATCAGGTCGTACTCCCGCTGGGTCAGGTCAAGGGCCTTTCCGTCCTTATAGACGGCGGCCCGCTCCGTATCCACGGTGATGCGTCCCAGCTTCAGGGCCGCCGCGGCGGGGGCCTCCCCCTGCCCTGCGGCGGGCGCCATGCCCACCCGGCGGATGTTGGCCTTCACCCGGGCCAGCAGCTCCCGCATGGAGAAGGGCTTTGTGATGTAGTCGTCTGCCCCCAGCTCCAGCCCCAGCACCTTGTCGGCCTCCTCCTCCCGGGCGGTGAGCATCAGGATGGGGGTAGCGCGGCCCGCCCGGCGGATCTGGCGGCACACGTCGAAGCCGTCCATCCCCGGCAGCATCAGGTCCAGCAGAATCAGATCGGGGTTCTCCTCCAGCGCCAGCTTCAGCCCCGTGGGGCCGTCGTATGCCTCGATGGTGTCATACCCCTCGCGCTCCAGATTAAAGGAGAGGATGTCCACGATATTCTGCTCGTCCTCTACGATGAGGATCTTCTTTTCCATGGCGTTTCCTCCTGTATACGGCTTCCGGGCCTTACAGTCCCAGCAGCACCTTGGTCTTCAGCACGGCGGCCACGGTCTTGGCGTCGATGACCGTGCCGTCCATCACCCGGGCCAGCAGCTGGTCAAAGGGCATGGTGACCACGTTCAGGAACTCGTCCTCATCCAGATGCTGCTGCTTCTGCACCAGATCCCGGGCAAGATAGAGGTGCAGCTTTTCGTCGCAGAACCCCGGGGAGGACACCAGATGTCCCAGATAGGTCAGCTTTCCGGCCTCAAGGCCGGTCTCCTCCCCCAGCTCCCGGATGGCGGCGGCGCGGTGCCCCTCTCCGCCCCGCTCCAGCTTGCCGGCGGGCAGCTCCAGCAGCTCCTGCCCCAGAGGATAGCGGTACTGCCGCACCAAAGTGACGGTGTTGTCGGCCCCCAGGGGCAGAACGGTTACGCCGCCGGGGTGGCGCACTACCTCCCGTCCCGCAGTTTTTCCGTCGGGCAGCTGGACCTCGTCCACCTGAACGGTGATGATCCTGCCCTCAAACACGGTCCTGCTGTGCAGCGTGTGCTCGGTCAGCTCCATATTCGTCCCCTCTTCCGCAGTTTTTCAGGATATTATACCACACCCAGGCCCTTCCGGTAAAGATACAGGCGCACAATTCCGCGCCGGGGCAGTGGCCGCCCTATAGACAAAAAGACCGGGCCGGAGGAAAATCCTCCGGCCCGGTCCTTCGGGGGTACAGACTTAATACGCGCCCTTGCCGGGGACAAAGGAGCTGCACTCGGTGCCGTCGGCCTTGGTGGGGGTGCAGCCGCAGCAGCCCACCTGGATCTGGCTGAGGCAGCAGCAGTTCTCCGCCGTGTGATGGGCGCAGCTGCTTACATCGCAGCGAATGCTGGGATTGCAGGTCTTCTTATCCATGACAGTAGCCTCCTTCTTTCAGGATGGCATTAGTATGGACGGGCAGCGCCCCGCTTATTCCGCCGGATCGTCCTTTTCCTCCCGCACCTGGGGGATGAAATTTTTGGCAAATTTTCCCTGTCCGCGGCTCTTCACATAGAAGTAGCCCACGATGGAGAACACCACCGCCCCGATGAAGTTGACGAACAGGTCCTTCATGGTGTCCAGCAGGCCGATGTCCAGATAGCCCCCCAGCCCCAGGGGGATCTCCCCGTGGTCGGTGACCACGATCACGTCGGTGATGCCCCGGATGATCTGGGGGCTGTTGCCGCCGGTGGGGTCCAGCATGACGGTGGAGATGGTGTTCACAATGGCGTCCTTCTGCATATCCAGAAAGAAGAACCGGTCCATGGTGCACTCAAAGAACTCCCACAGCACCCCCACCGTCATGGAAAAGCAGAAGGCCACAATGGCCATATACTTGGGGGACAGGGACAGCGAGAACTTCTCGCTGCGGTCAAACAGGTCCACCAGACAGAAGCCGATGGCCGCGCAGAGGAAGCCGTTCAGGGTGTGCAGCATGGTGTCCCACCCCTGATGGGTGGTATAGAAGGACTGGATCTCCCCCAGGATCTCCGCCGCATAGATGAACAGCATGATGATGATCTCAAGGGCGTTGGGCAGCTCGATCTGCAGCCGCCGCTCCATGATCGTAGGCATCAGGAACAGCACCAGCGTCAGCACGCACAGGAACACGTTTTCAAAATTCCGGTTGAAGATCTGGGCGATCATCACCCCGATGACGGACAGGCGCAAAAACCAGTATACCACCGCCACCACGCGCTTTTTCTTCAGCGTCTGCCGCGCCCAGCGCACCAGGCTGCGCAAGCTCTTTTTCTCTTTCATAGGCGCCCCCCTTAGTTTTTCATAGTATACCGGCTTTTCAGCGGAAAAGTCAAGGGCGGCGGGCGGGATACAGAGCACTTGGTATTGCCTTTTCCCCGCCGGTCTGATACAATGCTCCGCGCACACACCTTCCGGGAAAGGCGGAGAGAAAGAACATGGATATTTCCGGCGCGATCTTCGACATGGACGGCACCCTTCTCAACTCAAACTACATCTGGCGCTCTCTGGGCGACCTGTATCTGCCCCGCTTCGGCCTGACCCCCCGGGCGGACTGCGCAGAGCAGATCTGGCCCTTGACCTTTCAGCAGACGGCGGAATACTTCCGGACGGCATACTCCCTCCCCCTGACGGCAGAGGAGATCCGCCGCCAGATCACCGAGATCGTAGAGGAGCACTACTGCCGCCGGGCCATCCCCCCTATGCCCGGGGCGCCGGAGTATGTAAAGGCCCTGCACAGTGCCGGCATCCCCGCCCTTGTGGCCACCGCCACCGACCTTTCGCTGGCCCGGGCCGCCCTGGAAAATGCCGGTCTTCTCCCCTTCCTCAGTGGGGTACTCTCCTGCAGCACCCTGGGCTTCGGCAAGGAGACCCCCAGGGTATACCACGCCGCCCGGCAGCAGCTGGGCACCGCCCTGGACACCACCTGGGTGTTCGAGGACACCGCTCTGGCCATCGCCTCGGCCAAGGCCGGGGGCTACCATGTCGTTCAGATCCACGACCCGGTGCGTGAGTCCCAGGTGGGCCCGGTGGTCACCGCGGCGGACCTGAACATCTTCTCCTACGACCAGCTGCCCCGCCCTCAGGGGCGGCCCTGACGCGCCAAGCCACATAAACGAACGATCCCGGGGAGAGAACTCCCCGGGATCATTTTTGTCTGTTTACGCCGCCCGCTCGTAGGGGATGATGGTGATCCCGCCGAACACAGGCACGCAGTTTGCCCGGCGCGTCAGCGCCAGCACCACGCCCCGCACGGCGCAGATCAGGCAGAAGGCCATCAGCCCCATGCCCAGAAACGGGCCTATCCGGGGCACCATGGACACCACCACCACACCCACTGTGGACAGGATCAGCAGCAGCAGAGACTGATTTGCGTGGTATCGGCCAAAGCCGCTGTCCGGAACGATGACCACGGGGACGAAGAAGAGCAGATAGGCCAGCGCCGCGCAGATCCTGCCCTGATCGATGTCCCTGCGGCGGAAGTGGTCGGTCTTATCCTCGGTAAAGCGCAGTCGGACTCTGGTCATCATTTGATCCCGGAGTACACGAAGGCGGACTTGATCTGCTTATTCGCAAAGATATAGGCGATCAGCATGGGCGCCATCAGCATGGTGGCGCCGGCCATGGTGACCTCCCACCGGGGCAGAGCGCCGTCGGTGGCGGCGTTCAGGGCCTGAATGGCGTAGGGCAGGGTACGCACGGAGTCGTTGGTGGTCAGGGACAGGTTCCAGAAATAGTCGTTCCAGCGGCGCAGGAAGGCCATCAGCGCCATGGTGACCACCACAGGCTTGACCATGGGGAAGGTCACCTTGAACATCACCGTCAGCTCGCTGGCGCCGTCCAGACGGGCGGCCTCCAGTACCTCGTTGTTCACCTGCATAAAGGAGTTGCGGATGAAGAAGATGGTGGAGCCGGAGTAGGTGAACAGCAGGATCATCGACCCGTAGGTGTTCAGCCAGCCCAGCTTGGAGAAGATGATGAACAGGGGCAGGAACACGCACTGCACCGGCACCATCATGTCGCTGAGGATGATGGCGAACAGGGGCTTTTTGCCCTTGAACTCCATGCGGGCAAAGGCAAAGGCGCAGGGCACGGAGCACACCAGACAGGTGACCACCACGGCGGCGGCCAGAATGATGGAGTTCAGGCCGTATTTGGTGAAGTGGGCCTCGTTCCAGGCATCAGCAAAGTTGGTCCAGATGAACTTGCTGGGCCACCACACGGGGGGATTGCTCATGGCCTCGATGGTGGACTTGAACGAGGAGATGATCATGTAGTAGAAAGGAAGCACGAACAGCACAAACAGGAACGCCAGCAGCAGGCACTCCAGGATCCGCCCGATCATAGGGTCTTTCTTTCTCATTTTAATGGGCTGAGTTTTTCCGGACATGATTCGCCGCTCCTTTCCTTATTGATAGTGCACCTTCTTGCCAGCCAGGGCAAAGTTGATGGCCGACAGGGTGGAGGTGATGATCAGCAGCACCACCGAGGCCGCCATGGCCCGGCCATAGTGCATAAAACGGATGCCCTGCATATACACGTAGTACGCCAGCATATAGGTGGACTTGCCGGGACCGCCGTTGGTCATCATAGCAACGATGTCAAAGGTGGTAAAGGCGCCCACAGAGGTGGTGACCAGCAGGAAGAACATGGTGGGGCTGAGCAGGGGCAGGGTAATATGGGTGAAGGTCTTCAGCCGGCTGGCCTTGTCCAGCCGCGCAGCCTCATACACATGGTTGGGAATGGCCTTCAGGCCGGAGATGACGATCAGCACGCCGTAGCCCATGCTCTGCCAGATGGTGATGAAGGCCAGGGACATCAGAGCCGAGCTCTGGCCCATGTACCACTGGGAGGTGGGCAGGTGCAGGAAGGACAGGATCTGGTTGAACACGCCTCCGGTGGGCTGCATCATGTACTTGAAGATGGTGGCAATGGCCACGGTGGCGATGATATAGGGGGTGAACATAATGGTCTGCACCATGTTGTGCACCGGCTTGTCCTTGTTCAGGAACACGCCGATGAGCACCTTCAGCACCAGACCCACGAACACCGACACCACCATGAACACCATGGTATTGGCCAGGGCGGTCAGGAACAGCTCGTCAGTGAAGATGTACTTGTAGTTGTACAGCCCCACGAACTTCTGCTCGCCGGTGATCAGATCCCACTTCATAAAGCTCATGTAGATGCAGAAGATCAGGGCCGTCACCGTGGTGCCCAGGGCGATGATCTCGGCGGGGGCGATGAGCACATAGGGGTTCTTCAGGGCGCTGTTCAGCAGCTTATAGGCCCTTCCGTGCTGCTTCAGCTCCAGCTTGCGGAAGGTCTTTACCTCAGCGTTCTCGTTGATGGCGGACTTCTGCTCAGTCGTCAACATGGAATACGCTCACCACCTCTCCTGTCTGGGGGGTATCGGTGCGGTTCTGGTCCGCGTCGAAATAGAACAGCTCGTCCTGGGGGATGAACAGCTCCACCTGGTCGCCGGCCTCCTTTCGCTCCTTGTTGCGGATGGAGATATGGCCGCAGCCCAGATCGATGGTGGCCAGCTCATCATAGCCCATGAACTCGCTGGTCAGCACGGTGCCGGTCAGGTTCAGACCGTTCTCCCCTTTGCCGAAGATCACGGCGCGGGGCTTAAAGCCCACAAAGCCGCCGTCGGACAGCTTCAGGGCGTTCATGCCGGGGTCGCCGATGAACTGGGCCACAAACAGGTTGGCGGGGTTGTCGTACACCTCGTGGGGGGTGCCGTGCTGCTGGATCTTGCCCTTGTAGATGATCACGATGTCGGTGCCCATGGTCATGGCCTCGGTCTGATCGTGGGTCACATAGATGAAGGTGCAGCCCAGACGGTTATACAGCTGGATCATCTCAGAGCGCATCTGGGTGCGCAGCTTGGCGTCCAGGTTGGACAGAGGCTCGTCCATCAGGAATGCCTTGGGGGACTTGGAGATGGCCCGGGCCAGAGCCACGCGCTGGCGCTGGCCGCCGGACAGCTGAGAGGGCTTGCGGTCGGCGTACTCCGTCAGGCCCGTCAGGCCCAGCACGTACTCTACCCGCTCGTCGATCTCCTCTTTGCTGATCTGGTAGTTTTTCAGGCCGAACTCCACATTGCCGCGCACGGTCATGTGGGGATAGATGGCGTAGTTCTGGAAGACCATGGCGATGTTGCGGTCGCCGGGGTCCACGTCGGTCACGTCGGTCTCATCGATATAGATGCGGCCGTCGGTCACCTCCTCCAGTCCCGCGATCATGCGCAGGGCCGTGGTCTTGCCGCAGCCGGAGGGGCCCAGCAGCACGGTGAAGGAGCCCTCTTCAATGGTCAGATCAAAGTGCTCCATGACCGGCTTGTGGCTTCCGGGATACTGCTTTTTGATGTCTTTCATGATAATGGCCATAAACAGTTACCTCGTAACAAATAAGATTTCCTCCGGTCCCCTTTGTGTTCCCATGACAAATGGAGCCCTGCGGCCTGCGCCCGCGGCGGGAAAGGCGCGAAAAACCGGAAGATGGGTCCTGAGGTCAGCAGGCGGCATAACGCCGCCTGTAAAGATAAAACCGATCCCGGGCGCCGCGCCCGGGCCAGTTCTGTTTTCGTTTCTGAAAGGGTCTTATCTCCGCATACAGCATTGTGTTCGCGCCAGCCCGGCGCCGGGGCCCCGCTCCGGCCCCAAAAGGGTGTGTCAGGTCGTTTGATCCGTGCGTTGGTTGAAATCGGCTGAAAAAGCGTACTCTCCCATTTTCGCTTTCCCTTGTCTGTTCGAGATCGCCGTGCAGGGGATCGGCTCCCCTGCACGGCTTTCCCGGATCAAATCATTCCAGTGTTTCTGCCGGTGTGCGTTAGTTGCCCTCGTCGATGATCTTCTGGCACTTCTCCACCCAGCTGTTCACCAGCGCGGTGGTCTCAGCATGAGTGGCATACTTCTCGGGGTGCTGGGACAGGTCCACCAGATCCTGGATGATCACGTTGGCGACCATATCCTGCCAGTGGGGAGTGGTGGGACGGGCGTGGGCGTCCTCCACGTAGTGGTAGATGTTCAGCAGGTTGGGATCGGCATCGGTGGTAGCCTTGAAGGAGGGATCGTTCTCCACGGACTTGGTAAAGGCCATGTAGCCGGAGGTCTCGTTCCAGCCGGCCACGTTCTCGGGCTTGGCCAGATACTCGAAGAAGGCCGCGGCGACCTGCTTCTGGGTCTCGGTGGCGTTGTCCATGATCATCATGTTGGAGCCGCCGGTGACTACGGAGAAGCCGGCGGTGCCGGCGGGCTGCTTGGCCACGACCACGTCGAAGTCGCCCTTTTCGCCATCGTAGTTATCGCGGAACTTCAGGCCGGACTTATACATGGTGATGGAGCCGATGTACATGCCCAGCTTGCCCTCGGCCCAAGGCTGATAGAAGGCGTCGGAGACCTTGGTGTAATCGTAATCGTTGTAGAAGCTGCTGCTGGAGCCGTCCTTGAGCATCTCAACGGTCAGGTCCAGGATGGGGGTGCCGCTGGCCTCGTCAAAGACGATCTTGGTGCCGTCCTCATTGTCGATGCTGCCGCCGTTGGAGTAGACAGCGGACTCCCAGGGCCAGGCGTCCTCGTCCCAGTACAGGGTGTGGCCGTAGATGCCGTCGCCCAGGGCGGAGATGTCCTTGGCGATCTGGTGCATATCCTCCCAGGTCCAGTCGGTCAACTCGTCCACGGAGTGGCCGGCCTGCTCCAGCAGGGCCTTGTTCACGCAGGCCACGATGTAGGACCGGCCGGCGGGCACGGCCACCAGCTTGCCCTGCTGCGTGCAGGACACCAGCAGACCGGGCAGGTAGTCGTCGATGGTCTCCTGCTTCAGATACTTGCTCAGGTCAGCGGCCAGAGGATAGAAGCGGGCGGTGGCCTGCTCCTCGATCTGGGAGATGACGGGCAGCTCCTTCGTCACGGCGCCGCCGGCCAGCTTCTCGGTCAGCGCGGCGTAGCTGCCCTGTCCGTAATACTCGAACTGGACGGAGATGCCGTTGTCCTTCTCATACTGCTCGCAGAAGTCGGCGGCCTTCTGCTGCCAATACTCGGCGCGGTAGTTGTCCTGGCTCCACACGCCCCACATGTCGATGTACACGTCCTTGTTGGTAGAACCGGAGGCAGACTTGTTGGAACCGGGCACGATGCCGGTGGTGGTGCCGCCCCCGCTGCCGCTGCCGGCGGGGTCCTGCTTGCTGCCGCAGCCGAACAGGAACGAGCAGCACATGGCGACCGCCAGCACAAACGCTAACTTCTTCTTCATTCTAAAATCCTCCTTGTTTTTATTTTACCCTGCAATCTTTTACAGAGGAAAATGCATATTCAAATACAGGGGGTCTTTTTCGCTCGGAAGAGTTCTGTTTTTCGTTTTTGCCTTCTGTTTTCCCGGGTTTCAGCTCTGTTTGGTCCGGTTTTCCTCAGTTCTCCGAAATATGTGTTTGTTTGCAAATTTGTGTGCGTTTGTGGGTTTGTAAGGCGATTATATCGCACCTTCGGCATTGTGTCAATAATTTTATTTTTCAGGGCCGTTTGTTTGTTCGGTTTAACAATATCATTTCGCGCCCGGGCGGCGGACAACTCCCAGAAAAAGGATATGCGGCCTTTTCATTGAAAGAACACGACTTAAATCCTGCATTTATATGCCCGTTTCATCTCTGTTGTTGTAGGAACCCGGGTATTTTGTAAATAACCCTTGTAAAATCGAGCAAAATCATGTATACTGATGACAATATAAATGCACGAATAACGCCATAATGGCAGTAAGAGGTCCTGTTATGCTGCACATTCGCCGCGAGACCATTAAGGAAATGATCGCTCACGACGGCTCTGTCAACGTACAGAGTCTGGTCAAGCGCTTCAACGTGTCGGTAGAGACCATCCGCCGGGATCTGGAGGCCCTGGAGAAGGAGGGCTGTCTCAAGCGGGTCTACGGCGGCGCCGTGCTCACCCGCCCCACGGTGACCGAGCCCGCCTATTTCTGGCGCAAGGAGCACAACCAGCGGGAGAAGGAGGCCATCGGCGAGATCGCCGCCGGCCTGATCGAGGACGGGGACACCGTGTTCCTGTCTTACGGCACCACCACGCTGGAGGTGGCCCGGCACATGAAGCACAAGAAGAATGTGACCGTGATCACCAACTCCGTGTTCATCGTGATGGAGCTGGCCAACTGCCGGGACATCACCACCTACTGTCTGGGCGGCCGGGTGCGCGAGGGGGATATGTCCACCAGCGGCGCACTGGCCGAGCAGAATATGCGCTTTTTCAACGTAAACAAGGTGATCTCCGGCGTGGGCGGCATCACTCCGGAGCTGGGCATGATGGACACCCAGATGGACGAGTCCGGCCTGCTGCAGGCCTATATCAGCAGCGTGGGCTGCGTGATCGCCGTGTGCGACCACAGCAAGCTGGGCAACGTGACCACCTACAACATCTGTCCCGCCAACAAGCTGACCCATCTGGTGACAGACAGTGGCTCTCCCCGGGGCGACCTTGACGCCTACCGCGCCATGGGCATCTCCGTCCACGTAGCCCAGCTG
>CAKUHV010000062.1 GCA_934659445.1 uncultured Oscillospiraceae bacterium | reverse complement strand
GGCTACATCTGCGTGTCCTCCCTGTTCCAGCGGGTGGCCGCCGCGTGCATCGGTCAGACGGCGGACATCTCCGCCTACGAGGCCAACCGGGACCTGATCTACAGCGGCCTGCAGAAGCTGGGCTTCCAGTGCGTCCATCCCGACGGGGCCTTCTACCTCTTCGTCCAGTCACCGGAGCCCGACGCCCGGGCCTTCTGCCAGCGGGCCATGGAATATGACCTGCTGATGGTGCCCGGGGACGACTTCGAGTGCCCCGGCTATGTGCGCCTGGCCTACTGCGTGTCCAGGGACATGCTGGAGCGCTCCCTGCCGGTGTTTGAAAAGCTGGCAAAGAGCTACCGACTTATTTGAAAAACAAGCCCCCGTCCCTGTTGGGACGGGGGCTTGTTTCAGCTTGTCAAAAAAGTCTTTTTGACAAGCTGAAGAAGATCATGAAACTTTGAAAAAGTTCCATGATCTTATGATCAAAAACGAAAGACACCCCTCCTGGGTTTCTTTCGTAACTATCTTCCTTCCCGTATCTCTACGTGCTGCTGCTTTTTCGACAGTCTCAAACAAGCCCCCGTCCCTGTTGGGACGGGGGCTTGTTTTTTCTCTATCTCAGTTCACATGCAGTCCGTAGAACCCGATCATGGCCATGGCCATCAGGCCCATGGTGATCAGGTGGATGGGCACCCCCCGGAAGGGGCGGGGGCAGCTCTCCATATCCACCTCTTCCCGCAGGGAGGCGTAGCTCACCAGCGTCACCGTGGCCCCCAGGCCACCGAAGAAGGCGAACACCAATGCCGGCACCAGAGCATAGCCCCGCTGAGAGATCAGCAGCACCACGCCCAGCGCGGCGCAGTTGGTGGTAACGGAGGCCAGGTTCCCGTCCATGCGCCGGGACAGCTCCGGCAGACAGGCGGCAATGAGTTTTCTCAACCCGGACACCACGGCCAGAGCCAGCAGGGTGAACACCAGCGTGCGCAGATAGGTCACACCGAAGCGCACCAGGATCAGGTTGTCCGCCAGCCAGCCCAGCAGGGCGGTGATCACCATCACCAGCGTCAGGCAGTAGCCCGTGCGCCATGCGTCCATCGGGTCCCGCAGGGACTTGACCCGCACCCCCAGACCCATGCACTTGACCAGGATCAGATTTTCGGTCAGAAGGGCCGCCAGAGCGATGCCCATCAGCTCAAAGGGTATTTTCATGGTTTTTGCCCCTCCTTACACCTCGCCGTCCTCATAGGGCACCTCGCTGTCGGTATCCAGATTCGCCACGATGGCCAGCGCCCGGTTCACCCCGGTGGTAATGGCCTTGGAGGTGGCGGTGGCCCCGGCCACGGCGTCGATGGAGTTGGCGCCGGAGTGGCGCACCGTGCCGGAGCGGCCCACATACTGGCTCAGATAGTCCTTCTCCATGGCCCGGGTGCCCACGTTGGCGGTCTCGCTGTGGTCGGTGATGGCCACGCCGGTGACCTCGCCGTCCAGATTCACCCCCACCACCACGGTGATGGGGCCGCCGAAGCCATTGGTCTGCACCTCCACACAGTAGCCGATCATCTCGTCCTCGCTGTAGCCGGCGGTGATGCTCAGGGCATAGGGGGTCTCCGACCGGTAGGAGGCGGCGGGCATCACCTGCCGCAGCAGCTCCCGCTGCTGCACAAGCTCCGCCCGGGCGGTGTCCAGACTGGTCAGCTGGCTCACCCCGCCCAGGGCCAGCCCCACCGCCAGCACCAGGGCGGCCAGAGTGCCCCAGGCCCGGCACCAGGCGCGCACCTGGTCCAGATGATTCTCCCCGGCCACGGAGCCGTCGGCGTTCACAAACCGGGGCAGTCTCCACTGGGGGCGGACAAATTTGATCTGGGCAAGGCTTTTCCGGGCCCGCTCCATCCGCCGCCGGGTGGGGGCAAAGGGCTCCGCCCCGAAGCGCCGGGGCATACCCGCCCGGTCCAGCAGCCACACGCAGCCGTTCATGGTCAGGATGGCCCAGCCCACCCCCTCGGGGTAAGAGCCGAACCGCCGCAGCAGGAAGGTAAGCACGCCGCAGCCCGTGCCGAACAGGATGTGGCCCTTGGGGGTGACCGGGCTGGAGGTGTAGTCGGTGGCCATAAAGACGGCGCCGAAGATCAGGCCGCCGCTGAGCAGCTGGGTGAGCATCCAGCGCACCGGGTCGTTCCCCTGGGGGAACAGGAGGGTGAGCACTGCCACCGTACCCAGGAAGGACAGGGGGATGCGCACGGCGATCACCCGGCGCAGCACCAGATACAGCCCGCCCAGCAGCAGCAGGAAGGAGCACACCTCGCCCAGAGAGCCCGCCTGCTGCCCCAGCAGAAGCTGGCTCAGCCGGTGGGGGGGCAGCGTCCCCTCGTGGAGATAGGCCATGGGGGTGGCAGCGGTCACGGCGTCTGCCGCGCCGAAGACCGGGACGCGGTACAGCGCATCGCTCCAGTTGGACATGACCATGGGGAAGGTGTTCAGCAGCATCCGCCCCGCCAGAGCGGGGTTGAGAAAGTTGCGGCCCAGACCGCCATAGAACTGCTTGACCACGATGATGGCGAAGGCCCCGCCCAGCACCGGCGCCCAGTAGGGGGCGGTGACGGGCAGCGTCATGGTCAGTATCACCCCGGTGACGCAGGCGGACAGGTCGCGCACGGTGACGGGCCGCTTCATCAGCCGCTCGTACCAGTATTCACACAGAACGCAGGTCGCCACAGAGACGGCCGTCAGGGCGATCACCCGCGGCCCGTACAGAAAGATGGCCATGGCCCACGCTGGGGCCAGAGCCACCAGCACGTCCAGCATAATGGCGTCGATGCCGGAGGTCTGGGACAGCTGGGGCGGCCGGCGGAGCAGGCCGGAACGGATACGGCTCATGGGCGGTCACCTTCTTTCTCCACGATCTCCCGCGCCCGGCTCATCATATCCATCAGCGGGATCTGGGAGGGGCAGATATAGGTGCAGCAGCCGCACTGCAGACAGTCCTGGGGGTGCAGGGCGGGCAGACGGCTCAGGTCGTTCAGCCGGAAGGCCCGGGCCACAAAGGCGGGCACCAGCCGCATGGGGCAGGCGGCGGCGCACCGGCCGCAGCGGACACAGGGGGTCTGGGGCCCGCTTACCGCCCGCTCCTCCTTCAGCATACAGATCAGGCTGTTGGTATCCGGCAGCACCGGGGCGGACAGGTCCTTCTGCTCCACCCCCCGCATGGGGCCGCCGGCAAGGAAGATCACTTCCTCCTCCCGCAGGCCGCCGGCGCAGGCCAGCAGATCCCTCAGGGGAGTGCCGATGGGCACCCACAGGTTCCGGGGCCGCACCACGCCCCGGCCGCTCACGGTCACCGCCCGGTGGGTCAGGGGGTCACCGTGGAGCATGGCCTCGCTGACGGCATACACCGTGGCGGCGTTGAGCACCAGACATTTCACGTCCATAGGGGCGCCCCCGGGGGGCACCTCCCGGCCGGTGACAGCCCGGACGATCTGCTTTTCCTCCCCAAGGGGATAGTGGGAGCGCAGCAGCACGATCTCGATGGAGATCTTCTTTTTCAGCAGCCACCGCTCCATCTTTTCCACGGTTTTGATCTGGTCGCCCTGGGCAGCCAGCACCACCCGCTTGGCCCGGATGGCCTGGCTGAGGGCCAGCGCCCCCTGAAGCAGCAGATCTCCCCGGTCGGCCAGCAGCCGCTGGTCGGCGGTGTTATAGGGCTCGCACTCGGCGGCGTCCACGATCAGGGTGTCCACCCGGCCCATGGCCTGGGCCAGCTTTCCGTGGGTGGGGCTGGCATCGCCCCCCATGCCCACGATGCCCGCCTGACGCACCCGCTGGATCAGCACCTGGGGCACCAGATGGGCGGTGTCCACCGGGTCGGGCAGGTCGTCGGCCAGAGTGCCCTTTCCGTCGCTGCGGATGACGATGGCGGGGCCGGTCCCGCCCCAGGGGTGGGGGCAGTCTTTGACCCCCTCTACCGTGCCGGAGACGCTGGCGTGGATGGACACGCCGTTTTCATCCCCCGGCCGGGCGATGAGCTGGCCCACCCGCACCTGGGTTCCCTCCTCCACCACAGGGACGGCGGGGGCGCAGCCGGCGCACAGCTCAAGGGGGATGAACACCTGCTTCGGCGGCGTCTCCAGATCGGCCAGAGGCTTTCTTCTTGTATATCGTTTTCTGGCGGCGGGGTGGATGCCCCGCAGCGTGATCTGACCCATAGGGTACCTCCTCCCGCGGGGCGGCTTTTTCTCTTCCGCCTGCGGGTCAGCGGACATCAGCCCGCGATTCCATATTTCTCAGACATTTTATCATACATCATGTCCCCGGAAAAATCCAGTGGAGCCGGGAAAATTTACAATTTCTCCCGCCGCCCGCCCCTGCGTGAAGCCCCGCGCCGGGGCTGTGTCCGGCGCGGGGCGGGGGTATGCTTTACGTCTCCTCTTTCCCCTCCAGCTCGGCCATCAGGAATCCGGCGAACTCCCGGGCGGCAAAGGGCAGGGTCTCCCAGTTCTTCCAGAACAGGGCCACCCGGCGCTGGGGGGCCTCCCGAATGGGCACCAAAGCCACCTGGTTGCCGAAGTTCCGTGTGACCAGCTCATACAGGATGGAGTTGCCCAGCCCCTGGCGCACCATAGCAAGGATGGTGTAGTCGTCATACACCTGGCACCGCACGTCGGGGGTCAGCCCGTGGGCCTGAAAGGCCTGCATGGCGGCGCTGTACTTACCCTCGTCCAGCATGAGCAGGGGTTCCCGGGCCAGCTGGGCCAGGGTGACCTCCTCCGCCCCGGCCAGAGGGTGCTCCAGAGGGAGCACCGCCACCATGCGGTCCCGGTAGAGCATCTTATAGTTGGCGGGGGTGATGGCGTCCAGACTGATAAAGCCCAGATCGGCCTCCCCCGTGTCCACCCACTGGGCGATGTCGTCATACCCCCCCTGATACATGGAGAACCGGGCCCCGGGGTAGCGCCCGTTGAACACCCGGATGCGCTGGGGCAGATAGGTCTGACTGACGCTGGTAAAGGTGCCCAGACGGATCACGCAGTTGTCCAGATTGCGCATCTCCGCCTGCTTCTGCTCCAGCCGGCGCTCGGCGGCGGTGATCTCGCGGATATAGGGCAGATAGGTCTTTCCGTCCTTGGTCAGGGTCAGGCGGTGGCGCTCCCGGCTGATCAGCCGCACCCCCAGCTCCTGCTCCAGGGTGCGCACCGCCTGACTGACAGCGCTCTGGGAGTAGTTCAGCTGCCGGGCAGCCTCGGTAAAGCCGCCGCACTCTACCACGGTGCAGAAGATCTCATATTTTGATGTCATCCCGTTCAGCCCCCTGTCCCCGCCGCCGGGCGGCAGGTCATATCGCTTTCACTTATCATTTTATTATAATCATCCGGTTTACTTATGTCAATCCAGGGAGTATAATAGCCCTCAGTGTCCGAGCCGTCTTTCCGGCGCGGACATCGATCTTGCTGATAAAGGTTCTGCATCTATGAAAAAGGAAAAGTTTCTTTACGGTCTGCACGACGGCATCCCCATCGCTCTGGGCTATCTGGCAGTCAGCTTCGGGCTGGGCATCTCCTGCCGCGCCGCCCGTCTCAGCCCCTTTCAGGGCTTTCTGCTCAGTCTGCTGAACAACGCCTCCGCCGGGGAATACGGCGGCATCACCGTGATCGCCGGGGACGCTGGCTTTCTGATGATGGTGCTGATGATGCTGGTGGTCAACGCCCGGTATATGCTGATGAGCTGCGCCCTCAGCCAGCATCTGGCCCCCGGCACCTCTCTGGCCCAGCGGCTGTTTCTGGCCTTCGACCTGACGGACGAAATCTTCGGCATCGCCATCGCCCAGCCGGGCTATCTCAGCGTGTGGTACTACGCCGGGGCCATGTGCGCCGCCATCCCCGGCTGGAGTCTGGGCACGGTGCTGGGCGTGCTGACGGGGAACCTGATGCCCCAGTGGGCGGTCAGCGGCTGCTCCGTCATGCTGTTCGGTATGTTTCTGGCCATCATCGTCCCCGAGGGGAAACGCAGCCGGGTGGTGCTGGGGTGCATCGCCGTCAGCTTTGCCAGCGGCTGGCTGTTTTCCGTCCTGCCTGTGGTGCGGGAGTGGTCCGAGGGGGTGCGCATTCTGCTGCTGACGGTGGTCATCTCCGCCGGAGCGGCCATTCTGTTCCCCCGAAGGGAGGCTCCCCAGTGAAGACCTATCTCTACATTCTCGTCATGGCCCTTACCACCTATGCCATCCGCGCCCTTCCCCTCACCCTGATCCGCAGGCCCATCCGCAGCGTGTTCCTCCGCTCCTTCCTCTATTATGTGCCCTATGTCACCCTGGCGGTGATGACCTTTCCCGCCATCGTTACCGCCACCCAGTCCCCCATCGCCGGGGCGGCCGCTCTGGTGGTGGGCATTCTGTGCGCCTGGCTGGGGCTGGGACTGCTGCCCGTATCCCTGCTGTGCTGCGGCACGGTGATCCTGCTGGAATTTTTTCTTGTATAAGCAAGCGCCCGCTTGTCGAAAAGTCTTTTCGACAAGCGGGTGTTCTCTTTTTTGCGCAACGCGAATATCCTTCTCCTATGAAACTGCGTCCCGCTCCGGCGGGCGATTCTGGAGGGATATGGCGATGCTTTGGAAGAGAACACGGAAAAGCGGCGGAAAGCGCCCCCTGCTTCTGGTGATCCGCCGGCGGTGGCTGGCCGCCGTGGGGACGGCGGTGATGGCGGCGGCCATTCTCTGGGCCGTGAACTGGCCGGCGGCCATGAATGTGTCCGCCTCTGCCCGGCAGCTGCCCATCTACTGCGTGCAGCGGGAGCAGAAGCTGGTGGCCATCAGCTTCGACGCCGCCTGGGGCAACGAGGACACCCAGCAGCTCATCGACATTCTGGCCCGCTATCAGGTGCCCGCCACCTTCTTTGTGGTGGGCCAGTGGGCAGAGAAGTACCCGGAGTCGGTGAAGGCCCTGCACGACGCGGGGCACCAGGTGATGAACCACTCCAACACCCACGCCCACTACCCCCAGCTGTCCGCCCAGGAGGTGATGGACGACCTGAGCGCCTGCAACGACAAGATCGAGGCCGTCACCGGGGTGCGGCCCACTCTGGTGCGCCCGCCCTATGGGGACTACGACGACCGCTCCATCTCCGCCATCCGCGCCGCGGGCATGGAGCCCATCCAGTGGGATGTGGACAGTCTGGACTGGAAGGACCTGCCCGCCGATCAGATCGTCAAGCGGGTTACGGAAAAGGTGCAGCCCGGCTCCATCGTCCTGTTCCACAACGCAGCCAAGCACACGCCGGAGGCCCTGCCCGCCATACTGGAGACCCTGCTGCGGGAGGGGTACACCTTCCTGCCCATCTCCGATCTGCTGCTGCCCGGCCAGTACGGGCAGGACTACACCATCGACCACACAGGCCGGCAGTGCCCGGCCTGACCCCGCCGGGGACGGCTGCCGCCGTCCCCGGTTTTTGCGCCCGGGGCTTGCGGCTTTGTCCCGCACGCATTATAATAGGGCTATGCCGACCCTCCCTGAGGGACTTCTGGAGGTACAGCCATGGCCAAACCGGAGACCAACTATCTGATCCGCGGCTTTCGGGCGGAGATGCAGCGTGTTTTGACCCCCCGCCTGGCCGACCCGCTGTACAACAGCGCCTTGGTCCAGCTGCGGCAACTGCTGGCGGAGCGCCGGGGCCCCGATGGAAGGGTGCCCCCCCTTCTGGAAAAGCAGCTCCTGCCCGCCGTGGCGGTCTACCGCGTGATGTGTACCGCCATCCCCCGGCAGCAGGCGCTGGAGGTGGTGCGCACCCTGATCGCGGAGCGCAGCGCCCGCACCGGGCGGCTGCTGCGGGGGCTGATGAAGCCCCCCGGCTTCTTCCGCGCCGCCCCATGGGTGATGGACCAGCTGCTGGCCTCCGCTTTCCACCCGGACGACGGCTTTCAGGTGCGCAATTATGAGGTGACGGGCCGGAAATTTTATCTGGACGTGCTGTGCTGTCCCTGTCTGGAGGTGTGCACCGACTACGGCTGTCCCGAGCTGTGCGCCGCCTTCTGCGCGGGGCACGACGCGGCTTACGGCGGGCTGCACCCAAGGCTGCACTGGCGCATTGCCAAGACCCTGGCCGCCGGGGACGACTGCTGCGACTTCGGCCTGCGGCTGAACTGAACTACAACACCCCCCGCCCCCGGGCGCGGGGAACGGAAAAGGAGTTACCGATATGAACACACCCGAAAAACTCTCCGCCCTGCGCAGACTGATGCAGGAGCGGGGCATGGCCGCCTATCTGGTGGTCACCGACGACTTTCACTGCTCGGAGTATGTGGGGGACTACTTCAAGGCCCGGGCCTGGCTGTCTGGCTTTACCGGCTCCGCCGGCACCCTTGTGGTCACCATGGACAGCGCCGCCCTCTGGACGGATGGCCGCTACTTCCTTCAGGCCGGGGCCCAGCTGGAGGGCAGCACCATCGACCTGATGAAGGTGGGGCAGCCCGGAGTGCCCTATATCGAGCAATATCTGGCCGACCGGCTTCAGCCCGGAGAGGTGCTGGGCTTCGACGGCCGCACCGTGCGGGTGAGCTTTCTGCGCAGTCTGGAGCGCAGTTTGAAGGACAAGGGGGTCGCCTTTGTGACCGACCGGGACCTGGTGGATGAGATCTGGACGGACCGTCCCCCCATGTCCAGACGCCCCGTGTGGGAGCTGACCCCGGAGTTTGCCGGCCAGACCCGGGAGGAGAAGCTGGAGCGCCTGCGCAAGGTCATGGAGGAGAAGCAGGCCCAGTGGCTGGTGCTCACCGCCCTGGATCAGATCGCCTGGACCCTGAACCTGCGGGGGGACGACGTGGCCTGCACCCCCGTGTTCCTGTCCTATCTGCTCATCGGCCGGGAGGGGGCCACCCTGTGCGTCCACAAAGAGATCCTCAGCCAGGAGATCGCGGAAAAGTTGGCCGCCTGCGGGGTGGAGCTGGCGGACTATGACGGCATCTACGGCCTGCTGGCCGCCCTGCCCCAGGGGGACACGGTGATGGTGGACCCCGCCGGAGCCAACTGCCGTATTCTGAGCAGCATCTCCGCCCATGTGCTGGAGCAGCCCAGCCCTGTACTGCTGATGAAGGCCGTCAAAACGCCCCAGGAGATGGAACATGTCCGGCAGGCTCACATTCGGGACGGCGCCGCCGTATGCCGCTTCATCCGCTGGCTGCAGGAGAGCGTCGCCCGGGGCAACCAGGTCACCGAGCTGTCCGCCAGCGCCAGACTGGAGCAGCTCCGCCGCGAGGCCGGCAGCTTTCTGGAGCCCAGCTTCGACACCATCATGGCCTACGGCCCCCACGCCGCCATCGTCCACTACTCCCCCACTGCCGAGAGCGACATCCCCATGCAGGCGCGGGGCCTGTGTCTGTGCGACAGCGGCGGACAGTACCGTGACGGCACCACCGACATCACCCGCACCATCCCCCTGGGCCCCCTGACTCAGGAGGAAAAGACCTCCTACACCCTTGTGCTTCAGGGCCACCTGCGTCTGGGCGCAGCCAGATTCCTGCACGGTACCTGCGGGGCCAATCTGGACTATCTGGCCCGCGGCCCCCTATGGCAGCGGGGGCTGGACTACAACCACGGCACCGGCCACGGGGTGGGCTATGTGCTGTGTGTCCACGAGGGGCCCCAGAGTATGGGCTGGAAGCTGGACGGCAAGTTCGTGCCCCAGGTGCTGGAGGAGGGGATGATCCTCTCCAACGAGCCGGGGTTCTATGAAGCCGGCAAATACGGCATCCGCCACGAAGACCTGATGCTGGTGCGCCGGGGCGAGGCCACGGAGTTCGGCCAGTATATGTACTTCCAGACCCTGACCATGGTGCCCTTCGACACCGCCGGGCTGGACCTGTCCCTGATGAGTGACGAGGAGATCGGTCTGCTCAACGCCTACCACCGGACGGTGTATGAAACGGTGTCCCCCCTGCTGTCCGGCGAGGATCTGGTCTGGCTGGAGAAGGCTACAGAGCCGGTGCTGCCCCCGGACGGGGCCGGGAGCCCGGGCCGGAAGGCGGCGGAGAAGGACACGCCGGAGCGGCAGGCCATGCAGAAGGCGCTGGAGCAGCTGCCTGCGCTGGAGCGCACGGTGCTGCACCTGCGCTATTGGCAGGAAATGCCCCAGTCCCGCTG
This sequence comes from uncultured Oscillospiraceae bacterium, assembly GCA_934659445.1. GTDB lineage: Bacteria > Bacillota > Clostridia > Oscillospirales > Oscillospiraceae > Lawsonibacter. The sequence goes on along the minus strand of CAKUHV010000062.1, from coordinate 188 downwards.
CGCCCGCCTGCTGGGTATGCCCCGGCCGCAGCTGTCCCGGCTGGAGCGGCAGGCCACAGAGGCCCTGCGGCGAAAGCTGGAGCAGGAAAAGGGATAAAAAAAGGGCGTGGCCGATGGGTGTCCTATTATCGTCGTATTCTGATTTCTTTCAGGGCATTTCCGGCTTCTTCACCAGCTTGACGGTGAAC
>CAKUHV010000061.1 GCA_934659445.1 uncultured Oscillospiraceae bacterium | reverse complement strand
CCTGTCAGCAGTTTACCGCAGAGAGAGCCGATGAAAGGAGTACAAACAGCATGAATATCACTTACACACAGAACGGCGATTATCTTAGTGGGTCATTGTTCGTCAGTAATTATTTCATAATAGGTACTGGGTACATCGACCTCACTGGCGGCCTCCATCTTGAACTTATCCATGGCCTCGCGGGCACCGGGAACCACGATACGGTTGCTGTTCTTGCTGTTAGACATGATGTGTCTCTCCTTTTTCTTTCTTTGTTTTGGAATGTTTCTTCCGGAACATCCGCACATAGCATAGCCCGGCTCCGCTGTTCTATCCAAGGCAAACCTTTCCTGTCCGGCCGCTTTTTTGCTGTCATATTAAAATGCTGCGGATATAAAAAACCGGGCCCCCGCAAAGCGGGGGCCCGGGCATGGAGGCTGTCCGGATCACTTGCCCTGATATGCCTTGAACAGGAAGGTGACGATCTGAGCGCGGGTGCAGTCGTTGTCAGAGCCGAACAGACCGTCGCCCACACCGGCGGTGACGCCGTTCTCCACGGCCCACGCCACAGCCTTGGCGTACCACGCATCGGCGGGAACGTCGGAGAAACTGCTCAGCGCCTTGGGCTCCGGGCTGCCGGCGGCCCGCCACAGGAAGGTGACGATCTGGGCGCGGGTGCAAGGGTCGCTGGAGCCGAACAGGCCGTTGCCCACGCCGCTGGTGATGCCCTTCTCCACCGCCCACTCCACGGCCTCGCGGTAGTAGGCGCCGGCGGCCACGTCACGGAAGGCGCTGCCGGAGGCGCTGTCCTTCCGGAAGGCCGCCCTCACGGCCACGTCGCAGTCGGGCATGGTAAAGGTGTACCTGCCGCCGCCCTTATCGGTCAGCGCAAGCGCCTTGCCGTCCTTGTCCAGAACGGTGACGGCCTCCAGCGCATAGCCGCTGTCGGGCGTGACGGTCATCACGGTCACCGTTTCGCCCCCGGATGCCTGAGAGGCGCTGACCGAGACATCGCCGTTGTCCGTCTTATTCACGGCGACGGCGCGTGGAGCAGGTCCTTCTTCTATATGCAGTATGACGAGGTCGTCCTCGGGGAGCTCCTTCTTCGCCAGTGCGTAGCCGTCGGAAAAGCTGCCCGCCCATTCATATTGGAAGGGAACGACCACGTTGCCCGCCTTGTCGATATAGCTGCCCTTGTCGATGAAGCCCCATAAGCCGTTCACCGGGGTATATGCCGCCGCCAGACCTTCGGAAAAGCCGAGCACGATAGTGTACTGACAGGGAATGACCTCAGCCCCGGTCTGATCCACAAAGCCGTACAGCCCGCTCGTGCTGTCCTGGACCCGGGCAAGCCCCTCGGAGAAGTCCGACGCGTACTGGTATTGGAACAGGATGACCAGCTCACCTGTTTTATCCATGTAGCCGTAGATATCCTCTAAGTAACCGTTCTTACGGGTCTTCACCCAGGCGAATCCCTCATGGAAATCGCCGCTCCCCCACTGGGGCCTCAGAGCAAGGACCAGATCTCCGTTCCGATCAAGATAGCCCGGACTGGCATTCGTCACCAGGTTTTTCCTACCTTGGTCAGCCCATCAGAAAAACGTCCCGCGCCGGCCCCGCCAAAATATTCAAAGGGGATGACCAGCTCTCCGTTCGTGTCGATAAAGCCGTATTTGGGGACCCCCGCCCCCCGGTCAGTCACCCCCGCAAGACCGTCGTAAAAACGGGTCGCACCCCAGCTGTTATACATGGAATCCACCTGCACGGTCTCTCTCACCTGCACGGCAGATGCGGGGATCGCCATCATGGCGGCAGCAAGCAGAGTCAGGCACACGGCCGCCGCAACGGATAAGCTCCTGCGTCTCATAAAAATCCTCCTGCAAATATTGATTTTACCGGATCGCGGCAAGGCAGAACCGTCCCGCACAATGTGCCGCCTGGAACAGATCATGTCCTCCGTCAGAGGACGTCTGACGCGCCCTGCGGCATATTTTCAGGCCTATTTTAGAAAAAACTCCCATAACTGTTAATAGCTTCGCAGCAGTCGGCGCAGTATTTAGATTTTTTTCTAAATAGATCTTGACAGGCGGCGTCCCATGTGGTACCTTCTATTTAGAAAATTTTCTAAATATCCTGAAGGAGGCCCGTATATGGGTTTTGCCGAGACCTTTAAGGCCCTGTCCGACCCGGCACGGCGGGAGATCCTGAATCTGCTGAAGAACGGGCGCAGGACAGCGGGGGACATCGCCGGACACTTTGACATGACGGCGGCCACCGTATCCTACCACCTGTCCCAGCTGAAGAAGGCCGGCCTGATCTTTGAAAGCCGGGAAAAGAACTTTATCTACTACAGTCTGAACGCCTCCGTGCTGGAGGAGGTCCTGCTGTGGCTGCGCGACCTGAAGGGAGACGATCCGAAATGAAAACCAACCGCAAAGAGCCTTTTCTGACCACGCTGGTCTGTCTGCTGCCCATGGCGGCGGGGGCCGCGGTCTATCATCGCCTGCCAGAGACCATGGCCACCCACTGGGGGATAAACGGCGCGGCCAACGGCTGGATGCCCAGGGCGGCGGCGGTGTTCGCCCTGCCCGCTCTGGTGGCCGCCATCAACCTGTTCTGCTTCTGGGCCATGGACCGGGACCCCAGAAAGGAGAACATGAGCGCCGCCCTGCGCGGCATCACCATGTGGATCTGCCCGGCAGTCTCGCTGCTGTGCGGCACGATCACCCTTGGCGCCGGACTGGGCTATGAGATGCATGTGTCCACCGTGGCGCCCCTGTTCGTGGGCATCCTCTTCCTGGTCATCGGCAACTACCTGCCCAAGACCAAGCAGAGCGACACCCTGGGCATCCGCCTGCCCTGGACGCTGAGCAGCGAGGAAAACTGGAACCGCACCCACCGCCTGACCGGCTTTTTGTGGGTGGCGGCGGGGGCGCTGTGCATCCTGTTCACCCTGCTGCACCTGTGGAACGGCTGGCTGCTGGCGGGGCTGATCGCGCTGATCGCCCTGCTCCCGGCGCTTTACTCCTGCTGCCTGCACAGAAAGGGCATCTGAACCGAACACAGAAAAATGCCGCCGGGCGCGAAAGCTCCCGGCGGCATTTTGGATCCTGTCAGTCTTTCAGCAGCTCCGTCATGGCGGCGCCCTGGGCGTCTCTCAGCTCAACGCCCAGCAAACGGGCGAAGGTGGGGCCCTCGTCCACGATGTCCCGCCGGGGCAGCATGACGTTTTCCTTAAAGTCCGGCCCCTTGGCGAAAAACACCGGCTGGGGCCCCACATCGGGCATATGGCCGTGGTTGCCTCTGCCCATGCGATAATGCTTCAGCGGGACATTGACCACCCCGGGCCCCGCGCACTGGTCGGTGAAGGAGGTATAGCTGTCCCCCTCAATGATAAAGGCGAAGTCGCCGTCCAGATGGAACCGCTCCGCCGCCTCTTTCCGGGTCAGCACCTGGGTAAAGCCGTACAGGCCCTCCGCCGCCATCTCCTTCAGGACGGCGTAGGCCTCGTCATAGGCCGCCCGGTCCCCGGGATCCTTCAGCCAGAAGGCCATGGACAGGCCGTTATGCATCCCGTAGACCTTGTAGTCCGTCACTCTTCCCTGCCCGTCCACCTGGATCAGGCCGCGTCTGGCCAAAAAGACATTGGGCCGCACCTCCCGGGCGTAGTCGTTCTGGCCGTGGTCGGACAGGATGACAAAGTTTGTCTCATCGAAGGTGCCCGCGTCCCGCAGGGCCTGGAACAGCATCCCCAGCCACCGGTCCACCAGATCAAGGCCCGCTGTCACCTCGGGACAGAAAATGCCGTTGGCGTGGCGCAGGGAGTCGATGAGGCTGGCGTGAATGAACATGACCTCGGGCTTATACTCCCGGAGGATGTCGCAGGTGACGTGGATCATAAAGTCGTCAAACTCCGGTTCCTTGGCCACGTTGCCCATGCCGCCCCGTTCATAGTCGGCGGGCAGCAGGTGGGCGTGTTTCTCCATCAGCCGGACCACCCGCCGGTCGGCCCCCCGCTCCGTAAAGGCGCCCTGCAGAGTCTCCCCGGGGTGGGCCAGCCAGTATTCCGGAAGATGGAGGTCAATGTCCGGGTTATAGGAGGTCACGGGCCAGAAGGCGGCAGCGGTGGAATACCCGCCCCGCTTGGCCGCAGCGAAGATATTGTCCGTGCGGATCAGCCGGGCGTCCCAGGTCCAGTCCCGGTTCACTTCGTTGGTGGAGAACACATAGTTGGTATAAATCCCGGTCTTTTCAGGGTAGCACCCGGTCTGGATGGACACGTGCACCGGGTAGGTGATGGAGGGGTAGATCGTCCGCACACTTTCCAGGCCGCAGCAGTTCTGGCAGAACTTTGCGAAATTGGAGTCGGGCTTTGCCCGCAGATAGTCCGCATCCTCCTGCACCATGGCGTCAACCGACAGAACAAACAGCCGCTTTTTCTTCATATGGCTCTCTCCTCTCAGCGGAACATCTCCGGCCCCTGAATGTCCTCCTCCGTGATCTCGTCAAAGGGGAACATGGGCCGGGGCAGGCGGGTGAAGGGCATATCCTCCAGCACGGGCCCCGCCGCCCCCGGGGTCGCGGTGCTGCAGATCATGGACGCTATGGGCTCATACCCCGCCCGGAAGGAGGTGCACGCCTTTACGCACACCAGGCTGCACAGGTCGGGCTCGATCCCGAAGGCCCGGAAGAACTGCCGGTCGCCGCAGTTCTGCGCCCGCACGCACACCAGGATCTGTAGCCTGCCCGCCTCCAGCACTGCGCTGCGGCCCACGTTCCGCATCTGTCCCCGCTCAGCGGGGCCCTGCAGCCGGAAGCGTCCCATGTGCAGACTGCGGACCACCGCGTCCTTTACCTCCACAGGGCGGCTCAGGCCCGGGGCCAGAGAGGCCCCCAGCACAAAGTCCCCCCGGGCGCCCACGCCCATGGAAAACGCCCGCTCCACCGCGGCCGCATCGTTCACCGACAGGGCGCAGTACAGCTCGTCCCGGAAGGGCAGCAGCTTTTCCAGCACAGCGGCGCTGTCCCCGTTGGCCCCGGCGTTGGGGGAGTCGGCGGAGTCCACCAGCACCACCGGCTTGTCCAGGGTGTTGTCCCGGGCAGCCTGAATGACCTGCTCCACGCTCCACAGCTTCTCCCCCTGCAGCTCATGCCGCAGGGCGAATTCCATGGCGGTCAGCTCCCGGGCGGCCTTTACGGCGGCCTCGCGGCTGTCCGCCGTGACCACCACGGTGGAGGCCAGCTCGCTCACATCCAGCCAGGGCTGGGCCTGGAATACAGAGAAGTCCGCGATCTGACCGGCGCGCACCAGCGCATGTCCCCGCTCCATCAGCTCATGCAGGCTGCCGCGGGTGGTGGTATAGCCGTGGGGCGGGGCGATCATGGGGATGGCGGCGCGCACCGTCACCAGCGGTCTGCCCTCCAGCCGGTCCGCCAGCAGCCGGGCCGCGCGGAAGCCCACCTCATACAGGTCCAGATGGGGGTAGGTCTGGTAGCCGCAGACAAAGTCCGCGTTTTCCATCATTTTTCTCGTCACGTTGCCGTGGAGATCCAGAGAGACGGCGATGGCCGCCTTCTGTCCCACAGCGCGGCGGACGGCCTGCACGATGTCGCCGCACACGTCGTCCGAGCGGTCAGAAACCGTGGCCCCGTGGAGGGACAGCAGCACACCGTCCAGAGCGCCCGCGCCCCGGATCCCCTCCAGTGTCCGCCCCAGGAAGTCCTCTACCACCGCGTGAGCCACCGGGCCGCCGCTCTTTGAGCGCATCCGCCGTCCGCCCACCAGCTCCAGTCCCCGCTGACGCGCGGCGCAGATCATGCCGTTCAGGGTCTCCCCCGCCCTTCCGTCGGAGTCCAGCAGCGCCTGTCCGTCGTAGATCCCGCTGGTGGAAAAGTCCTCAAAGTCCGTCAGCACCGGGTTGAAGGAATTGGATTCCTGAACCAGTCCGCAGATAAATACCTTCTTCTTCATAGGCTATCGTTCGCTTTCTGTAAACTCCGGCCGCTCGCCGCCGGTCAATGGTCTGAAGCAGGACGGGGCGTCCACCCAGAGGATGGGCGCCCCGCCCGGCTCATATCTGATCCGTATCCTGCGGCGCTTTCCGCCTTTGTGCTCAGCTGTTGGTCGCGTTATACATTTCAAAGGCGTTATTGATGGTCTCGCACATCTCTGCGATGGCCTGGTCCACAGGGGTCCCATTACAGACTGCCTCCAAACAGGTAGCTCCGGCCAGTGTGTACTCGTTGTTGGTGGCAGTAAAAGCATACCATGCACTGTTGTCAGCAGAACGCATCGCCTCGATGACACTTTGGACATAGGGGTATTCAGCCAGGACAGCCTGATACTCTTTGGAATTATACACGTCATCATACAAAGGCAGATAACCGGTCATGGCGTTCCAGGCGATTTGATTGTCCACGTTGGTGAAGAACTTGACAAACTCGTAAGCTCCCTTCATTGCCTCTTTATTGCCGTTGTCCACGATGAAGAAACCATTTCCGGAGGAGCAGAAGCCCGTTTGCTTTCCGTTATCGGTGGCAGAGAACATGGGGATGAATCCAAAGTCCTTGCTGTCACCGAAGGCGGCCTGCACCTGAGACAAGTAGGAGTTGGTGGAAACGATCATGGCCAGCTGGCCAGCAGCCAGAGCGGGGATCAGCTCTTCCTTCATGCTGGAACCAACGGGATACAGATAGCCCTTAGCTGCCAAATCGGCCCATTCGGTATAGTAATTGGTCACAATATCGGCAAAGCCATTGCTGTTATCATCATACAGGCACTTGGTCGGCAGGCCGGTGGCACCGTTCTCGTTATCCGTGGTATAGAATCCCTCCCGGGCAAAGGCATAGTTGGCCCAAATGCCGGAATGTTCCTCTGACAAAGCGTACTGGGCATAGCCGCCTTCCCCGATTTTCAAAGCGGCTTCATACACGCGGTCAAAGCTGGTCAGCGTGGTGGGGTCGATGCCTGCCTTCTCAAACACGGCCGTGTTATACCAGAAGCCGGACAGGGACAGGCCAACGGGGTAACCGATCAGGTCTCCATCCTTGCCGAATGTGGAGATCAGGTTACCGTACAGGTTGCGCTCAGCCATCTCACTGTCACCGTCGATGTAGTCTTGCATCATCTTGATGAGACCGGAGTGCAAATAAGAGCCCACGGTCTCGGAGGAACTGTTGCAAAGTGCAGGCAGGTCAGCCTGCTCCGTTGCCATCAGCTTGGCAATTTGGTCGTAGTAACCGCCGTTGTACTCACGAACAACAAAATAGGTGTCTTGTGATCCGTTGAAGGCATTGATAAAACTGTCCATTTTGCTGGCGGTCCCACTCCCAAAGGGACTCCAGTACTTCACCAGGGTACGGCCCTTGGGGATCTCGTTTGCAGAAACCTTCCAGGCATCCTCAGGGTTTACATTGGGGTTGCTTTTGTCGGGCTTGTCGGCGCTTTTGCCGCAGGCGGCCAGAGACAGCGCCATTGCGAGGGTCAAAATCAGTGCAAGAACTTTTTTCATGGTTTTCTCCTTTCCAAATCTCATCTTTTTCGTGGTTTATTCTGTTTCTGTCCGTTCAGTCAGATAGATACAGCTAAGCCGCAGGATCAGCCCTTTACGGCGCCGGAGGTCAAGCCCTTCACCAGATACTTATGTCCCACCACAAACACGATCACGGCAGGGATGATACACAGGGCCGCACCGGCCAGGATGTAGGTGGGTCGTCCGGTCTCGCCGTCCTGCAGCATGGCCATGCCCAACTGAATCGTACGCATCTCATCTCTATTGGTTACCAGCAGCGGCCAGAAATAGCGGTTATAGATGCTGATAAATTCATAAATGACCAGCGAAGCCAGCGAGGGCACCGACAGGGGCAGGGCGATGCGGAAGAAAAAGCCCATGTCGCTGCAGCCGTCGATCTCGGCGGCCTCCTTCAGCTCCCGGGGCAGGGTCAGATAGAACTGCCGCAGCAGGAAGATGCCCATGCCGCCCACCAGATAGGGCAGCGCCATGCCCACGTGGGTGTCGGTCATGTGCCAGTGCTGGATCTGAATGTAGTTGGTGATGATGACCACGTCGCCGGGGATCATCATGGTGGCCAGGATCAGGGCGAACATGGTGCTTTTCAGCCGGAACCTGAAAAACACCAGGGCATAGGCCGCAAAGCTGCACAAGATGATCTGGAAAACGATCACGATGGCGCACTGGATCAGGGTATTCAGCAGATATTTCCCGATGGGCACGCTGTCCATGACCCACTCAAAGTTCTCCAGCGTAGGGTCCCTTACGGCAAGGCCCATGCCCCCGGCGCTCATCAGCTCCGCCGGAGACTTGATCGCGTAAAGCAGACAGACGATGATGGGGAACACGATCACCAGCCCCAACAGCACCTTCAGGGTATACCCCGCCAGAAACTGCGCCCGACGCTTTCTGCGGCTGCGGCTTTGGATGCTGCTTTCCATCAGTAGAACACCGTCCTCTCCTCCAGCGCGTGCTGCACCCGGGTCACGATAAAGATAATGAGAAACAGGAGGATCGCCTGAACGCAGGCCGTCTCATACCGGCCGTTGAGCAGGGCGTTTTTATACATGCTGTAGATCAGGGTGTTGGTGGCGTTGTTGGGCCCGCCCTCGGTGAGCAGCTTGATCTGGCCGAAGGCCTTGAAGGCGTTGGAGATGTTCAGGAACACCACGAAGAAGATCTGGGGCGAGGCCACGGGGATCAGCACGCTGAAGGCCCGGCGCACCGGTCCGGCGCCATCCAGCCGGGCGCTCTCCAGAAGGTCCTCCGGCACATTGCGGAAGCCCACCAGCAGGAAAATATAGCTGGCGCCAATGCTGAGCCACACCGTGACAAAGGCCACAGCCAACAGCGCCCACTTGGGGTCGCGCAGCCAGGAGATGTCGGTGCCCAGCATCTGATTGATCAGGCCGCCGTCCTTCCGCATCAGGAAGATGAAGATGGAGGCCGCCGGGGCGGACGCCACCGCCATGGGCAGGGAGTACATGACCTCGTACAGGCGGCTGCCCTTCTCCCTGCTGGCACTGAGCAGGGCCAACAGCATGGCCACCAGCAGGGTAAACACCCCCACCAGAAGGGCAAAGAGCAGAGTGTTGCCCATGATCTTCGGGAAGGTAGAGGAGGTGATCACCCTTATGTAGTTGCGGATGCCGGCCCATTTCACAAAATCGCCCTTCTTATCCGTATAGGAAAAGGAAAGTATGATCGTCTTCAGAAAGGGCCAGAAGGTGAACATGGCGAACAGCGCCATGCTGGGCAGCAGCAGCAGATAGGGGGTCAGTCTGCCGCGCTCCCTTCCGGAATGGGGTCGGTTCATAGCAATCGTCCTTTCCCACGATAATACGTTTGTACGTTTTTGAACTATATTTTTCTTTTTTACCGAATCTATGTGCCATCAGTATAGTATTCGTTGGTCCGATTGTCAATAGTAAACTTCCGTTTATGTTTCTTTTTGTATTTTTATGTTCGTTTCTGTTCTCAGTGTCTTCCGGCGGGCTGTGATTTTTTCGATTGCCAGCCCCCGCCCCGCCGTGCTATAATAACGGACAAAGACTGACACGGCAGGGGGACTTTTCATGCTTGCGCAGGAACGGCATGCGCGTATCCTTGATATGCTGCGGGAAAAGAAGATCGTCAGGATCTCCGACATCGCCTCGCAGTTCGGCATCTCAAATCTGACGGCCAGACGGGATCTGGACGCCCTTCAGGATCAGCAGCTGATCCGCCGGGTCCACGGCGGCGCGGTCCTGCTGGAGCAGGAAAACGGCCAGAGCCCCGGGCAGGCGCCCCTCCGCCCCAGGGGGCGGAACGCCCAGCGGGAGGAGATCCGTGCCATCGGAAAGCTGGCCGCCTCCCTGATCCGGGACGGCGACGTGGTGTTCCTGGGCACCGGCACCACCGTTCTGGAGGTGGCCCGGCATATGCGCCGCCTGTCCAATCTGACCGTACTGACCAACTCCCTTGCGGTGATCAACGAGCTGGCGGACAGCGGAAACACCATCTATGTGCTGGGGGGCATTCTGGACGGGAACGAATACTCCATGTCCGGGCCCTTCGCCGTGGAGATGGTGCGCACCTTCTGCGCCGACTGGGCCTTCATCGGCTGCGGCGGTGCCTCGATCGCCCACGGGATCACCGACTACGGCGAGCCGGGGCTGTCCATCTACCGGGTCATGGTGCAGAACGCGGCCCGCTCCGTTCTGGTCGCCGGCAGCCGCAAGTTCGAGTCCGACGCCCTGTCCATCGTGTGCCCCATCAATGCCGTGTCCATGGTCATCACCGACGAAGGGGTCCCCCCCCAGTTCCGCCGGGAGCTGACCCAGCTGGGCGTAGAGCTGAAGACCGTCCGCGTCAGCGGCGGCGCCCCAGAGGACGATGCGTGAGCAGTGCAGAAAAAAAGAGCCTCCGCCAAATACCGGGTGGTCGTAAAACAGTAAAATCAAAAAATGGTGAAAACCTTGTGTTTTCAAGGGGCGGCGTGGCTTCG
>CAKUHV010000060.1 GCA_934659445.1 uncultured Oscillospiraceae bacterium | reverse complement strand
GACCATGGCCAAGGGACTGGGCTTCAAGCGGGTCATCGCCGCCTTCCAGCCCCACACCTACTCCCGCACCCACGAGCTGTTCCGCGACTTTGTGGACGTGCTGAAGCTGCCGGACAAGACCATCCTGGCGGAGATCTACGCCGCCCGGGAACAGAACACTCTGGGCATCTCCTCCGCCGATCTGGCCCGGGAGATCCCCGGCGGGGAGTTCTGCCCCACTCTGGCGGACGTGACGGAGCGGCTGGCCCAGCTGGCCCAGCCCGGAGACCTGATCCTCACCGTGGGAGCCGGGGACATCTATCTGGCGGGGGAGGCCCTGCTGAAAAGAGAGCAATGAGTCTTTGACGAAAGGAGCGGTCCTATGAAGCTGCTGTTCAAACAACGTTTCTTCTCCTGGTTCGACAGCTACGACATCTATGATGAAAACGGGGACACGGTCTACACCGTGGAGGGGCAGCTGGCCTGGGGCCACTGTCTGAAGATCTTTGACCCCGCCGGGAACGAGCTGGGCACGGTAAAGCAGCGCGTCCTCACCTTTCTGCCCCGGTTCGAGCTGTACCTGGGGGACAGCTATCTGGGGTGCATCACCAAGGAATTCTCCCTCTTTGCCCCCCGCTTCAACATCGACTGCAACGGCTGGCAGGTGGACGGCAGCTTCTGGGAGTGGGACTATCAGATCCTGGACGACCGGGGGAACGAGGTAGCCGCCATCAGCAAGGAGCTGTTCCGCCTGACGGATACATACGTCATCGATGTCCATGACCCCCGCAACGCCCTGTGCGCCCTGATGGTGGTGCTGGCCATCGACGCGGAGAAGTGCTCCCGAAGCAAATAAGCTGCATAGGCATAACAGGAGGCCCCGGCTTTGCCGGGGCCTCCTGTCAGTTTATGCTACGCTTCAGCTCGTCCCAAAGCTCCAGGGCCTTGAACTTCAGCACATAGCCCTCCCCGTCCCGGGTCATCAGCGCCCCCTGATCCGTGGTGAACAGGCCGGCGGACACAGCATCGTCCACCGTCTCGCTGGCCGCCCCCAGACACAGGGGCGGAAAGGCCACGCACCACCAGTTTTTGCCCTCTCCTTCGCCGATGACCACCCGCAGGGCGGTATACTCCCCGGCAGGCAGAGCAAAGCCGTCATACTCCTTTGTGGGAAAATGGCAGCGCACCAGCCGGGCCGTGACCGGATAGGAGCAGCCCTGCCGCTCCACCTCCTGCCGCCCCGCGGCGGCCAGACGGGACAGACCGCCCTCCAGAGCGGCCCGGGCCGTTTCAAGATCCGCCCCGGCGGGGTACAGCTCCTGTGCCTGCTCCAGCACCCTGTCCCGCACGGCCAGCTTCAGGGCCTGATCGGCCGGGCTGTCGGAGTTGGCGATCACGTGCAGGCGAATCACCCGGTCGGACAGCTCCGTCTGCTCCCGCTCCAGCCAGACACCGGAAGCCAGGGCGCACAGCAGCCCAAGCATCAGACACAGCTCCCATTTTTTCAACTTGCGGTCCATTTTCAAGCTCCCGCCCCGCGCCGCGGGGCGCTTCCTTTCAAGATTTCCAGCCCTTCGCCGGATCACCTGACAGTATGACCCGCATCCCTCTATTTTATACCCCGGACGCAAAAAAATCGCGCTCCGCCTTCTGCGAAGCGCGATCTCGCTTTCCTGTCACAACGTCCGGCATACATAGGCGTCGGCGTACCGCTCTTTCAGCGCCCGGCTCGCCCGGTGGGCATTCTCCTCCCGCAGGAACAGGCCGAAGGTGGCCGAGCCGGTGCCGCTCATGGTGGCTCCCAGGGCCCCGTGGTGGATGAGCAGCGTCTTTACATCCTGCACCCGGCTGTTCAGCCGCTGGGGCAGGGCGTCCTCAAACACGTTGTACATCCGCCGGGCCACCCCTTCCAGATCTCCCTGCTCCAGAGCGCGGAGCACCCCCGCCGTATCCGGGCGGCGGCGCAGACGCACGCTGTCGATGGTCCGGAACAGCTCCGGCGTAGACACGGAGAAGTCAGGCTTGCAGATCACCGCCCAGCACTGGGGCAGCGGAGTCAGGGGGGTCAGCACCTCGCCCCGGCCCTCGGCCAGAGCGGTGCCCCCCAGCACACAGTAGGGCACGTCGGAGCCCACCTGCGCCCCGATCCCGGCCAGCTGTTCGGGGGGAAAGGGCTCCCCCTCCTCCCGGTTCAGGGCCCGGAGGACGGCGGCAGCGTCGCTGCTGCCCCCGGCCATGCCGGCGCACACGGGAATGTGCTTGTCCAGCGCGATGTCCCAGCCCCGGGCAGGGCGGCCCAGAGCCCGGTAGAAGGCCAGAGCGGCGGCGGCGGCCAGATTCTTCTCCCCGGTGGGCAAAAAGCTCAGATTGGAGCTGGCCCGCATCCGCTCCGTCCCGTTGGGCGTCAGGCTCACCCGGTCGGTGAGCTCCACGGACTGCATCACCATCCTCATGTCGTGATAGCCGTCCGCCCGCCGGGAGAGCACATCCAGGGTCAGATTCAGCTTTGCATAGGCCAGCGTCTCCACGGCGTCATCCCTCCGTCTTTCGCAAGATCAGATGTTCCCGGCCCCGCTGGGGCCGGGAACACGCAGATTCAAAGATTCAAAATTTAGTTTCCCTTCCGGGCCTGCTTGCGGCCCAGCACCTCAAGAAAGGTCTCCATACGGCTGACCGCCTCCTCCAGATTCTGCATGGAGGCGGCGTAGCAGGCCCGCACGAAGCCCTCGCCCCCGGGTCCGAAGGCGGAGCCGGGGATCACAGCCACCTTCTGTTCCATAAGGAAGCGCTCGCAGAACTCCTCGGAGGTCAGGCCGGTGGAGCGGATGCAGGGGAACACATAGAAAGCGCCCCGGGGCTCAAAGCAGCTCAGACCGATGCGGTTCAGGTTCTCCACCAGGAAGCGGCGGCGGCTGTCATACTCGTCCCGCATGTGCTCGATGTCCTTGTCCCCGTTGCGCATGGCCTCGATGGCGGCATACTGGCTGGTGGTGGGGGCGGACATGATGCCGAACTGGTGCAGCTTGGTCATCTGGGCAATGATTGGCTGGGGGCCGCAGACATAGCCCATGCGCCAGCCGGTCATGGCGTAGCTCTTGGAGAAGCCGTTGACCAGAATGGTCCGCTCGTACATATCGGGGATGTTGGCGATGGACACATGGTGCTGGCCATAGGTCAGCTCGGCGTAGATCTCGTCGGAGATGACCATGATGTTGGTATCCCGCAGTACCTGAGCAATGGCCTCCAGATCCTCCCGGCCCATGATGCCGCCGGTGGGGTTGCTGGGAAAGGGCAGCACCAGAGCCTTGGTGCGGGGCGTGATGGCGGAGCGCAGCTCCTGAGCCGTCAGGCGGAACTGGTTCTCCTCCTTCAGCTCCAGATACACGGGCACGCCCCCGGCCATGGAGGCCAGCGGGCCGTAGCAGACGAAGGAGGGGGTGGGCACGATGACCTCGTCCCCCGGCTCCAGCAGCACCCGCAGAGCGGCGTCGATGCCCTCGCTGCCGCCCACGGTGACCAGGATCTGGTTCTTATAGTCGTAGTGCAGGTCGAAGCGCCGCTCCAGATAGGCGCTGATCTCCCGCCGCAGACGGAGCATGCCGGCGTTGGAGGTGTACTTGGTGTGGCCCTGCTCCAGAGAGTAGATGCCCGCGTCGCGGATGTGCCAGGGGGTAACGAAATCGGGCTCGCCCACGCCCAGGGAGATGCCGTCCTCCATCTCCTCCAGCAGGTCAAAATATTTCCGGATCCCGGAGGGGCGGATTTCCTGGATCTTATGGTTCAAAATCGTATCGTAATTCATGAAAAGACGTACTCCTTCTCCTCCGGCTCACCGGGCTGGAACACCAGATGATTCTCCTTATACTTCTTCAGAATGAAATGGGTGGCCGTGCCGGTCACGCCCTCCAGGGGGGCCAGCCGCTCGCTGACGAACATGGCCACCTCCTTCAGGGTCCGTCCGGAGATGATGACCGTCAGGTCAAAGGTGCCGCTCATCAGATAGAGGGACTCCACCTCGTCATACTGATAGATCCGGCGGGCGATGCGGTCGAACCCCTCCTGACTCTGGGGGGTGACGCTCACCTCGATCAGGGCGGTAACGCCCTCGTCCCGCACCTTGTCCCAGTCCACAACGGCCTGATAGCCCAGGATCACGCCCTTCTTCTCCATGGCGCGCACCTTCGTGCGCACCTCTGCCTCAGTCATACCCGCCTGTGCTGCCAGCTGTGCCGGAGACTGGGTACAGTCCTGCTCCAGCAGTTCCAATAATGAATTCATACTGTCCTCCGTTCTCCGCCATAAGGCGGGTAGATTTTCCGCCCCGAAGGGGTCGGCGTTACTTTGCATTATACAGGAACCGGAGGAAAAAGACAACAGAAAATTTTGATTTTGCAAGTTCAAAAGAATCCAACTTTCATTTTTCCCGGTTTTGGACAAAGCACTCCCCCCCATTTGCAACATGCACAAAAAATTCCGCCTCCGGCAAAGCCGGAGACGGAATTTGAAGATCAGCTGTTGTTTTTGGTCCTTTTCGTTCAGGCAGCGGCAGCTTCCTTCTTGGCGGAGGTCTTCTGCAGCACGGCAATGCCCACCACCAGCACGATACCGACGACATCGGAGATCAGACCGGGGTACATGGAGCACAGGCCGCCGACGATCATCAGCGCGCGGAACAGGGGATTGAGCTTCTTGTACAGGAAGCCGTTCAGAGCCGCGGCGATGCCGAAGATGCCCAGCAGAGAGGTGACGCAGACCTGAGCCACCTCAATGGCATTAGTGTCGATAAACACCATGGCGGGGTTCATGGCCAGAATATAGGGCACGATAAATGCGGAGATGGCCAACCTCGTTGCGTTCAGTGCCGTCTTCATAGGCGGAGCCTTGGCGATGGCGGAGCCGGCGTAAGCGGCCAGAGCCACGGGGGGAGTGATGTCAGCCACGATGCCGAAGTAGAACACGAAGAAGTGGGCGCACACCAGGTTGATGCCGATCTCGGGGGAGATCAGGATGGGGGCGCAGGTGGCGGCCATGATGCAGTAGTTGGCGGTGGTAGGCACGCCCATGCCCAGCACGATGCAGCACAGCATGGTCAGCACCAGAGCGATCATCTTGTGGCCGCCGGAGACGTTGACGATCACGGTGATCAGCTTGGAGGCCAGACCGGTGGCGGTGATGCAGCCGGCCACCAGACCGGCCATGGCGCAGGCCACGGCCACGGTGACGGTGCCCTTACCGCCGGCTTCCAGCGCGTCTACGATCTTGGTGGGGGTGATGCGGTCGTCCTTGTTGATGATGCCCACGCCGATGGCGATGAAGATAGCCACGGCGGCGGAGAACTGCATGGTGTACATGTTGGTAGAAACCATGACCACCAGCACGATCAGGGGCAGCAGCAGGTAGATCTTGGGCAGCAGCTCGCGCATCTTGGGCAGCTCCTCCTTGGGAATGCCCTTCAGGCCCAGCTTCTGGGCCTCCAGATGCACGGCCACGTAAATGCCGGTGAAGTACAGCACGGCGGGCAGAATGGCCTTCAGGGCCACGGTGCCGTAGGGCACGCCCATGTACTCGGCCATCAGGAAGGCGGCAGCGCCCATGATGGGGGGCATGATCTGTCCGCCGGTGGAGGCGGCGGCCTCGACGGCGCCGGCAAACTCCGGCTTATAGCCGCAGCGCTTCATCATGGGGATGGTGACAGAGCCGGTGGTCACGGTGTTGCCCACGGAGGAGCCGGACACCATACCGCACAGGGCGGAGGAGATAACAGCCACCTTGGCAGGGCCGCCGGCGGAGGCGCCGCACAGGCTGTTGGCCAGGTCGATAAAGAAGGCGGAGATACCGGTGCGCTCCAGGAACGCTCCGAAGATGATGAACACCACGATGTACTTGGCGCACACGTTGATGGGGGTGTTCATCAGGCCGGTGGTGGTGTAGAACAGGTCATAGATGACCTTGCCGAAGCGCACATTGGCGAAGGTGTACACCATCAGCACGCCTACCACGCACAGGATGGGGATGCCCACGCAGCGGCGGCACAGCTCCATCATGGCCAGGATAGCCACAATAGCCATGACCACCATCTTGGGGTCCTTGGTCACCCGGGTGGCCAGCTGGATGATGTCGTGGGCGTGATACGCAAAGTAGAAGAAGGGCACCGCGCCCGCCACCATGATGATGATGTCATACCATGGCAGGCTGTTGGGCTTCACGTTACCCTTGCGGATGGGATAGTGCAGATAGCCCAGGATCAGGATCATGCCCAGGAACATGTTCAGCCGGATCTCCGGCATGGCGGTGCTCCTCAGGGTGACCCAGATGCTGAATATGGAAAACACTACCGAAAGCCAGCGAATGATCTGCTTGGGAACGCCCTCCCAAACACGGGTGTTGGACTCTCGGTCATACTTTTTCATGACCTCTTCTACGTCGGCTGCGGTGCCGACGTCGACCTGTGCTTCCATCTTCAGGTCCTGTTTGTTTTCATTGGGGTCCATTCAGATGTCTCCTTTCTCCATTCTCCATTCTCCCTGTCCCCGTCTGCGCAGAAGCGCGCGCTCCACGGAACAGAGGGCTGCCCGTCCGCCGGGGCGGACACCCGTCTGCTCCGCAAAAGCATCCTGCCGGGAACACTGCGGCGGGGCAAGCCCGCCGCAGTGTTCCCATGGGATCACATTGTCAGAGATCCTTACTTGCCGGTAACGGTGATGCCCTTGTCGGCGAAGTAAGCCACAGCGCCGGGATGATAAGGCACAGCGCCGTAGGAGGCCGCAAACTCCAGGCTCAGCTCAGCGCCCTTGGCGTGAGCGGCGGTGATGGCGTCCAGATTCTCGAAGATGCCGTACAGGAAGTTGTACACGTCGGCATCGGACACGTCGTCACGGGCGATGACCACAGCGCCAACGGCCACGGTGGTCACATCCCCGGTCAGCTTATAGGCTTCCTTGACGGTGTCGCTCATGGTGTAAGCGCTGTAGTAGGGGGACTCGGCGACCAGAGCGTCGATGTGCTCCTGATCCAGACCGACCAGGTAGACCTGCTTGGTAGCGGCCAGAGAGGTGATGGCGGTGGTGGGGGCGCCGGCGACCACGAAGGCGGCTTCGATCTTGCCGTCCTGCAGGGCCTCGGCGGAGTCGCCGAAGGACTGGTAGGTGGCGTTGATCTTGGTGAACTTGCCTTCCTTGTCAATATCGCCGATGCCATAGGCATTCAGAACGTCCATGGCGTTGAAGTACACGCCGGAGCCGGCGGCGCCCACGGACACGCTCTTGCCCTCCAGGTCAGCCACGGTCTTGATGTTGGGGTCCAGGGTGACGATCTGCACCTGCTCCATGTACAGGTTGGCCACGGTGGAGAAGCAGTCCACCTTCTCGTCGAACAGGCGGGTGCCCTCATAGGCATAGGCGCCCACGTCGGTCTGCACGAAGCCCAGCTGGGCATCGCCGTCCTGCATGACCTCGATGTTGGCCTTGGAGCCGCCGGAGGTGATGGCGGTCACCTTGGTGCTGGTGGTCTCGCCCACCTTGCCGGCCAGAACGCCGCCGAAGCCGTAGTAAGTACCCTGATCGCCGCCGGTGGTGAAGATCAGATCGGTGCCGCCGTCCTTGGGCTTCAGGCCGTCTTCGGTGACGCTGCTGGTGCCGCCGGAAGCGCTGCCGGAGACGGCGCCGCTCTTGGCGGGCTCGCCCTTCTTGCCGCAGCCGGTCAGGGCCAGGCTGAGTACCATCACAACGGACAGCGCAAGAGCCAGTTTCTTCTTCATTTTCGTACCCTCCATTTTCATTTTTCCTTCCGGTACCGTTTTCTGGACCCGCGCGGGCCGAGCCTCTCCATTCCCGGCAGACAACAGCCGGTCTGTCTCTTCCCGTCCGGATCCTCCGCGGCACCTTCCGTTTTCCGGCGTTCCCCCATGGGGACCGCCGCGTTTTACAGGTTCTATTTGTTAATATTACAAGCAAAACCTGTATTGCAGACGTTATTATAGCGCAAAGAACGTGAAAAAGCAATAGAGCTTTCCTGCTTTCCTTTGCTAAATTGATATTTTATACAAAAATCCTTTTTAGCTTTATTTTCTTTTTCCTATTTCGTTCATTTCTGTTATTTTTTTAACTTCCGTTCTGCGGCTCGCCTGAAAACCGGGGCATTTTCTTCCATTTTCTTTTTCCTTTTCGTGCACCTTTTCCTTCATTTTCTGCCGCAGCAAACGGTTCTGACAGATTTGCTTCGTGTCCGTCCCGGGGTGTGGCAAAAGGGGCACGGTCTTTCCCAAGACCGCACCCCTGCCGGCCGCGCCGGTCCTCAGACCGCGATGCCGCCGAAGCAGCCCGTGCCGTTCTGCATCCGCCGCCGGCTCCGGCAGGCGGGGCAGCGGTGGGGGACTGCCAGTCCCTTTTTCAGGTAGCCGTCCCGCTCGTGCTCCGTGATGTTGAACCCTTCTCCGCACTCCGCGCAGGTCCGGCGCTCCCACACCCTTCCCATCTCCTTCGGCGCCCGCTTCCCCCGGGCGGGGAAGATTAGGGCCGACTGGGGATCTGTGAGCTTGCCGCTCTGGAGCAGACTGCGGTAGTAGTGGAAGGCCGCCATCCACCGCCAGCAGCCGTATCTCGTCTGCTCCGTGCTGTGCTGGCCGTCCCGGCGGAAGGTCTCGCAGAACAGCTCCTTCATGTAGTGGGGCAGGTGGCTCCACTGGAGTCCCCCGTCCCCCTCGGGCGCCCTCTCCGTGGGGTACTTGGCGCAGGGGTAGGCGAAGTCCATAGCCTTGATGGCCTGTCCCATGTGGTCCCCCTCCCCGCCGTAGGGGAAGCTGCCCGGCAGCATCAGCAGGAACAGCAGGGTGGCCACCCCGAACATCTCGTTCCCCCTGGTCCGCAGCACGGCCCCAAGGTCCCGGCCCTGCAACTCGGGGGCGGTGAAGCTCACCGTTTCTCCGGAGCTGGGGCAGCCGCCGATCTGGCAGTTGTCGCAGCCCACGAACCACACCTCGGTGGGGGAGGCCACCAGGATGTTGTGCAGATCGAGGTCCCCCAGAAGGACCCGCTTCTCATGCAGGACGCTGAGCTTCTCCAGGATGGTGATGCTCAGCTGCACCATGTCCTCCTTCTTCCAGCAGGGGAAGACGGCCTCCAGCGCGGCGCGGCTGAGCAGGATCTGCCGCAGCTCCACCCCCCGGGCCCGCTGCATCCGGCAGCCCACGAAGTTCCCCGCTTCGTCCCGCAGCAGCTCCTGGGGCCAGCACACCCCTTCGCACCCCATGGGCTCCGCCACCATGCGCGCCAGCTTGTCCCGGCGGCCCACCGTCAGCTTGCTGCTGTGGTAGATCTTTGCCACCGTGCCGTCGCCCAGGTCGTAGATGGTGCCCTCGCTGCCCACCGCCAGTCTGCCGCCCAGGCGCAGGGGCGTGCTGCCGAACACCCGGCTGCCGCTGGAGGGGACCCGGGACACCGGCAGGGGCGTGGGGTCCGGGGGGATCAGCGTCTCCGCTGCCCGCAGGTCCAGGGCGATACGGCTGACGGAGCGGGGCACGGAGTGCTTTCCCGCGCTGTAGGGGGTCATGTAGCCGTAGCGGTTGATGCGCTCCACCACCAGGTGGTTGTTCCCGCCGAAGGGCAGGTCGTTGAGCTTTTGCAGGTACTGGGTGCGGGCGCTGCTCTGGGTGAAGACCAGAACGGGCGTCCTGTGCAGCAGCAGCGCCGCATGGGTGACCAGCTGCTGCCCGCAGGAGGGCTCGCCGGTCTCCCCGCAGACGGTCACCAGGCCCTCCGCCGTGCCCTCCGTCAGGATCCGCTCCGCCGCGTCGATCCGCTCTGCCAGCTCCGGCCGGCTCTCCCGCAGGGCGCGCAGCTCGCCGGGGACGCCGGAAGAGACGAACAGCCGCTTCCCGTTCTGCCGCAGCAGGGGCTTCAGGCGCTCCATGAATTCCGGGAACTGCCGGTGGACCATGGCGCTGGTGTCCACCAGGAAGGTGCAGCGGGCCGTCTGCTGCTCCAGATTCTTCTGTCCCCGGCGCTGGATGTCCGCCAGGTACTCCCGCAGCAGCTCCGTGTTCTCCCGGGTCAGCAGCCCGTCCTCCGTCTGCATCCCGCTCTGGCCCAGCAGGGCGGGCATCTCCTCCTCGCGGACTCTCAGGGTCTGGGCGGCCTGTCGGATGGTCATCAGTTCAGTGTTCATTTTTCTTCCTCGCTTTCTTTTTTTCAGTGGTTTGCCCCAGTGGATGGGGCTCGTATGGCTCTCAGGGGCGGCGCGCCTGTCTGGGCGCCGCTCTGTCTGCTTCCACAGTGTTATCGGCCGGGGTACGGACTTTTTCAGGGCGGCAGAAAACTTTTTTATTCCACCCCGAACATTGGCGGCGGGGCTTGCAAAGGCTCCCCGGGTATGGTATACTTGTAATATCCCACACGGGGACAGCGGCATTTTTATTTTCCTTTCCTTTCTTTGGTGAATAGTAAGCAGTTCCGTTCATCACCCCTCGCGGGGACAGCGGCTGCCAGTTTAACTTCCTGCTATTTTGTTAGATGAACGATACCCCTCGCGGGGACAGAAAAAAGGGGCGCCGCC
>CAKUHV010000059.1 GCA_934659445.1 uncultured Oscillospiraceae bacterium | reverse complement strand
GCAGCGCCCACCTTGATGACAGCCACGCCGCCGGCCAGCTTGGCCAGACGCTCCTGCAGCTTCTCCTTGTCATACTCAGAAGTAGTGGTCTCGATCTGAGAACGGATCTGCGCCACGCGGGCCTTGATAGCGGCGGAGTCGCCGGCGCCGCCCACGATGACGGTGTTCTCCTTGGTGACCTTTACCTGACGGGCCTGGCCCAGCATATTCATCTGGGCGTCCTGCAGCTCCAGACCCACCTCGCTGGAGATGACCTGGCCGCCGGTGAGGATGGCGATGTCCTGCAGCATCTCCTTGCGGCGGTCGCCGAAGCCGGGGGCCTTGACGCACACCACGTTCAGGGTGCCGCGCAGGCGGTTGACGATCAGGGTGGACAGAGCCTCGCCCTCAACATCCTCGGCGATGATGACCAGACGCTTGCCGGTCTTGGCCACCTGCTCCAGGATGGGCAGCAGGTCCTGAATGGCGGAGATCTTCTTATCGGTGATCAGGATGATGGCGTCGTCCATGACGGCCTCCATCTTCTCGGTGTCGGTGACCATATAGGGGGTGATGTAGCCCCGGTCGAACATCATGCCCTCCACGACCTCGGAGTAGGTCTCGGCGGTCTTGGACTCCTCCACGGTGATCACGCCGTCGGCGGAGACCTTCTCCATGGCCTCGGCGATCAGCTTGCCGATGGTCTCGTCGCCGGAGGAGATGGCGCCCACGCGGGCGATGTCGGCGGTGCCGTTCACCTTCTGGCTGTTGTTCTTGATGGCCTCAATGGCGGCGGCGGTGGCCTTGGCGATGCCCTTCTTCATGACCATGGGGTTGGCGCCGGCGGCCAGGTTCTTCAGCCCCTCGCCGATGATGGCCTGAGCCAGCAGGGTGGCGGTGGTGGTGCCGTCGCCGGCCACATCGTTGGTCTTGGTGGAGACCTCCTTCACCAGCTGGGCGCCCATGTTCTCAAAGGGGTCCTCCAGCTCGATCTCCTTGGCGATGGTCACGCCGTCGTTGGTGATGAGGGGAGCGCCGAACTTCTTGTCCAGCACCACGTTGCGGCCCTTGGGGCCCATGGTGATCTTAACGGTGTTGGCCAGCTGGTCCACGCCGCGCTGCAGCGCCTGACGGGCTTCCTCGCCGTAGCAAATGATTTTAGCCATAAAGCATAACCTCCAAATAAATCAAATCAGTTGAGACCGTATGTCTCACAGCATTTCACGCCGAAGGCGTGAACGATCTTCAATCTGTTTTTCCGGCGGCATGTACGCCGGAAAAACACTTCTCAGCCCGTACCCCCGTCTTTCTCCGACGCGACCCAGCGAAGCGGTCGCGGAGGAAAACGAGGAGCAGCGGAATGAATGAGCTTTGGCTCCCGCCAAAGCGAACGATATGCAGCTTGCGACGAATTACTCGACGATCGCCAGAATATCGCCCTGACGAACGATGGTCAGCTCCTCGCCGTCCAGCTTCACCTGGGTGCCGGAGTACTTGCTGGTGATGACCTTGTCGCCCACCTTCACGGTCATGGCGACCTCCTTGCCGTCCACCATGCCGCCGGGACCGACAGCCAGCACCTCGGCCACCTCGGGCTTCTCCTTGGCGGAGCCGGTGAGGATGATGCCGCCCTTGGTGGTCTCCTCAGCCTCGACCATCTTGATGATGACGCGGTCAGCTAAAGGTTTCAGTTTCATATGGGGTTCCTCCTTATATCTTGATCAGATCAACAACTTCAGCGGCTTAGCACTCATTTTATCTGAGTGCCAAGCTCGACTATGATAATACCCGTTTCTCCGCAAAAAATCAACCCCTAATTTTGAAAATTAAGGGTCGATTTTTTAGAAATTTACGTTCTGTTCACAAAGCTGGCCTACGAGTGCTAAACTACGGCCCCCTCCCGGGCGTTTTGGGGCTGTTCCGTCTTCGGCAGGCTCCATCCCGCCCCGGCGGGGTAGAAAAAGTTCACCTTCTTCTCTGACAGGCGCACGGTAAAGCTGGTGTCGTGCATGACCTCGCCGTCCACCACGGCGATGACACCCTTGGGGGAGGAGTAGGTCAGCCGCTGTCCGTGGCGGGCAAGGATCAGATCCGGATACTTCCGGTATTCCCCCCTGGCGTAGTCGCCCACCAGACGCAGGAAGGTGCCCAGACTTACCTTGGGCACCAGCAGCATATCCAGCACCCCGTCGTCGGGCATGGCCTCCGGCACAGGCATAAACCCGCCGCCGTAGTGCCGGCCGTTGCACACGCACAGAGCGGCCACCTCGCCCTCCAGCTCCAGGTCCTCCATCTGCACCTTCATGGGCCGGCACAGCCCCTGGGTGCACACCACATCGATCATGGACAGGATGTATGCCCCGATGCCGGAGACCAGACGCCAGCTCTTATACTTATGCACCCCTGCGGCGATGCGGGCGTCCACCCCGGCGCAGGCCACATCGATGCCCAGCTTGCCATTGCAGTCCATCAGATCCATGGCGGTCTGGGGTCCCACGGCCAGGGCCTCCAGATCGTAAAACAGGCTGCGGTAGTCCGGGCCGAAGATCTTCAGGAAATCGTTTCCAGTCCCCTTGGGAACATTGGTGATGGCCACATGGTCGTGCCCCGCCGCGCCGTTGACCACCTCGTTCAGGGTGCCGTCGCCCCCGCAGGCATAGATGCGCACCGGCTCACCCAGGGACGCGGCCTCCTCTGTGATGCGCCGGGCGTCCCCCTCCGCCAGAGTATAGGCCACGTTATGCTCAAAGCTCAGGGCGGCGATCTGCTTTTCCAGCGCCGCTGTGGAATCCTTTTTTCCTGCTGCGGGGTTGATGATGAATAGATGGCGCACGGGCTTTTCCCCTCTCTGTATCACGATGTGCGGGGGCCGCTCCCTCCGGCCCCGCGGGATAGTTTATCTGATCCCGTACATAAACAGGTCGCACTTCAGCATCCCGTTATACAGCTTTCGCTTCTTGTCCGCCTGCTTTCCAAAGGTGCGCTCAAACTCCGTGTGGCTGGACAGAAGAAACAGCTTCCACTCTTCGGGGAACTTGGCCCAGGCCTTTCCGAAGGCCCGGTACAGCTCCTCCGCCTCCCGCCGCTCCATGATGCGCTCGCCGTAGGGGGGGTTGGTCACCACCCGCCCCCGCAGGCCGCCGAAGTGGAACCGCGCGGCGTCGGCCACCTCGAAGGAGACGATGTCGTCCACCTCTGCCAGCCGGGCGTTGTGCCGGGCCAGCTCGATGGCCTCGGGGTCGATGTCGCCCCCCCAGATCTCATACCGGCCGTCGAACTCCTTGTCCATGGCCTCATCTGCGGCGTTCATCCACACTTTGTTGTCCAGCCACGTCCACTTTTGGGCGGAAAAGCTCCGGTTCAGCCCCGGGGCCCGGTTTCTGGCGATCAGCGCCCCCTCGATGGGGATGGTGCCGCTGCCGCAGAAGGGGTCGCACAGGGGATCCCTGCCCCGGTAGCGGGACAGCAGCACCATGGCCGCCGCCAGAGTCTCCCGCAGGGGGGCCGCTACCCCCTGGGCCCGGTAGCCCCGCTTGTGCAGGCCGACCCCGCTGGTGTCCAGCATCAGGGTGGCAACATCCTTCATAATGGAAAACTGGATCTGATACACCGCCCCCGTCTCCGGCAGGGTGTTCAGTCCATACGCCTTTCCCAGCCGCTGGGCCGCCGCCTTTTTGATCAGGGCCTGACAGGTGGGCACCGAGTGCAGGTCGGAGTTCAGACAGTGGCCCTTGACGGGGAACTGTCCCTCCCGGGGGATGAAGCGTTCCCAGGGCAGGGCCTTCGTCCCCTCGAACAGCCTGTCGATGGCGTCGCCGCCCCCTACGGGGAAGCTGCCCAGCACCAGCAGCACCCGCTCGCCGGTGCGCAGATCCAGATTCAGCCGGGCCAGGTCGTCCCCGCTTCCCCGGCACAGCACCCGGCCGTTCTCCGCCTGTACCTGCTCCAGTCCCAGGCGGCGCATCTCGTCGGCGCACAGCCCCTCCAGTCCGAACAGGGTGGGCACCGCAAATTGCAGATCGTTCATGGGTCTCCTCCTGCGGCTCCGGCGCGCCGCTCCGGACAGACGCTCAGGCCGCTGCTTATCATTTCCTTTACAGTATACCGGATTTTCCCCCTCTGTGCAAGAAGGCGGCAGAGAAAATGGCGCCGCACCGCGGATGCCGCCAGAACCCGGCCACAATGAACCAAACCCTCCGGCATGGCCGAAGGGCTTGACGTTTTGCTTTACGGCTGCTCCCGGTCGTCCTCTCCGTGCTCATACACCGGGGGCGGGCACTGGGCCAGCTGGACGCGCAGGCGGTAGAACCCGGCTTCGGCCACGTTGGTATACGGCGTGAGCCACAGGTTCAGGGGCAGGGGCAGCAGGGTGACGGCCAGCTCCGCCGCAGGCACGGCCAGCACCGTTCCCAGGGCGGACAGAACGCCCCCGCCGCGGATGACCGTCCACAGGGCGGACAGTTCCACCAGTCCCGCAAAGCCCACCAGAAGGACGGCCAGCACCACCAGCGCCAACTCCAGCAGGTACCACCCCGCAAAGGACAGCCGCAGCTTGAACAGCTCCAGCTTCCAGCCCCGCATCAGCCCGACGCTGTCCCGGATGGCCCGGCTGACGCTGCGCTCCTCCTCCGGCTGCTCGATATACAGATATCGGGCCAGCGCGTAGCGCAGACTGACGGCGTAACAGAGCCCGAGGCTGGCTATAACAGCCAGAACATACAGGGAGTTGACGCTGCCCGACCACAGGACTGTCATCACAGTCAGCAATGAGACGGGCACCGAGATCGCCAGACTCCACAGCAGCATCCGCGCCGCCAGATTCACCTCCAGCAGCAGGACGCCGGTCACCATGGAAAAGCCGTTGAACAGGGTGTGGATGCCGGGGGCGTACTCCCCCCGCAGGCCGTCGGAGCAGTCCAGCGACCACCACACAAAGCCGAAGGTGATGATCCATGCGAACAGGTTCATCAGAATATACAGGAACAGGCCGGGGCCGCTGATGTCTCCGCCGGCGGTCACGGCGGGGCACAGCCCTGTCACCGCGTTGGGGATCAGACTGGTGAGCACCAGAACCACCAGAGCGACCACCCAGAAGGCGGGTCTGGTCTGTCCCATTCGCTCGCGGGCGCGGCGGCGGACCGCCGCGGGTCGGAGCATCTGCATCAGCTGCTGATAGTTTTCTGTCATTGGGGTCGTTTCCTTTCTGCTGACGGGGATCAGGCTGCGCTCAGCCCTGCCACTTGTCCATGATCTGCCGGATCTGGTCGGCCAGACGGGCCAGATCCCTGTTGGGCAGGCCGCGGCTGGCGGCCACCAGACGCTCCAGGTCTCTGGACACGTCCTGCAGCCGCTGATAGGCGGGGGAGGCGGGGGCAGTGGCGGGGCCGGTGGTCTTCTTCGTCTCAAGGACCACGCCCTCGGCCAGCATCCTGTTGGCGGCCAGATCGTAGACCTCCTCATACAGGGGGGCGTGGGCGTTCATGCCCATGTCCTGCAGGGCGGCGGCGAAGTGCTCGGTCACAGGGCTGTCCCCATGTACCACGAACACGTGCGCCGGCGCGGGGGCGAAGTGGCGCACCCAGGCGATCAGGTGGTCCCGATCGGCGTGAGAGGACATGCCCTTGAAGTTGACGATGCGGGCCCGGACGGCGATCTCCTCGCCAAAGAGCTTTACGCTCTTGGCCCCCTCCAGCAGACGGCGGCCCAGAGTGCCCTCCCCCTGATAGCCCACGAACACCACGGCGCACTCGGGGCGCCACAGGTTGTGCTTCAGGTGGTGGCGGATGCGGCCGGCGTCGCACATGCCGGAGGCGGAGATGATGACCTTGGGGTTGCGGTCGGCGTTCAGGGCCTTGGACTCTTCGGAGGTCTGGCTGTAGGACAGGCCGGGGAAGGTGAACAGATTGTCGCCCCCCTGGAGCACGGCGATAGCCTCCTCATCCAGATAGCCCCGCAGGTCGCCGGCAAAGATCTTGGTGGCCTCTACCGCCAGCGGACTGTCCACATAAACGGCGAAGTTGGGGACCGACTGTACCAGACGGCGGTTCTTGATCTCCCGGATGAAGTACAGCAGCTCCTGAGTGCGGCCCACGGCGAAGGAGGGGATGATCACGTTGCCCCCCTTGGCAAAGGTCTCGTCGATCAGCTGGGCCAGGGACTCCACATAGCTCTCGGGGATCTCGTGGTTCCGGTCGCCGTAGGTGGACTCCATCACCACATAGTCCGCCTGGTCCACCAGTGAGGGGTCCCGGATGATAGGCTGATCCGAATTGCCCAGGTCGCCGGAGAAGACGATCTTCTTGGTCACGTCCCCCTCGGTGGCCCAGATCTCGGCGCAGGCGGAGCCCAGCAGGTGGCCCGCATCTACAAAGCGCACCTTGACCCCCTCGCACACATCGAAGATCTGGCCGTACTCAAAGGTGCTCACCAGCTGCATGGCGGCCTCGGCGTCGGCCACGGTGTAAAGGGGTTCTACCGGCGGGCGGCCGGCGCGCTTGCCCTTCTGGTTCTGCCACTGGGCGTCCCCCTCCTGAATGAAGGCGGAGTCCCGCAGCATGATGGACATGAGCCGCCCTGTCAGGCGGGTGGTGAAGATCCGGCCGGAGAAGCCGGACTTCACCAGCAGGGGAATACGGCCGGTGTGGTCGATGTGGGCGTGGGTGACGATGACGTAGTCGATCTGGCTGGGCTCGAAGCACAGGGCGTTGTCATCGTGCTCGTCCCGGCCCTGCTGCAGGCCGCAGTCGATCAGGATCTTTTTGCCGCCGACCTCAAGACAGTGGCAGCTTCCGGTAACGGCGTGGGCTGCGCCGAAGAAAGACAGCTTCATAGTGGGACCTCCTAAAATCTGTTTGCTGTTGCTCGGATCGTTGCTGCATTCCGGCGGCGTTGGTCATATCGTCCAAAACGCCTCCGATTCTGACTGTATATGATAGCACATTTTTTGCTTATTTGCAAGCACTGCCGCCTTCCTGCGAAACCGGGCGAAAAAACAGATGCAAACCGCCGGGATCTATGGTATAATAAAGTGTCAGCCTGCCCCGCGCCGGGGCGGCTGCAAGCAGTTTTACAACAGGGCGCGGCCCGCCGCCGCGCACCTGGAAGGGGACGGTCGTCATGGAGCTCTCGCCGCGGGTGCAGGGCCATATCAGAGAAGCGCTTTCTTTCTTGAAGTGGGTGCTGTACGCCGGGAATATGGGCATTTTTGCCGGCTTTGTCGCCGTGGTCTTTCACAAGGGCATCGACCTGGCCACCGCCCTGCGGGGGCAGTTCCCGTGGATCATCTGGCTGCTGCCTCTGGGGGGCATGGCCATCGTCCTGCTCTACCGCGTGTGCGGGATGGAAAAGGACCGGGGCACCAACCTGGTGCTGGTGGCCGTGCGGGACGCGGAGCCCATGCGCCTGCGCACCGCCCCCCTGATCTTTGTCTCCACCATCCTGACCCATCTGGTGGGCGGCTCCGCCGGACGGGAGGGGGCGGCCCTTCAGCTGGGCGGCTCTCTGTCCGCCTGGGCGGGCCGCAGGATCCGTCTGGACGCCAAGGACAGCCGCGTGCTGGTCATGTGCGGCATGGCGGCGGCCTTTTCTGGCCTGTTCGGCACCCCCCTGACCGCCGCTGTGTTCGCCATGGAGGTGGTCAGCGTGGGCGTGATGTATTACGCGGCCATCGTCCCCTGTCTAATCTCCTCCCTCACCGCCCTGCTGGTGGCCCGGGCCTTCGGGATGCACCTGGCCCCCAGCTACACGGTGACGGAGTTCATGGAACTGTCCCCCCTGTCCATGGTGCAGGTCATGGCCCTGGGCGTGCTGTGCGCGGTGCTGTCCATCTGGTTCTGCAAGGCGACCCACGCCGCCCCCCATCTGTATCAGCGCGTCGCCCCCGATCCGGTGCTCCGGGCCGCCCTGGGGGGCGCTCTGGTGCTGCTGCTGACCCTGCTGGTGGGGGATCAGAGCTATAACGGCGCGGGGGATGGCCTGATCCGGGCCGCTCTGGCCGGGAACGTCCGGCCGGAGGCCTTTCTGCTGAAGATGCTCTTCACCGCCCTTACCCTGGGGGCGGGCTTCCGGGGGGGCGAGATCGTCCCTGTCCTCTCCGTGGGCTGCACCTTCGGCGCGGCGGTATCCCCCCTGCTGTCCATGCCCGCCTCCTTTGCCGGGGCTCTTGCCATGGCGGCCACCTTCTGCGGCGCCACCAACTGCCCCATGACCGCTATCCTGCTGGCCTATGAGCTGTTCGGCGGGCAGTCCCTGCCCCTGTACGCCCTGTGCATCGGGGTCGCCTATATGCTTTCGGGCTACTACGGCCTGTACAGCGAGCAGCACATCATCTACTCCAAATTCCGCACTGAGCGCGTTGACGCCAGCGCTAAATGACCGGGAAAGGAGCTTTTTATGACCACCTTTTATCACTTCAATTTCAACGTTCTGGACCTGGAGCGCAGTCTGGACTTCTACCGCCGGGCCCTGGATCTGTCCGTGGCCCGTGAGAAGGAGGCCGCCGACGGTGCCTTCAAGCTGGTCTATCTGAAGGACGCAGCGGACAGCCCCTTCCTGCTGGAGCTGACCTGGCTGCGGGACCGCACCCAGCCCTATGACCTGGGGGAGGAGGAGTTCCACCTGGCCTTCCACACGGACGAGTTCGACCGTCTGCATCAGCTGCACCGGGACATGGGCTGCATCTGCTTTGAGAACCCCGCCATGGGCATCTACTTCATTCAGGACCCGGACGGGTACTGGATCGAGATCGTCCCCAGCCGCAAGTGAGGCAGCTCCATGGCAAAGAGTGAGAAAAACACCGGCTGGCCGGGCTTTTTCCGGCTGTTCGCCGTTTTGTGCGCCATCCTCTGCCTGCTGGCCCGTCAGGGGGCGGCCCTGTCCGCCGCCACGGCAGGGGATCAGCGGGTGTTCCGCGTCTATGTGCTGCTGACCCTGTGGGCGGTGCCCGCCCTGTTCATGCTGTGGGGGATGTCCGCCTTGGAGGACGGGAAGAGCGCCTCCCTGTCCGGGATGCTGCTGGGCTACGTCCTGCCCACTTTGGTCACTCTGATCGTGTGGGGGACCGTCTACGCCGTGACCACCCATCTGCTGGGGGGCGGCAGCTTCTCCCTGCCCCTGATCTGGCAGAAGCTGCGGGCCGCCGCCCGGGGCAGCTCACCCTCCTATCTGTCCATGCTGTACAGCCTGATCGGTCTGTATCTGGTGCTGCCGGTGCTGCGGAGGTTCACCTCCTCCGCCGCCCGGGGCGAGGTGCTGTGGTTCCTGGCCCTGTGCTTTGCCATCTCGTCCGTCCTGCCCCGGTGGCTGGCCCTGCGGCCCAACGACCTGCTGCCCCTGCTGCTTGACCGGCTGAACGTGCCCATGGTGGCGGGATATGTGGGCTACTTCGTGGGGGGCTGGTACCTGCACCACTATGTGATCAGCCGGGTGTCGGAGTATATTCTGTACATTCTGGGGGTGGCCGGACTGGCCGTGACCCTGATGGCCGACCGCTTTCCTGGCCTGTCTCTGGACACCTATACGGCCCCCGGCGTGGTCTGCACCGCCGCCGCCCTGTGCACCCTGTTCCGCTATGTGCTGGGCATCAGCGAGGAGCGCTCCCGCCGCCGGGCGGTATACAATCTGGGCCGGTACGCCTTCGGCGTCTATCTGGTGCATCAGCTGTGGGTGCTGGTCTTCCGGTGGTTCGGGGCCTCTCTGCTGGCCTTTCCGGCGGTGCTGTCCGTGCCCTTCTTCGCCCTGATATACTTTGCCCTGTCCGTGCCCTTCGCCCTGCTTATCGGCCTGATCCCGGGGTTGGGCGGATGGCTGACCTGATATGAGGTTATTTTATGCGTCTTTTTGATACACATGCCCACTATGACGACTCCGCCTTCGATGGCGACCGGACGGCGCTGCTGTCCTCCATGCCGGAGCACGGGGTGGAGCTGATCCTGAATCCCGGCTGTGATCTGTCCTCATCTCAGAAGGCGGTGGAGCTGGCGGAGCAGTTCCCCCATGTCTACGCCGCCGTGGGGGTCCACCCCTCAGAGTGCGCCGGATGGCAGGAAAGCTGGCTGGATGAGCTGCGGCGGCTGGCCGCCTGTCCCAAGGTGCGGGCCATCGGCGAGATCGGCCTGGACTACTACTGGGAGGAGAACCCGCCCCGTCCCCACCAGCAGCAGGTGCTGCACAGGCAGCTGGAGCTGGCCGGGGAGCTGGACCTGCCCGTCATCATCCACGACCGGGAGGCCCATCAGGACTGTCTGAGTATTGTCCGCACCCACCCCGGCATCACCGGGGTCTACCATTGCTACTCCGGCAGTCTGGAGGACGCCAGGGTGCTGGTGAAGCTGGGGTGGATGCTCTCCTTCACCGGGGTGATCACCTATAAAAACGCCCGGCGCTCCCACGAGGTGATCCGGTGGCTGCCCATGGACCGTATTATGATCGAGACGGACTCCCCCTATCTCTCCCCCGTGCCCTTCCGGGGCAGGCGCAACAACTCCACCCATGTCCATCTGGTGGCGGAGACCATCGCCCAGATCAAGGGCATGGACCCGGAGGAGGTGGCCCGGATCACTCTGGAGAACGGCAGGCGCTTTTTCCGCATCTGACCACTCCCCGCCCGGCCCGCACCGGGCGGAGTTTTTGCCGGTCAGGGCTTGATTTTCCGGGGCGCATCTGGTATCCTAAGACCTGCCGGACGGGTAGGCCCCGTCCTCAAAGAAAATATGCAGCGGTATCGAAGCGGTCATAACGGGGCTGACTCGAAATTTTTGGAAGTTCCGGCCGTTTCGTCCGCTGAAAATGTCCACCGCACAGGGCTTTGCGCGGGTTCGGATTTCACAATTTCATATCGTT
>CAKUHV010000058.1 GCA_934659445.1 uncultured Oscillospiraceae bacterium | reverse complement strand
AGTGACCGATGTCACTGTCGGGGGAATCCGCATCTAAAACGTTAGAAAAGGCGGATTGCCGCGCCAGTCTGCGGACTGGCGCGCAATGACAAAGCCCTTAGCTTAATGACATTGCATAGTTCCGCCGGGACGGGAATACAGTGAACGGAAGGGGGGCGGCAGAGTGAAAAAGCACCGGGAAAACGCTGCGGACAGCGTGATGTTCCTGACGGCGGTCGGCGCCCTGTCCCAGCTGCTGTCCTTCGGCTACCGGGTGGCCATGTCCCGGATGGTGGGGGCGGAGGTCATGGGGCTGTATCAGCTGCTCATGTCCGCCTATGCGGTCTTGCAGTCGGTGACCATGGTGGGGCTGACGGCGGCGGTGTCCAACCTGACCTCCCAGTATCTGGCTCAACGCAACAGCCGGGGGGCGGCGAAGGCCCTGTCCTGCGCTCTGGGGCTGTTTTTCCTGCTGCTGCTCCCGGCGGCGGCGCTGGTGCTGCTGTGCAGCGACGGTATTTCCGTCTGTCTTCTGGGGGATGCGCGCACCCGGCTGGGCCTTGTGCTGCTGCTGCCCTGCGCCGCCCTGACGGGTGTGGAGAACCTGCACAAGCATCACCTCTACGGGGCCGGACAGGTGCACCTGCCGGCTGCGGTGGATCTGGCGGAGCAGTGCATCCGGGCGGGGGCGGTGCTGGCCCTGCTGTGGGCCTTCCTGCCCCAGTACCCCGAGCGGGCTGCCGGACTGATCGTGCTGGGCATGTGGGTGTGCGAGGTGTTCTCCTCCCTGACGCTGGCGGTGCTGGTGGGCCGCCGAAGGCGGCGGGAGGGCCTGTGCGGCCCGGGGGAGACCGGGGCGGCCTGCCGCCGGAAGCTGCTGGCCATCGCCCTGCCCATTGGTACCACCGCCCTGCTGGGCAACCTGCTGGGGGCGGCCAATGCCGCCCTGATCCCCCAGAAGCTGGTGGAGGGCGGACTGAGCCGGTCGCAGGCACTGGCGGAGTTCGGCGTGGTGTGCGGCATGACCATGCCCATGCTGGCTGTGCCCACGGTGTTCCTGGGGGCGGTGTCTCTGGTGGTCACGCCCCGGATGGCCCGGGCGGCCGCTCTGGAGCGGGGGGAGGAGATCCGGGCCCTTGCCGGGCGGACGGTGCGGGCGGTATCCCTGCTGGCCCTGCCCGCCATGGCGCTGATGGCGGCGGCGGGGGGCGAGCTGGGCGCGCTGCTGTTCCGGCAGACCGGCGTCGGGGAGTTCATCGTCCCCCTGGCCGGGGTGATGGCCCTGTGCTGCCATGAGTCGGCGCTGAACAGCATCCTCAGCGGGGTGGGCCGCCAGCGGCAGGTGGCGGCGGTGTCCATCCTCTCCGGCGGGGTGCAGGCGGCGGTGACCTTTGGCACGGCGGCGAAGCTGGGTATGGCGGGATATGTGCTTGGGGCGGCGGTGTCCGCCCTGCTGGGTCTGGGGCTGAGCCTGTATCTGACGGCAAAGTATACCGGGGCCCGCCCGGACTGGATGGAGTGGTTTTGGATGCCGGGGCTGGCGGCCCTTCTGGCGGGGCTGAACGCCCGGCTGCTGCTGCGGGTGATCCAGGATATGGGCATGCCCGCCCTGTGGGCCTGTCTGGCCGCCATGGCCTTCGGCGGGGGCGTATATCTGGCGGCCCTTCAGGCCATGGGGATGGGATGGAGGGACCGGGAAAAGGATAGAGAGAGCACAACGAAGGGATAAGGAGGGAACGGTATGAAGTGGAAAAAGCTCACCCTGTGTCTTGCGGTCCCGCTGGCTGTGGGCGGCCTGTCCTGGGCGCTGACCCGGCGGGGGATCGAGGCGTTCCAGACCCAGACGGTGCACCCGCCCCTGACGCCGCCCCAGTGGGTCTTCCCCGTGGTGTGGACGGCCCTGTTCCTGATGATGGGGCTGGCCAGCTTTCTGGTGTGGGCCAGCGAGGAGCAGGGCCGCCGTGTGGGCGGCGCGCTGGAGCTGTACGGCCTTCAGCTGGGGTTCAGCCTGATCTGGACGGTGCTGTTTTTCACCGGGCGGCGGTATGCTTTGGCGTTTTTCTGGCTGGTTCTCTATTGGCTGCTGGCCTTTTTCACAGCGCTGTCCTTTGCAAAACGCAGCCGGGCGGCAGGGTGGCTGATGGTGCCGTATCTGCTGTGGCTGGCCTTTGCAGGGTATCTGAATTTTGCCGTGTGGCGGATGAACTGAAAATAGAACGGTTGATTCAAAAGCAGGTGCGCACTGTCCTCTGATTTGGATGAAATAAGGGACGGCATGGCTGAAACCATGCCGTCCCTGCAATTATATTCTGCTTGGTGGGAGGGCTACTTTTATCACCCTTACCAGGCGGCCACGCAGCCGTCGCATCGGGGCTCGGTGCCGCCGGCCAGCACGCCGCTGTCCAGCTTCCAGATGATCTGTCCGCGGCCCATGGCCAGGTTGCTGGCGGGGACGGTGACGCTGTGGCCCATGGCCTTCAGGGCGTCGGCGGCCTCCTGGCCGGCCTCCCGCTCCACCTCTACCTTCAATCCGCCGGTCCATTGGACCCGGGGACAGTCCAGAGCAGCTTGGGGGTTCATGTGGTAGTCGATGGTGTTCACCAGCACCTGTACCTGACCCTGGGGCTGCATAAAGCCGCCCATGACGCCGAAGGGGCCCACCGCCTCCCCGTCCTTCATCAGGAAGCCGGGGATGATGGTGTGGTAGCTGCGTTTGCCGCCGGCCAGGCAGTTGTCGCTGTTCTCGTCCAGGGAGAAGTTGGCCCCCCGGTCCTGAAGGGAGATGCCGGTGCCCGGGATAAGTACGCCGGAGCCGAAGATCTTATAGTTGCTCTGAATGAAGGAGACCATGTTCCCCTGGCCATCCGCAGTGCATAGATAGATGGTGTCGCTGCCGGAGGGATTGCCCGCTTTGGGGTCTATTGCCGTGCCGCCGATGAGAGCGCGGCGTTTGTCCGCGTAGGCGGGGGAGAGCAGGTTCGCTACTTTGGTTTTCATGTACCGGGGGTCGGCCACATAGGTTTTGGCGTCGACAAAGGCCAGCTTGATGGCCTCCAGCAGCTTGTGGTAGGTCTCCGGGCTGGTGCGGTCGGCGGGCAGGTCCATGCCGCTGAGGATATTCAGAGCCATGAGTACGGTGATGCCGTGGCCGTTGGGCGGGATCTCGCATACGGTGTAGCCGTGGTAGTCCGTGGAGATGGGCTCTACCCACATGGGGGAATAATTGCGGAAATCATCCTCGCAGAAGTATCCTCCGGTGCGGCGGCTGAAGTCCACGATGCGCTCCATCAGGGGGCCGCGGTAGTAGCTTTCACAGTTGGTAGCCGCCAACTCGGCCAGAGTGTCGGCCAATTCGGGCCATCGGAACAGGTCGCCCGCCTCATAGGGGCTGCCGTCGGCTTTCATCATGGCTTGCCACCAAGGACCGTGGACCTGGGGAGCCTGTTCCATTGCGGCGGCAATGCGCTTGCTGTCCAGCTTCCACTGCCGGGCCACGTTGTCCGCCACGGGGACCCCCTGGCGGGCGTACTGAATGGCGGGGGCAAAGAGCTGGGACAGAGACAGGGTACCGAAACGGCGGTTCAGCTCTGCCCAGCCTGCGGGAGCGCCGGGCACCATGGTGGGCAGCCAGCCCTCAAAGGGAACCTGGTCATAGCCCAATTCCTTGACTTTCTGGGCGCTCAGCGCCATGGGAGCTACACCGCTGGCGTTCAGACCGTAGAGTTTTTTCTCCTTTTCGATCCACACCAGGGCGAAGCAGTCAGAACCCAAGGCGTTGCCGGTGGGCTCCAGCAGGGGCATAGCGGCGGCC
Organism: uncultured Oscillospiraceae bacterium; assembly: GCA_934659445.1. GTDB lineage: Bacteria > Bacillota > Clostridia > Oscillospirales > Oscillospiraceae > Lawsonibacter. Next base: position 7,114 of record CAKUHV010000058.1, on the reverse strand, counting down.
ATGGCGATGGCGGCGTCTACGGCGTTGCCTCCGGCCTTCATCACGTCCAGGCCGATCTGAGCCCCCAGGGGGACGGAGGTACAGGCCATGGCGTTTTTGGCATAGACCACGGTGCGGCGGGAGGGGTAGGGATAAGAACAGGAATTGAACATAATAAACAGCCTCCTTACAGGTCGATATCCAACAGAACGGGGCAGTGGTCGCTGCCCTCTACTGTGCTCAGGATCTCCGCGCGGCGGATCTTGTCCGCAATGCGGTCAGAAACAATAAAATAGTCGATGCGCCAGCCTGCGTTGTTCTGCCGGGCGTGGAAGCGGTAGGACCACCAGGAGTAGGCTCCGGTGACGTCAGGGTACAGGCGGCGGAAGGTGTCCGTAAAGCCGGAGGAGAGCAGACGGGTCATTTTTTCCCGCTCCTGGTCGGAGAAGCCGGCGTTGCCCCGGTTTGTCTTGGGGTTTTTCAGGTCGATCTCCTCGTGGGCCACGTTCAGGTCGCCGCAGTAGATGACGGGTTTGGTCTTATCAAGACTTATCAGGTAGTCCCGCAGATCATCCTCCCACTCCATGCGGTAGTCGATGCGCTTCAGTCTGTCCTGGGCGTTGGGGGTGTAGCAGCACACCAGATAGAAGGTCTCGTACTCCAGAGTAATAAGCCGCCCTTCGTGGTTGTGCTGATCCAGGTCCATGCCGTAGGCCACGGACAGGGGAGTGTGGGGAGTAAAGACGGCGGTGCCGGAGTAGCCCTTCTTCTCGGCGGAGTTCCAGAACTCCTCATACCCCGCAAGGTCGATGTCCGCCTGCCCCCGCTCCATCTTGGTCTCCTGCAGGCACATGAAGTCGGGCCTCTGCTGGTTCAGAAAGTCCAGAAAGCCCTTTTTCAGACAGGCCCGCAGGCCGTTTACGTTCCAGGAAATGAATACCATGGCAGTCCCTCCGCTGTGCAGTGTTTCCTCCATTATATCGGGCCGGGGACACAATTGCAAGGAAACGGGGAATTTTCAGTTGCAATTTGCGGGGAGCGCTGTATAATATTCCAGTATATTTGATAAAGGAGCGAACCTGTATGGATCATGTCACCCGTATCCCCCAGGGGTATTCCCCCCTGCTGTCCATTTATGAGACACAGAAGGCCATCAGCCTTCTCCACCGCCTGTTCGAGGACAAGCTGTCCGGCGCCCTGCGCCTGCACCGGGTGTCCGCCCCCCTGTTCGTGTCCAAGTCCAGCGGCATCAACGACGACCTGAACGGTGTGGAGCGCCCGGTGACCTTCGACATCCGGGGCATCGAGGGGGAGGCTGTGGTGGTCCACTCTCTGGCCAAGTGGAAGCGTCTGGCGCTGAAGCGCTACCAGTTCCACGAGGGGGAGGGCCTGTACACCGATATGAACGCCATCCGCCGGGATGAGGAGCTGGACAACCTCCACTCCGCCTATGTGGACCAGTGGGACTGGGAGAAGATCATCCGGGAAGAGGACCGGAACACGGATTATCTGAAGGCGACAGTGAACTCCATCGTCAAGGCGCTGGCCGACACCCAGTCTTTCCTGCGTTCTGTATTTCCCCAGTTGTCTGTGCTGCCTGAGCTGGATACGGATGTTGCCTTCCTGACGGCTCAGGAATTGGAGGACTTGTATCCCGACCTGACCTCCAAGGAGCGGGAGAACGCCTTTGTCAAGGAGCACCCCACTACGTTCCTGATCGGTATTGGCGGGGCGCTGAAGTCCGGCAAACCCCATGACGGCCGCGCACCTGACTACGATGATTGGGATCTGAACGGCGACCTGCTGGTGTGGGACAGTGTGAATGGTCAGGCGTTGGAGCTGTCCTCCATGGGAATCCGGGTCAGCCCTGAATCGCTGGACCGGCAGCTGACCATCGCCGGATGCGACGACCGCCGGACACTGCCGTTCCACAAGATGCTGCTGGGCGGCCAGCTGCCCCTGACCATGGGCGGCGGTATCGGTCAGTCCCGGGTATCCATGCTGCTGCTGGGCAAGGCCCATATTGGAGAAGTTCAGGCGTCCCTGTGGGATCAGGACTGTCTGGACATCTGCTCGGCGGCGGGGATCATGCTGCTGTAAGGTTTTGAATACCCTCCCCACCCGCCCGTTTGTGGTATAGGGGGCTCCGCCCCCTATGACCCCCATAGGGGCGGCCGCAGGCCGCCCCTACGGAGGAGCACGGCGTGAGATATATCCCGCGTAGGGCCCGATGCCCCCATCGGGCCGTACCCTGCGAGGGTGGAATGCGTAGGGCGCGATGACCCGGCGCTCCGCAAAAACAGGGGCGGATGGGGACATCCGCCCCTACGGAAGAGCATGGCGTAGGATATATCTCGAGGGGCCGCCCCCCTCAAAGCCCAAGAAACGGCACATACGGGATCAAGGCAGACTCTCCCACCGGGAGGGCCTGCTTTTTGCATTTTATGCCGAAAATCCTGCATTTCATGCGGAAGGGCCCCGAGGGGTGAGGATATATATTAGAATAACATGGGGATTGTACTGAGCTGTCATTGCTCTCCCTGTAAAAGGGGTTGCTTCGTTCAGGGGTGGACGGGTTATAATACCGGAGACGGATAACGGGATCTGGACGGGCAGCACTATTCATTTATATAGATCGGTCTGGGAGCAATATCTGCCTATGGAGACAAAAAAGCAAAGCGGGAGCCGGGCGCTGCTCATCGCGGCGGGGGCCGTGCTGGCGGGGGCCATCGTGCTGCTGAATCTGTTTACCTATCAGTTCGCGGTGGTGCGCTATTACGGCGACGGGATGGCTCCCGCCCTGGAGAACGGCCAGCTGCTGCTGCTGCGCAGGACCAGCCGCGCGCGGCAGGGGGACGTCATCGCCTTTTATTACAACAACAGGCTGCTGGTGCGGCGGGTGGTCGCCGCAGGCGGCACACAGGTCAGCGTGGACAGCGACGGGGTCGTTACGGTAAACGGCGCGGCGCTGGAGGAGCCGTATCTTGCAGAGCGCTCCGCGGGACAGTGCAGTCAGGAATTCCCCTGCTTTGTGCCGCCGGACAGCTTTTTCGTCATGGGGGATAACCGCACGGAGGCCATGGACAGCCGATTGAAGGAGATCGGCACGGTCCCGGCGGACAGAATACTGGGAAAGGTCCTGTTTCTAAACTGACCTTTTGAAGCTGAGGAGGAACAGATGGTTTTGAACGGACACAGAAGATACCCGCAAAAGAGAATATGGGTTTTTGCTGTGCTCTGCGTGCTGCTGATCCTCTCCCTGGCCGGCGCAGCGGGGGCGTTCTTCTCCTCCGTCGGATTGGAGCAGGCGCCCCGCTGCGGGATGCAGGAGCACCGCCACAGCGAGGACTGCTACCTCGGCGATGTGCTCATATGCGGCCGGAAGGCCCACGTCCACGGGGAGAACTGCTATCTGCTGCGGCTGGCGGACAACGACATCAACGCCCTGCTCAGCCGGGTGGCGGCCTCGGAGGGCCGGAGCCTGAAGAACGTGCTGGAAACGATCCTGTCAAAAAGCTCGGCGGACATGTCCGCCATCGTCTCCCCCGGGGGAGACGATGATACGCCGGTCGATGGGGAGGGCATGACGGAACAGACGGCCCTGACTCAGCCGGTCATCGCCGCCCTGAACGAGACGGAGGCCCGGGAGACCCCGGCCCTGGTGCTCAACGAGAGCCTGGTCCAGCCCGCCCCGGGCGGACAGGAGAGCGAGAGCACCCTGCCGCAGGAGCTGCTTGCCGGCGGCGCTGCCGCCTTCGCTTTGGGGGACACCCCCAGCACCGCCAATAATACGGTCAACTTCTACATACGCCTCAACAGTGAACTGACCTTTGTGGGCAGCAGGGGGCTGACAGGCAACGGAAACACCCGTTACATCACAAAGGCCGACGCCGCAGCGGTCTATACCAATGTGCTGGAGACCGATTTGTCCGCCAGCAACCTTCAGAACGGCTATTATCTCCGCTATACCACCTCAAAACCAACGGACGAGTCCAGCTTCAGCAGCAATGCGCAGAATTACAACAGCGACCGACTCACCTTCGGCAGCGGCTCCAGCACCCGCTATGCGATCCTTACCTCCCGCTCGGGAGGGTATTACACCCCTATCGACTTCTACACCCTGACGCTGGACCGCTCCGCCGTGAACGAGTCCAACACCACGCTCTATGTGGAGAGCGGCTATACATACACCCTGCCGACACTGACAAATGCACACTGGGAAGATAAGGATGGAAACGTTATCACCTCCGTTTCCCCGAGGGCGGCGGCCACGGTCTACGCTAAGCCGGACACCTGTACGGTGGTCTACTATGTGAACGGGATGGAGTATGCCAGCGCGGCGGGGCTGCGGATCAACTCCGCTTACACCCTGATCGATCTGCCGGAGGGCTTCGAGCGCTGGCGCAGCGGCTCGGACTACTACACCGGCGGCACGCAGATGACGCTCAGCGGCGATTTCACCTTCACCGCCGTGAGTCACATCACCGCCACCTTCCGCCATCTGGACGGCACAGTGACCACCCGGTCCCTGCTGCCGGGACAGAGCGTGACGGTGCCGGACGGCTATTGGGTCGTGGGCACCACAAGCTATACCAGCGGCTCCATCGCCGTGCTGGAGGAGAATACCACCTTTACGGAGATCTCCGGCCCGCCCCTGACGGTGCGCTACGACGAGAAGTGGTCCACCCCCAGCGGCCTGAACACGCCGTCCACCATCCCTGGAGTGCAGGGTGGTCAGACCACCGCCACCGTGGCCTCCGGCACGGCCCACACGGTGAAAAATGTCACCGAGCGCACCGTGGTCTCGTCCTTCAAAAGCGTCCCCAGCCGCTACGGCGCGGTCTACTTCACCGGCTGGCGCACCGAGACGGGGGACCTCATCCAGCCCGACGCCCGGGTCAGCTACAGCGAGCTGGCCCAGTATGACGGCAACAGGGACGGGACCGTAAGGCTGACCGGACAGTGGGACTACGCCCCCCTGAAAAGCGTCAACTTCTTCATGAAGTATAACTCCTCCGCCGACGGCAGCACCAGCGCGGATGCCTATACCCCTGTTGTATTCTCCGCCTATGTCGGCGGCGTGGACGGCAGCCTGACGGCGGAGAAGCTGAACGAGCTGTACGCCGTGGAGATGACCGACGGCGCCACCTATTACAGCAACGATAAGATCATCCGCAACCTCTACGGCAGTGATACCGGGCCCTGGTTGTCGAAGTTCCCCGACGACAACGATATGTTCCAGGCGCTGAAGACCTATGCCACCAACGGCCAGCTCAGCGTGCCCAACGAGGCCGGGGAATACGTTACCGTCAACGTGAACGACCTGAACGAGTACGGCTACGCCATCCGCTGGTACCAGTTCAAGGTGGCCAACGACGGCAATGTGGACGACTGGCACGTGGACGGCCTGCTGGTACGCAAGGAGGGCCGGGTCCACACCACAAAGACCTTCTCCGGCAACGAGACGCTGATCCAGCAGTCCAAGAAGGGCTTCTATATCTACGCCGTGAATGCCGACGTCAATGCCGACGCCGATGCCGTTGCCGCCGCCGACAAGCGGTATATCATGACCATCACCCAGGCCGACAGCGCCGAGCGGACGCGCATCCTGACCGCGCTGGGGCTTACCTCCAATCAGATCACCGCCTGGCTGACCCCCATTGACGACGGCGACGGCGACGACAACACCCTGCTGTGGGAGTTCGGCGACGTGAAGTACAACGAGGCGTGGACCATCACCGAGTATCCGCCGGACGTTTCGGGCAGCGCGGACTACGCCGAGTGGATCGTGGTGGACTCCTCCGCCCTGGGCCAGACGGACACCGGTACCGGCGGCACCATCTCCGTCAGGGGCACCACCTTCGCCACCGATCTGGAGGACCCGGAGTGGCTGCGGGCGGAGTTCAACAACATCTATTTCCGGGGCAATTCCCTGATGATCAAGAAGGAGGACGCCGCCACGGGCCAGGCCCTGGCCGGGGCGGAGTTCCAGCTCTATCAGGACGGGGAGCGCATGACCTTCGACTATAACACGGAAACCGGACTGTATGAGTTTCAGGGAACCGGAAACGGCGCATTTGACACGCTTGTCTGCGGCGGCTACACCAATATCAGCACGAGCGGCTTCGCTTATGAGCGCGGCGACATTACCGTCCGCGAGGTAAAGACCCCCGCGGGCTACCACAGCGTCGGCGATGTCGTCATCGGCTACACGCAGGACACCGACGGCGACGGCATAGCGGACGCCGCGATCGGCATCAAGAGCGAGAGCGGCGGTTGGGCGCGCTATGATCAGGGCCTGCTGGTCATCCGCAACAGCTCCGACCCCGTGGAGGTCACCGCCGTGAAGCGCTGGAACTGCGAGGACAGAGAGCGCGCCGACGTGGTGGTGCAGCTGCTGGCCAACGGCAGCACCAGCACCGCGGCTACCATCCTGCGGGAGAGCGGCCAGTCCGCCTTGGTCACCCTGACCGGCGACCACGGCTGGGCCCACGCCTGGACGGCCCTGCCCATGATCGTGAACGGCGAGGCCGTCACCTGGTCCATCCGCGAGCTGAAGATCGGCGCGGAGAGCTGCAAGGCGGACTACACCTTTGCCAACTGGATCGTGAGCTACCGCACCGTAGTAACGGGGCTGGACAGCATCTCCCTTGTGGCGGAGAACACCCCCAAGCGGCCCATGCTCTTTCTGAAAAAGCTGGACATCTCCGGAAAGACCGCCGTTCCCGGCGCGGAGTTCGCTCTGGTGCCCGTGGACAAAAACGGAGAGCCGCTGAGCGGCGCGGTGGTCAAGACCGCCGTGACCGACGCTCATGGGGAGCTCAGCTTCGACAACCTGCGCTATAACCAGCACTACCGCCTGACCGAGACCCTGGCCCCGGCGGGCTATCTGGCCTTCGACCAGCCCGCCTATCTGAAGCTGAACGAGAACGGCAACGTCACCGTGAAGGACCACGGCTATGTGGCCCCGGCGGGCGCTGCCTACCACATCCGCGTTCTCAACCGCACCACCGCCCAGCTGCCGGAGACCGGCGGGGGCGGGGATACCGGGTATTACGCCGCGGGCGTGATGCTTCTGCTCACAGCCTGTGTATGCGCTGCCATATTCCTCAAAAAGCGGAGGAAGGAGGGGGCG
>CAKUHV010000057.1 GCA_934659445.1 uncultured Oscillospiraceae bacterium | reverse complement strand
ATCATATCCGCCCCTACGGGGTACAACGTCCGTTCATCGTATCCCGTAGGCGCCGCCCCTACGGGGGCGTGGGGGCGCAGCCCCCACTCGTCCAAAAGGGGGATCTAATTCTCTTTCCCGTGATCGTCCACCACCTGCTGGGCAGCCTTCAGGGGATCCTCCCCCTTCCTCAGGCGCAGGGACAGATAGGGCTTATCCCCGGCGGAAAACAGCAGCCGCCCCTTATACTTGCTGCCCGCGCACAGGGCGGACACGGCGGCCAGATCGAATTTGGGCAGGGAGAGCAGCAGGCACCCGGCCTTCTGGCTGATGTCGGTGATGCCGGCGGCGGAGGCGGCGCACCGCAGCAGGGCCACGGAGATCAGGTTGTTCACCGGGCGGGGTGGCTCGCCGTAGCGGTCGATGAGCTCATCCACAAGGTCGTCGGCGTCGCTCTCGCTGCGGATGGCGGCGATGCGGCGGTACAGGTCCATGCGCTGCTCGGCGGAGGGGACGTACCGGTCGGGGATGTTGGCGGACACGGACAGGTCGGCGGCGCAGCCGGCGGGCTTTTCCACCGTCTGCCCCTGCTCTGTCAGCACGGCCTCCTCCAGCAGGCGCAGATACATGTCGTAGCCCACGCTGAGCATAAAGCCCGACTGCTCCGGGCCCAGCACATTGCCCGCCCCCCGGATCTCCAGATCCCGCATGGCGATCTTGAAGCCGGAGCCGAACTCGGCGAACTCCCGGATGGCGCTCAGGCGCTTGGCAGCCACCTCGGTGAGCACCTTGCCCCGGCGGTAGGTGAGGTAGGCGAAGGCCCGGCGGCTGGAGCGGCCCACCCGGCCCCGGATCTGGTGCAGCTGGGCCAGGCCCAACTGGTCGGCGTCCTCGATGATCAGGGTGTTGGCGTTGGGCAGGTCGATGCCCGTTTCGATGATGGTGGTGCACACCAGCACGTTCAGGTCGCCGTCGGTCATGCGGCTCATCACGTCGTCAATGGCCTCCTGGGTCATCTTGCCGTGGGCCACGCCGATGGCCGCGTCCTCCCCCAGCAGGGACTGGAGGCGGGCGGCGGTGCGGTCGATGGTCTCCACCCGGTTGTGCAGGTAATACACCTGCCCTCCCCGCTCCAGCTCCCGGCGCATGGCGTCGGCCAGCACGGCCCAGTCGTGCTCCAGCACATAGGTCTGTACCGGCTGGCGGTCGGCGGGGGGCTCCTCCAGGGTGGACATATCCCGGATGCCGGACAGGGCCATGTTCAGGGTGCGGGGGATGGGGGTGGCGGACAGGGTGAGCACGTCCACCTGACGGAAGGTCTCCTTCAGCTTCTCCTTGTGCTGCACGCCGAAGCGCTGCTCCTCGTCCACCACCAGCAGGCCCAGATCCTTGAAGCGCACATCCCGGTTGAACAGGCGGTGGGTGCCGATGAGGATATCCACCTTGCCGGTGGATACGTCGTACAGGGTCTTTTTCATCTGGGTGGGGGTGCGGAAGCGGGAGACCACGTCGATGGTCACGGGGTAGCCCCGGAAGCGGTTCAATGCGGACAGGTAGTGCTGCCGGGCCAGCACGGTGGTGGGCACCAGAACGGCGGCCTGCTTGCCGTCCATGACGCACTTCATAATGGCCCGGAAGGCCACCTCCGTCTTGCCGTAGCCCACGTCACCGCACAGCAGGCGGTCCATGGGGGAGGGCTTCTCCATATCCCGCTTGATCTCCTCCACGCACCGCAGCTGGTCCTCGGTCTCGGTATACTCGAACTCCTCCTCAAACTGGCGCTGCCACGGGGTGTCCGGGGAGAAGGAGAACCCCGCCTGCCGCTGGCGCTGGGCGTACAGCTGGATCAGCCCCTTGGCCAGATCCTGCACCGCCTTTTTGGCCCGGCTCTTCTGCTTCTCCCACTCGGTGCCCCCCAGCCTGGACAGCTTCTTGGTCTCGTTGGCGTCCTCGCCGCCGCCGATGTACTTGCTCACCAGATCCAGCTGGGTGGCGGGGACGTACAGCACGTCGGACCCGGCGTAAGCGATCTTCACATAGTCCTTCTGCACCCCGTCGGCGGCCATCTTCACCATGCCGGCGTACCGGCCGATGCCGTGGTGCTCATGCACCACCAGGTCGCCCACGGACAGGTCGGCGTAGGACTTCAGCTTCTGGCGGTTGGTGGCCTGCCTGACCGGACGGGGGCGCTTTTTCTGTCCGCCGCCGCTGCCCTCGGCCAGAATGGCCAGCTTTTTGGCGGGGTACTCCATGCCCGCGGACAGGCCGCCCACACAGATCACCGCCGTGCCCGCCCTGGGCAGGCCCTTCAGCCGGAACTCCACCGCCGTCTTGATGCCCTGCTCCCGCAGCAGCTGCTGTAAATTCAGGCAGCGCTGCTCGCTGGCCGCCAGCACCACGGTGGAAAACCCCGCGGCCTGGTAGTGAGACATATCCTGCACCGCCGTCTCCAGACTCGCCCCGAAGGGGGACAGCTGCTTGGCCGTCACCGGGATGAGACAGCGGGGGAGCACAGGGTAGGAGGAGATGGTAAAGGAGTCCAGAAACACCAGAGGGAACTCCTCCATGGCCCGGAACAGCTGCCCCGGGGTCAGGGCCAGGTCGGTGCAGGCGGAGTCCAGCTCCCCCCGCTCCAGCAGGGTCTTGATGTCCTCCTGGATCTGCCACTGATAGGTCTTGACCCGCTCCTCCACCCGGGGGCACTCGCTGAGCACCACACAGGCGTCCCCGGGCAGGTAGTCCAGGGGGGTGGTCAGCTCCGGGTAGATCAGGGAGAGATACCGGTCGGCGGCGGGGAAGGGCAGGCCCTGCTCCAGCAGCTCCCGGTCCCGCTCCAGACTGGCGGCCAGCTCCTGACCGCCCTCCCGCCGCGCCCGCTGCGCCAGCTTTTCCAGCTTGGCCGCCAGGCCGGAGAGCCCCCCGGGGGCCATGTGGGGCAGCACCTCCGCCGCGGGCAGCAGCAGGGCGGACTCCACGTTCTCCGTCCGCCGCTGGGTGGCGGGGTCGAAGGCACCCATGGCATCGATCTCGTCCCCCCAGAACTCCGCCCGGACGGGGTTTTCCATGCCGGGGCCGAACACGTCCAGAATGCCCCCACGCAGGGCAAATTGGCCCACCCCCTCCACCTGGTCGCACCGGACGTAGCCCATAGCGGTCAGCTGCTCGGTCAGGGAATTCAGGTCGCGGCTGTCCCCGGGCTTCAGCTCCAGCCGGGCTCTGGTCAGGGTCTGGGGGGGGACGGTGTACTGGGTCAGGGCCTCCGCCGTGGCCACCAGAAAGGGCATCTGCCCCCGGCTCAGGCGGTCCAGCAGAGCCAGCCGCCGGTGCTCCCACTGGCGGGACACCGTGGCCCCGGTGTGGAAGGTGAAGGACCGGGGGGTAAGCACGGGCACCTCCGCCCCCGCAAAGGCAGCCATGTCCCGGGCCAGACGGCCGGCCTCTCCCTCGTCGGCGCACACGGCCACCACCGGCCGCCCGGTCACCAGCCCAAGGGCGGCGGCGAAGTGGGCCCGGTGGACGGCGGCAAGGCCGGACACGGCGGCGGGGCAGGCTCCGCCGTCGATGGCGGTCAGCAGCTGCCGGAATTCAGGCAGATCGTTCAGGGCACAGGCGAGCAGTTTCATGGCAGTTCCTCACAGCGGACAAAATGGTTTGGAGACGCCGAAAGCCCCCGCTCCGCAAAGGGAGGGGGGTATCCGGCCTTGTGTTCAGTTCAGTATAGCCCCGCCGGGGCAGCGGGGTCAAGGGGAAAATGGGGGCGCTTTAATATCCCCCCGTCGTGATCACCACGGTGGGACCGTCGGCTCCGCCGATGGCCCCAAGGACCTCCTCCCCGGTGGCCGCGTCAAAGGTCTCTCCGGCGGTGTCGCCGTTGTAAAACTTCTCGGCGGCATCCTCGTACTCCCCCTCCGTCCACTGGCGGTAGGTGGGAACGGTATAGTCCGTGCCCAGCCCGGAGTTCTCCCGCAGCCAGGACAGGGTGTTCTCCGCGTCGGGGGTCAGGGTGACGATGACGCTCGTCCAGGAGCGCCCCTCCTCCGGATCGGACTTGAACTCGAAGACCAGATCGGTGCGGCAGGTGTGGTCCATCCGCTGGTCGGAGCTGTCGAACAGATACCGGCGGCCCAGCGTGCCCGCCTTAAAGTCGGCCAGCACCGCCGTCCACAGGCCGTCCAGATCCTCCCCGGCGGCCCCGTCCAGAGAGACGGTGTTGTAGCCGCCGTCCTTGTCCCGGACGCCGTCCAGATAGGCGTTGATGCCGCGGTCCCGGTCGGCGTGATAGGTGCCCCCCTCCCAGGTATCGGCGATCCACTGGGACAGGTCGTACCGGTCAAAGCCGTAGGCCGCGGCCACGATGTCCCGGTCCTCCGCCAGCTGCCGCCAGGCATAGGCCACGGTGCCGGGCTGGTCCACGTCCTCCTCATAGACGGACACGGCGTAGTAGCTCCGGGACAGGGTGCCGCCCCCCCGCAGACGGTAGGTCAGCTCCACCCGCAGGCTCTCCGCCCGGTTCTTGCCGGGGTTGGCCCCGTCCTCGCCGGCGTTGTGCCAGTCCACAATGGCCTGGTGGAGGGCGATCACCTTCTCCACCTGAGTGCGGCCGGTCAGTTTGAGGTCCTCCCGGGAGGCCCCGTCGTTGGGGTAGCCCAGCATGTCGCCGCTGACGGTGACGGACTCCACCCGGTCGGCGGCGGGGACGCGGCTCTGCACCCCGAACAGGTCGAACATACACCCGGCGCACAGCAGGGCGGACACCGCCATCATCACCAGACAGCCCTTCCACGCCCGCAGCACCCGGAAGGAGCGGCGCAGGAACATCTCCGCCACGAACCAGCCCACCGCCGTCCACAGCACCACCAGCAGGGTCAGGGGCAGGCCGTCGGCCGCCCATCCGAAGAACACGGCGGTGAAGATGCCCATGGACAGCCCCGTGCAGAAGGCCACACCGCAGCGGAACACCGGCCGCACCACGGGGATGGCCACCACGTCGCCGGCGGACTCGGCGTGGCGCAGCTGATACACCAGAACGGCCAGCACCGCCAGCACCACCCCGGCGGCGGCGTATACCGCCACCGCACCTGGGGCTCTCAGCTGATAGCAGGTGTCGTCCCAAAGGGCCCAGGAGCCCTCGCAGGCGTCCATCAGCTTGACAAAGGGGGTCAGCCACCGAATGGCGGACGGCATCCCCATTCCCCACCGGGAGAAGCCGTAGAAGAACTCCGCCATCAGCCCCTGCACCAGCATGTACACCCCCGCGACCAGAAAGTTCAGGATGCCGTAGAATACCGGCAGGGCCAGCACGCTGCCCGTGAACATGGCGCAGAAGACCGCGAAGGAGTAGAAGAACAGGCACAGGCCGCTCTGCACCGCCAGCCACAGGCCCAGGGCGGACAGGGCCGCCCCCCACCCGGCGGAGGGCAGCAGGCACAGCTCCAGCGCCGCGGTGAGGGCGGCGATGACCACATTGGGCAGGATCAGCAGGGACAATCCCCCCAGATACTGGGCGGTGAACAGCTGCCGCCGGTTCATGGGCAGGGACTGCATCATGCACACCGAGCGGGTGGTGTACAGATATCCGAACGCCTCCATGGCGCAGAACACCCCGAAGGCGGCGGCCAGACACAGGCCGGGGGTGAGGGTCTGGGGCACCCGCACCGACCAGTTCAGCAAGCTCTGCCGGAGCACCTCGGACCCCTCCATCCAGCGCAGCCCGTTCAGCCATCTCTGGAGCAGGGCAAGGGGCATCATAAAGAGCCACGCCATGCCGTAGATCGCCCACAGGGGCCAGAAGCGGGTCAGGTTTTTGCCATAGACCGTATTAAAGCACGATGTCCCGGACCGCATAGTCCTCACCTCCCAGTTCATAAATAAAGATCTCCTCCAGGCTCAGGGGCAGGGCCTCCAGCAGGATGGGGCTGTAGGCCGCCATGCGGCTTTTGATCTCGCTGGGGTTGCCCCGGACGATCAGGGTATACACCCTTCCCAGCTGGCCGATGTGCAGGATGTTCATATCCTTGGGCAGTTGGGGCAGCTCCGGCTGGTTGAAGGCCACCTGCAGCTTCACCACGTTGTCCTGAAGGTCGGTGAGGGAGCGCTCCAGCAGCACCTTCCCGTGGGACAGGATGCCCACGTGGTCGCACACGTCCTCCAGCTCCCGCAGGTTGTGGCTGGACACCAGCACCGTGGTGCCCCGCTGGGCCACGTCCCCCATGAGCAGGGACCACACCTGCCGCCGCATCACCGGGTCCAGGCCGTCCACCGGCTCGTCCAGCACCAGCAGCTCGGGATTGCAGCACAGGGCCAGCCAGAAGGCGCTCTGCTTCTGCATCCCCTTGGACAGGCGGCGGATGGGGGCCTTCTCGTCCACCTCGGGGAAGGCCTTACGCAGGGTCTCGTACCGCTCCATGTCGAACTTGGGATAGGTCCCCCGGTAGAATCTCATCATGTCCCGGGTGGAGGCGGAGTTGAAATAGTAAAGCTCGTCAGGGATCACGGCAATGCGCGCTTTGATCTCCGGATTTTCATACACCGGCTTTCCCTCCACCAGAACGGAGCCGGAATCGGGGCGGTACACCCCCGTGATGTGCCGCAGAATGGTGGACTTGCCGGAGCCGTTGGGCCCCACCAGTCCGTAGATGGAGCCCCGCTCCACCTTCATGGTCAGCCCGTCCAGGGCCCGGAACCCGTCAAAGGTCTTGACCACATTGTTTACCTGGATCACTGCCCGATCCCTCCTTCCAGTGTCCTCAGCCGCTGAGCCAAGGTCTCCCCATCCATACCGAGGCAGAACAGCTCGGTACACACGCCGTCGAAGCTGTTCAGCAGCTGCCGTCTCCGCCCCTCGTCCACCCCGGCGTGGGGTGCGGCGAAGGAGCCCTTCCCCTGCACGGAGCAGAGGTAGCCCTCCGCCTCCAGGGCCTCATAGGCCCGCTGTATGGTGTTGGGGTTGATGGCCAGACTGCTGGCCAGCGCCCGGACGGAGGGCAGCTTCTCCCCCTCCCGGATGACCCCGGTGACCATCAGGCGGCGCAGGCCGTCCCGCACCTGTTCATAGATGGGCCGCGTGTCTCTGAAATCCAGATTCAGCATGGCGCCCTCCTTCCCTCCGGCTGCCGCCGGAACTGTATGAAGTGTCTGATACAGTTATGATAGTCTGCCCCGCCGGAAAAAACAATAAAGATTCCTTTAAGATTTTTTAAGTTTCCGGGAAAAGTCCTTATATCCCTTTTTCAGGGAATGTGATATAATGCGGAAAAAGACCCGGGAGCAGCCCCCAATGCCATTAAGTTAAGGGCTTTGTCATTGCGAGCCAGTCCGCAGACTGGCGCGGCAATCCGCCTTTTCTAACGTTTTAGATGCGGATTCCCACGGCAGTGACATCGGTCACTGCCTCGGAATGACAGGTTTCTCTTAACTGAATGACATTGGGGCATCCCCCTACACTCTGACGATGAAGGAGGACCATCTATGTACCATTCCGTAGGCTTTATCGGTACCGGCAACATGGGTTCCGCCCTGGCCCGGGCGGCATACAGGGGCAGGGGGGAGGGCGTCCCTCTGGTGCTGGCCAACCGCACCCCCGCCAAGGCGGAGGCGCTGAAGGCCCAGCTGCCCGGCAGCAAGGTATCCACCAACGAGGACATTGCCGCCACCTGTCACATCATCTTTCTGGGGGTCAAGCCGCAGATGATGGAAGGGGCATTGGCCCCCCTTCGCCCCATTCTGGCCGCCCGGAAAGACCGGTTCGTCATCTGCTCCATGGCCGCCGGCGTCACCCTGGACGAGCTGGAGCGCCTGCTGGGGGCAAGCTATCCCCTGATCCGTATTCTGCCCAACACCCCCGCCGCCATTGGGGAGGGCATCGCCCAGTTCTGCGTCCGGGGGGTCACCCCGGAGGAGAAGGCCGACTTCCTGTCCCTCATGGCCCCCTCCGGCCTGCTGGACGAGATGGACGAGGCCCTGATGGTGCCCGCCAACTGCGTGTCCGGCTGCGGCCCCGCCTTCGCCTCCCTGTTTATGGAGGCGCTGGCCGACGGGGCGGTGGCCTGCGGCCTGCCCCGGGACAAGGCCATGGTCTGCGCCGCCCAGATGCTGGTGGGCACGGGTAAGCTCTATCTGGAAAATCGGAAGCACCCCGGCGCCATGAAGGACGCGGTGTGCTCCCCCGGGGGCACCACCATTCAGGGGGTGCGGATGCTGGAGAAAAACGGCTTCCGCTCCGCCGCCATGGAGGCCGTCATCGCGGCCTATGAGAAGACCATGGAGATGCAGAAGAAGTAATTTTTACCCGCCCACCCTCCCAATTTTAGTATAGGGGGGTATGGGGGTGAAACCCCCATACATCTAAAGGGGTGGGCTGGGATGGGTATCAAATCTTTTGGAGGTCACATTATGCGGATCGTTGTCAAAGTGGGCACATCCACGCTGGCCCACGCCACCGGGCGGATGAACATCCGCCATGTGGAGGAGCTCGTCAAGGTGTTGTCCGACCTGAAGAACGAGGGGCACCAGATCATTCTGGTCTCCTCCGGCGCCATCGGCATGGGGGTGGGCAAGCTGAATCTCCCCGGCCGCCCCGGCGACATGCCCACCAAGCAGGCCGCCGCCGCCGTGGGCCAGTGCGAGCTGATGTATACCTACGACCGGCTGTTTACCCAGTACAACCACACGGTGGCCCAGATCCTGCTCACCGGCGACGATGTGGAGCACACCTCCCGGCGGGAAAACTTTGAAAACACCCTGGAGCGGCTGCTCCAGCTGGGGGCTCTGCCCATTATCAATGAGAACGACACCATCGCCACCGCCGAGATCAAGGTGGGGGACAACGACACCCTGGGGGCCATCGTGGCCCGGTGCGCCCGGGCCGACCTGCTGGTGCTGCTGTCGGACATCGACGGGCTCTATACCGCCGACCCCCGGAAGGATCCCAGCGCCCGGCTGATCCCCGTGGTGGAGGCCATCGGGCCGGAGATCGAGGCTCTGGCCGCCGGGGCGGGCTCCGACTTGGGCACCGGCGGCATGTCCACCAAGGTGCGGGCCGCCAAAATGGTCACCGCCGCCGGGTGCGACATGGTGATCGCCAACGGCGCCCGGCCGGAGGTGCTGTATGACATCGCCGAGGGGAAAAGCGCGGGCACACGGTTCAAGGCGACATTTTGATACCCTCCCGCCCTCCCTTTCAGGTGTATAGGGGGCTCCGCCCCCTATGACCCCTACGGGCGGATGATATCCGCCCCTACGACATTCAACATCCGTTGTCCACATCATATGTAGACCCCGGTGCTTCGCCGTCTCCCCCGCACACCCTTCCTGCTCCCGCATAAACTGCCATGTAACGTTTTTTGCGGGAGGAAGATCTATGGAAGCTCACATTCTCTGTCCCTGCGGCGGGCGTATGCGCTACTGCGGCCGTCAGACCATCCCCATGGGCGGCAAGCCCTTTCTGTCCGAGCTGACCGCCACCTTACAGCCTATGGAGCTGTACCTGTGTCCCGAGTGCCGCCGCTCCGCCTTTCTGGTGCCCTGCGACCGGGACACCCCCACCACCGGCGATATCGCCGCCCTGTATGCTGCCGCCGACAGCGAGGAACTGCGTACCATCCTGAATGACGAGCTATGCACCCCCACTGTCCGGGCCGCTGCCCGGCAGATCCTACAAGAGAGAGGTTGAAATCTCATGACTACAAATGAACTGCTGCTGCGGGCCAAAGGGGCCAAGGCCGCCATGGCCGCCGCAGGAACCGACGCCAAAAACCGCGCCCTGCTGGCCATGGCCAGCGAACTGCTGGCGGAGCAGGAGGCCATTCTGTCCGCCAACGCCCTCGACCTGGAGGCCGCCCGGGGCACCGTATCCCACGTGATGCTGGACCGGCTGGCCCTGGACCCCGGCCGCATCGCCGGCATGGCCGAGGGCATCCGCCAGGTGGCCGCCCTGCCCGACCCCGTGGGGGAGGAGCTGGCCCGGGTGGAGCGGCCCAACGGGCTGGTGATCCGCCGGGTATCCGTACCCATGGGGGTCATCGCCATCATCTACGAGTCCCGGCCCAACGTGACCTCCGACGCCGCCGCCCTGGCCCTGAAGGCGGGCAGCGCCTGCGTCCTGCGCTGCGGGAAGGAAGCCCACCGCTCCGCCGCCGCCATCGTCTCCGCCCTGAAGAAGGGGCTGGAGGAGGCCGGCCTGCCGGCGGACGCGATCCAGCTGGTGGAGGACACCAGCCGGGCCAGCGCCAACGAGCTGATGTGCGCCCGGGGGCTGGTGGATCTGCTCATCCCCCGGGGGGGCGCGGGACTGATCCGCTCCTGCGTGGACAACGCCACCGTCCCCGTGCTGGAGACGGGCACCGGCGTGTGCCACATCTATGTGGATAAGGCCGCCGACTTCCACATGGCCCTGAACATCATCGAAAACGCCAAATGCTCCCGCCCCAGCGTGTGCAACGCCGCCGAGGTCTGTCTGGTGCATCGGGACATCGCCCCCGCCTTCCTGCCCCTGCTGAAGGAGCGGCTGGTGGACCGGCGGGCGGAAAAGGGCCTGCCCCCGGTGGAGCTGCGTCTGGACAGCCGCTCCGCCGCCCTGATCCCCGGCACCCCCGCCGGGGGGGACGACTTCTGCCGGGAGTATCTGGATTACGTCATGGCCGTGGGGGTGGTGGATGGTCTGGACGCCGCCATGGCCCACATCGCCGCCCACTCCACGGGGCACTCCGACTGCATCGTCACCGAGGACGCGGACGCCGCCGCCCGGTTCCAGCTGGGGGTGGACTCCGCCGCCGTGTACTGGAACGCCTCCACCCGCTTCACCGACGGCGGGGAGTTCGGTCTGGGCTGCGAGATGGGGATCTCCACCCAGAAGCTCCACGCCCGGGGCCCTCTGGGCCTGCGGGAGCTTTGCTCCACCAAATATCTGATTGTCGGCAACGGACAAACCCGTTAAAAAAATCACTTTCCCGGGACAGATCCCTTCTGTCCCGGGAAACTTTTGAAGCCCGCTATGCAAAACTGCGGCAATTTACAC